>DATNOR010000018.1:0-37004 GCA_035601235.1 Gemmatimonadales bacterium
GGCGGCGCTCGGGCTCGAGTTCGCGGCGCTGATCCGGCTGCGGCGCGCGGAGCCGACGTTGCGGGGCGCGTTCCGCGTGCCGCTCGGTGTACCGTGGCTCGTGGCGCTCGCGTCGCTGCCGCTGGTGGTGCTCGTCGCGGGTCTGGTGCTCGAGGTGCGGAGCCGGGCGATCGGGTTGCCGGGCGTGGTGGTGGCGGTGCTGCTCGCCTTGGCGGGGCCGCCCGTATACGCGGGCCTGCGGGCGCGGCGGGCAGCGGCCTCGGCGGTCGCGCCCTGACCTCCCCTCCTTGCGGACCTCGGGAATCGCGCGCAACGTAGCGGGCGCTTGCCGTTCCGTGGGGCGTAACCAGGTCAGGAGGGATCGTGATGCCACGTGCCTCGTTTGTCACGCTCGCGCTGAGTCTCGCCGTCGGCCTCGGCGCGGCGGCTCAGCAGCGTTCCATCCGCGGAAAAGTCGTGAGTGCGGCGACGGCGGAGCCCACCGCCGGCGCGTCGGTGGCGGTTGCGGGGACACCGATCACCGCGCTCACCAACGACCGGGGCGAGTTCTCGCTCTCGGCACCCGAGGGGGCGGTGACCCTGCTGGTCCGCGCTGTCGGCTTCAAGCACGCGCAGATCCCGGTCGCGGCCGGGGTGGGCGACGTCACCGCCCGGCTCGAGCAGGACGTGTTCAACCTCGAGGCGGTGGTGATCACGGGTCAGGCGACGGGTGTCGAGCAGCGCAACCTGGCCAACGCCGTGACAACGGTGAGCGCCGCGCAGTTGAATCGGGCGCCGACTCAGACGCTCGAAAGCGCGCTGCAGGGGAAGGTTCCTGGGGCTTTGGTGCAGATGAACTCGGGCGCGCCCGGGGGCGGAGGCCAGATTGCGTTCCGCGGCGTGACGACCATCAACGCCGGCGTCGACCCGCTGATCGTGGTGGACGGCCTGGTGATTGCGAACGATGCCATCGCGAGCAACATGAACGCCATCACCGCGGCGGCGGGGGGCGGGAACGCTTCCAACCAAGACAATCCCGTCAACCGCCTCGCCGATCTGAATCCGAACGACATCCAGGACATCCAGACGCTGAAGGGTGCGTCGGCTGCGGCGATCTATGGATCGCAAGCCGCCAATGGGGTGATCATCATCACCACCCGGCGCGGCCGCCCCGGCGCTCCGCGGTTCAGCGTGGCGCAGCGCTTCGGGACGTTCGGCGTGGCGAACAAGATGGGCGCCCGGAAGTTCAACGACACGACGGAGGCGTTCGGCGTGTTCGCTCCTAAAGTCCCGCGGGACACGGCTACGCGCACCGTGATCCGGGGTCTCTGCAACCTGCCGGGCGGTAAGTGCCCCTTCTTCGACAACGAGCAGCCGCTGTACGGAGAGCATCAGCTCTCCGCCGAAACCGACGCCAGCGTGACCGGTGGAAACGATCAGACGACCTACTACTTGTCGGGCCTCGTGAAGAAAGACGGCGGGATCGCGCCCAACACAGGCTATCAGAAACAGTCGATCCGCGCGAACCTGGACCAGGCCTTGGGCTCGCGGTTCAAGGTGAGCCTCAACCTCAACGCGATCCACGACCTCTCGAAACGCGGGATCTCGAACAACGACAACACCGGGACGAGCACGTATCTCGTGTATCCGACGACGCCGAGCTTCCTCGACCTGCGTCCCGTGAACGGCGTGTACCCGGTCAATCCGTTCGCGCCATCGAACCCGCTTCAGACGTTCGCGGAGCTCAAGAACTCGGAAGACGTGTGGCGCATCTTGGGCACGTCCACGGCGAAGGTGGATGTCGTCACCACGCCCACCCAACATCTCGTGTTCAACCTGACGGGCGGTCTCGATTTCTTCAGTCAGCGCAACGATGTCCTGTCGCCGGCCAACCTCCAGTATGAGCCGTTCGACGGTCAACCGGGCACCGTCGTGCTGGGGAAGGCGAACGATCTGCGACTCAACCTCGTCGGGAGCGCGGTGCATACTTACACGCCCGCCTCGAACGCCTTTCAGGCGACCACGTCGGCCGGTTTTCAGTACGAGAACCGCGATCTCAACCTCACCAACCTCGTGGGGCGCACGATCGCTCTCGGTCTTCAGAACGTCAGCCAAGCCACCAGCCTGACGTCTTCGCAGTCCGAGCAACCCGTGAAGAACATGGGGATCTACGGCCAGGAAGAGGTCTTGCTCGCGGACCAACGCCTGCTGCTGACGGCCGGGATCCGCGCCGACCGCTCTAGCGTGAACGGCGATCCGCGGAAATTCTACTTTTTCCCGAAGGCGGCCGCGTCCTACCGCTTCGTGCAGCCGCTGGGCGGTGTCGACGAGTTGAAGCTGCGCGCGGCTTGGGGCCAGACCGGCAACCCGCCGCTATTCGGCGGCCGCTACGTGGTCGACAGCACTCAGGTGGTCGGGGGGCAGTTCGGGCAGTTCCCGGCGTTGCAGCTCGGCGACCCAAACATCAAGCCGGAGCGCAACACGGAGATCGAAGCCGGTCTGGACGCGACCTTCGGCAAGGAGTTCGCCACGCTCAGCGTGTCGCTCTACCGGAAAACCATTACCGACCTGCTGCTGGTCCAGTCCCTCGCCCCCTCCACCGGCTATGCGAGCCGCATCTTCAATGCTCCTGGGGCGCAGCTGAGCGACAGGGGCATCGAAATCGCCGCCGAGGTCTCCCCCGTGCGCAAGCCCGAGGTGAACTGGATCATCCGCGGCACCTTCGACCTGAGTCGCAACAACGTCGACAGTCTCCCTGTGCCGGCGTTCAACACCCTGGGGTTTGGCACGTCGCTCGGCGCCTTCCGCATCGAGCAGGGGAAGTCGGCGACGCAGATCGTCGGCTCCGAGGGCCATGTCGGCGACGCCAACCCGGACTTCCGGGCAGGGTTGTCGAGTGACCTGACTTACAAGCAACTCAGTCTCGGCTTCACGTGGGAGTGGAAGCACGGCGGGGACATCATCAACCTGACGCAGCTGCT
Source organism: Gemmatimonadales bacterium (assembly GCA_035601235.1). Lineage (GTDB taxonomy): Bacteria > Gemmatimonadota > Gemmatimonadetes > Gemmatimonadales > GWC2-71-9 > AG41. The sequence goes on from DATNOR010000018.1 coordinate 2,961, forward strand.
GTACGACGCGTTCGGAAACTCCGTCGACCAGGTGCCGGCGGGAGACACCCGGATCTCCACATGGGCGGACTCCGCGAATCCGCAGACCAAGGTCTACGTCCAGGACGGATCGTACCTGAAACTGCGCGAGCTCACCGTCGGTTACGATCTGCCGCCGAGCGTCCCGCAGCACTTCGGCATGCGCACGGCGCGGATCTCGTTCAGCGGCCGCAATTTGTTGCGGTTCACGCCGTATAAGGGACTCGACCCCGAGGTTTCGAACTTCGGCAACCAGGCGATTGGGCGGAACATCGACGTGGCGCCCTTCCCGCCGAATCGCAGCTTCTTCTTCTCGATCGACGTGGGGTTCTGACCATGCGCACGTACAACACTCGAACCTTCGTCGCGCTGACCGTGGCAGGCGCCCTGGCGGTCGCGGCCTGCAACTTCGACATCACGAACCCGAACAGCCCGCCTTCCATCGGCCCGAACGCGACGCGTGCCCAGGTGGATGCGGCAGCGGTCGGCCTCCTGGCGGCGCTGCGCACGGACTACGCGAACTGGGTGCTCAAGGCGGCGATCATCGGACGGGAGGGCTACCGCCTCGACACCGCCGATCCCCGGTTCACCACCGAGCTCCTGGCGGGACCGCTCGACGCGAGCAACAACGCCTTCGGCGGCGGCCAATGGCAGCCCGAGTACCGCACCATCGCGGCCGGCTATGCCATCCTCAACGTGATCGGCTCGGCCCAGATCACCGACCCCGAGAAGAACGGCGTCCGCGGTTACGTACAGACGGTCCAGGCGGTGGCCTTCCTGAACGTGTTGAACGCGCATACCCAGGACTCGATCCCGATCGACGTGAACCGCGCCATCGACCAGCCGCTGGCGCCGCTCGTGTCCAACGATTCCGCGTACAAGGCCGTGATCGCCATTCTCGACTCGGCGAAGACCAACCTGCAGAACGCCGGGTCGGAGTTCGCATTCGATCCCGGCCCGGGCTTCGCCGGGTTCACCACGCCAGCGACGTTCCTGCAGGTCAATCGCGCGCTGGCGGCCCGCGTGCGGGCCTACCGGGCGAGCCTCGGAGCGCTGCCCGGAGCGGTGCAGACGTCATATGGGTCGGCCGGCTGGACCTCCTGCGTAGCCTGCTGGGACTCGGTCCTGACGGCACTATCGCAATCGTTCATGAGCACCGCGGCGTCCCTGGACCTCGGCGCATACAACGTCTTCAGCACCGGGAATCAGGATCTCCCCAATGGGCTCTTTCAGGACCCGGCAACGGCCATCAATCTGGCCCACCCATCCGTCGCCGACAGCGTCGAGCTCCAGCCCGGTGGTGCTCAGGACAAACGCTTCCTGGCGAAGGTGACGACGCGTGCGGCGTTCTCACTCGCCTGCCTGTCGTCGGATCTCTCGTGGACGCGGTATGCGAGCCCGAACTCCCCGATCCCGATCATTCGGAACGAGGAGCTGATCCTGCTCGACGCGGAGGCCAACTGGTTCGCCGCAACGGGCGTCAAGGCACAGGCCATCAGCGACTTGAACTTTATTCGACAGACGTCGGGCGGCCTGAACCCCACCACGGTGACGACCGGCAGCACCGATCCGGTGTTCGTCAACGAGCTCTTGAAGCAGCGATTCTACTCGCTGCTGTACGAGGGTGGCCACCGCTGGATCGACATGCGGCGCTTTGGCCGTTTGGGCCAGGTGATCAACGACCGGCCGACCGGGTGCGCGTCGCCCTCCATTGCTGCGGACAAGGTGTTCTCTCACCTCCCGATCAACAGCTTCGAGGTTCAGGCGCGGGAGTAGCGGTCTTCACGCGAAAAGAGCACCGCCGGGCGCGGATTGCGCGCCCGGCGGTTTTTGTTGCCCCCTCCCGAGCCTCACCCCCGCGCCACCTCGTACAGATACTCGACATAGGAGCGCGCTGCCCCGTCGATCCCCCGCACGGCGGCGTTCTGCGACTCGATCACGTAATACTCGTCGGGCGCGTGCGCGCCGCTGCCGTGACCCAGCCCGAAATGACCGGCCGGGAGCCGCAGCGGATCGCCCGTGAACACGTAGCCCGGCCAGGAGCCCGCGATGCGCGGCAGGATCACGGGATCGATCCCTGAGCGCCGGTACACGGCGACCTGCGCCTTGATGAGCGCGGCGTCGCCCGGCGTGGTCGTGGGATCGTAGCCACCCGTCATATTCACCTCGATATCGCCGAAGCCCCGCTTGGCGAGGTGCGCCTTGAGCGCCGCCAGCGACTCGGCCGCCGTCATGTCGGGCACGAGCCGCAGGTCGAGCTTCGCCACCGCGCGATGCGGCAGGATGGTCTTGCCGCCCGGACCGGTGTAGCCCCCGACCAGGCCCTCGATGTTGACCGTGGGGCGCGACACGAGGCGCTCCAGCGCCTCGACCCAGCTCACGTCGTGCACCCAATGATCCACGCCCATCTCCCGCTTCGCGACCGCCTCGTCGAGGCGGCGCGCCGCCGTCGCTACCATCGCCTTCTCACTCGCCGACAGCGCGCGGGCCTTGTCGGCATAACCGTCGATCGCCGGCTCGTTGCCGTCGGGCGAGACCAGCGTCGCGAGCGCCTCGACCAGATGCCACGCCGGGCTGTCCACGCGCGCTTTGTTGCTCGAGTGAATGTCCTTCTTGGGCCCGCGACCCCAGCGCTCCCCGCTCGAGACCAGCTCGCACTCGATCACGCCCTTGGCGCCCAGCGTGATGGTCACCTGGCCGTCGGACGCCTGCGCCGCCGAGGGCATGAAGATCCCCGCGACGCGCCGCAGGGCGGCCTGCACCTCGGGCCGGCGCACGATCTGAGGGAAGTGGGGCGAGCCGATCTCCTCCTCGCCCTCGGCCACGAGCACGAAATTGAGCGGCGGCTTCCTGCCCGCGGCGCGGATGGCGTGCAGCGCGGCGAGGAACGTCGCTTCGGGGCCCTTCTGGTTCACGGCCCCGCGGCCCATGATCACCTTGCCGAGCCCCGGCCGGTCGACGAGGGCGGCGTCCCAGGGCGGGGACGACCACTCAGCGGGATCGGCCTGCTTCACGTCGTACATGAAGTAGAGGCCGAGGGTGCGCGGGGCGCCGGCGTCGAGCGTGGCGAAGATGCCGGGCTGGCCGTCGCTCGGGATCTTCGTCACCGGGTCGAAGCCCGCGTCCTTGAGCAGGCGCATGGTGAGCTCGCAGCCCTCGTTCACGCCGCGGTTCTCGGCGGCGATGGACGGCTGCCGGATCCACTCCTGCAGGCGCGACACGGCTTCGTCGTGGCGCTTTTCGATCTCGGTGAAAATCGGAGCGAGGTCGTCGGAGCGACGCGTCGAGGGGGGAGCGCTGGGCCAGGCGAGGGCGGCGGTGGCGGCGGCGGTGCGCTCGAGGAAGGTGCGGCGGTCCACGCTCATGAACGGCCTCCGGGGTGTTGGGGTCGGGGCAAGGGGCGGGGGCGCGTTTCAAATTAGCCTGGCGGGCCCCTTCTTGCGGGGGCGCCGAATGAACCGCAGCATATGGGGGTTTTCGTGCGACTCACCGTGGTGAACTCTGTGGCACCGGTCGAGGAGGTTTCGTGGGACAGCGTACTTCGCTCTTCGCCCTAGCGCTGGTGGCGCTGGGCGCGGCCGGCGCATCCGGCCAGGAGCGCCAGATCACCGGCCGCGTGACCTCGGCCACGAACGGCGAGGCGATCGCGGGCGTCAACGTGTCCGTGACCGGCGCGGCGTTCGCCGCCGTCACCAACGCCGACGGTCGCTACGCGATCTCGGCGTCCGCCGGCGCCGCGACACTGGCGTTCCGCCGCATCGGGTTCAAGCGTAAAGAGATCCCCGTGCCCCCCGGCCAGGCCACAGCCGACGTCCAGCTGCAAGAGGACGTGTTCAACCTCGAGGCGGTGGTAGTCACCGGCCAGGCCACGGGTGTTGAGCGCCGCAACGCGGCGACCGCAACGACCACCGTGAGCGGCCAAGAAGTCTCCCAGGTGCCGTCCCCCGCGCTCGACCGATCGCTCGCTGGGCGGATTCCTGGGGCGATCATCAGCCAGAACTCGGGAGCGCCGGGCGGCGGGACGCAGATCCAGGTGCGTGGCAACAACACCGTGATCGGCAGTCCCGATCCGCTCTTCGTGGTGGACGGCGTGCTGTACAGCAATGCCTCCCTGCCCACGGGGTTATTCAGCGTCACCCGGAGCTCTTCCAACCAAGGCTTCGGTGAGCAACAAGACGATCCCGTGAATCGCCTTGCCGACATGAACCCGGCCGATATCGAGTCGGTCGAGCTGTTGCGCGGCGCGGCCGCGTCGTCGATTTACGGCTCCAAGGCGGCGAACGGCGTGCTCATCATCAAGACGAAGCGTGGCCAGCCTGGGCAGGCCCGCGCGACGATCACGCAGCGGATGGGGTATTCGGAGCTGCAGCGCGGCCCGGCGACGCGCCAGTTCAGCCTTAGCGACACGTTCCCGTACACGTCGGCGCGTATCGCGTCGTACATGGTGGGCGGCCAGCTGCCGTTCTACGATCATTTGAAGGAGCTGACCGACTCCAAGCCGCTCGGCTACGAAACCGATATCAGCGTTACGGGTGGCACGGAGAACACCAGCTATTTCTTCGGGGGCGGCTCGAAGCGCGACGGTGGCATCGTCGGTAACACATTCGACGAGCGCCAGAATCTCCGCGCCAATATCGACCAGTCGTTCTCGCATAAGCTGCACCTGGCTGTTTCGATGGGGTTCAACCGCACTGCCACGGACAAGGGGTTCACCAACAACGACAACAACGGCGCGAGCGTGACGTACGCGATCGCCTACGTTCCCGGGTTCGTCAACCTGCTTCCGACAGCCGGCACGTATCCCAAGCCCGGGATCGGCTACCTCGGTTCGAACCCGCTCCAGACAGCGGCACTCGCCAAAGCCACCGAAACGGTCTATCGCTTCACCGGCGGTGGAACGCTCACCTGGGAGGCCCTGCAGACGGCCCACCACCGGCTGCAGATCGTCGGCGCGGGCGGCATGGATCTGTTCCAGCAAAAAGCGGTCCTCGTGTCGCCGCCTGAGCTGTTTTTCGAGCAGACTCAAACCAATCCCGGAACGTCGACGCGATCGAACGCCGACAGCCGCCAGTGGAACTGGAATCTCAATGCGATTCACAGCTACGTTCCTGCTACCGGCGCGCTCAAGGCCACGACATCCGCGGGGGTGCAGGTCGAGGACCGCGAGCTCAGCCGGGAACGCGTCGTCGCGAAGGGCCTTCTCCCGGGCCAGTCGAACATCGACGAGGCGTCCGTGCTGCAGGGGCCGTTCGAGCGGAACCCCAAAGAGCGCACCCTCGCCTTCTACGGGCAGGAAGAGGTTCTGGCGCTCCAAGAGCGGTTGTTACTGTCCGGGGGGTTTCGGGCGGAGCGTTCGAGCGCCAACGGCGATCCGAACAAGTATTATCTGTTCCCGAAAGCCTCGGCCTCGTACCGGTTCCCGGGGCTGCTTGGCGAAGGTAGTGAGCTCAAGCTCCGGGGCGCGTACGGCGAGACCGGGAATCAACCAATCTTCGGGCAGAAGTTCACGCCGCTCGCGACCGCGGTCATCGGTGGGGTGGTAGGTACTGTCGTTGGTCCCACGGCGGGCGCACCGAACATCAAGCCGGAGCGCTTGAAGGAGTTCGAGGCGGGAGTAGATGCGCAGCTGTGGAACGGCCGCGCGTCCGTCGAGATAACCGGGTATACCCGGCACACCTACGATCTCTTGCTCCAAGCGACTCCGGCGCCGTTCACCGGCTATGGGAACCGGATCTTCAATGGCGGAGTGCTGTGGAATGAGGGTCTTGAGATCGCGCTGGGCGTGACGCCCGTCCGCACAAAGAATCTGAACTGGGTGTTTCGAACCAACTACACATCCCTCAAGAACCGGGTACAGGACCTGCCGAGCCCCGATATCTGCAAGCCCGGTGCTCAGATTTGCGGCTTCCGACCGCCGGTGGCGGGATTCGGGCTGCCGTACGGCGAGTTCTTCATCCAAAAGGGCCAGCCGATTACCCAGATCATCGGCACCGATACGGTGCCGGGCGGCGGAGGAACGCTCGCTACCCGCTACCTCGGCCAGGCCAACCCGCGGTTCCGGTGGTCGTTCCTGAACGACGTCTCTTACAAGCGTTTGTCCTTCTCGATGTTGTGGGATTGGCAGTTCGGCGGCGCCGAGCAGAACCAGACCCTATCGCTGTACGACTGCAACGGCCTCGCTCCTGATCAAGCGACGGTGGCCGGGCGGGCGCGCTATGACGCGTGCAACGTCTGGGGGATTGCCACACCCTTCGTGCAGTCCACGACGTTCCTGAAACTGCGCGAGGCCAGTCTCGGCATCGATCTGCCGGAACAGTGGGCGAGCCGGCTCGGCGCCCACAACGCCCGCGTAAGCGTCACGGGGCGAAACCTGATCTTGATCACGGACTACTTCGGGTACGACCCCGAGGAGAGCAATTTTGGCCAGCAGGCCGTCTCGCGGAACATCGACCTCGGCCCCTATCCGCCGATGCGAAGCTTCTTTTTCTCGATCACGGCGGGGTTCTGACCATGACCACGAAACTAATGGCGGCGGGCCTCCTGGCGGCGGCGCTCGCGGTGGCGTCGTGCACCGATTTCTTCAATGTGCCGAATACCGACCAGCCGAACCAGGAAGACTTGCTCACGGCGCCGACCCGGGCAAAGCTGTCGGCTGCCGCGACCGGCATCTTCGCGAGCGCCCGCGGCGACATCCAGGGTCAGATCTGGCGCATCGGCTCCCTTGGCCGGGAGGGCATCAACCTGTCCGGCAACAACCAGCCCGACTACCAGGAACCGTATTTCCTGGCCGCCCTGACTGGCAACTTCGGGGGCGCATTGTGGCTCGGTCGTTACTCGGCGATTCGCGGCGTCAACATCTACCTTACGGCGCTGGACCGTGTCGGCTCGGGGGACGTGAGCGACGCGGAGAAGGCGGCGTCACGCGGGATGGCGAACACGATCAAGGCGCTCGCGTTCCTGTACCTCATCGAGACGCGTGACTCCCTCGGTGCAGCCGTCGACGTGGACGTGTCGATTACCGCCTCGCCCGCCCCGTTCGTGACCAAGGACAGTGTGTACGGCTACGCGCTGCACCTCTTAGACTCCGCGAGAGCGGACCTCGTGCGGGCGGACAGCACGCCGTTCCCGTTCCCCCTTCCTCCGGGGTTTGCCGGGACAGCGCTGAACGCGGAGGACTTCAGCCTGCCGGTGTCGTTCCTCAAGTTCAACCGGGCGCTCGCGGCCAAGGCGGAAGTACTGCGCGCGACTGCGGCGGGCTGTGGCGTGCCGTGCTATACCGCGGCACTCGCGGCCCTCTCGGCCTCTTTCGTCACGAACAGCCCCGGCGATTTCGCCAAGGGAGCCTACTTCGATTTCTCCAATGCCGCGGGAGACGTTGCGAATGGGCTCTCCGAGCCCCTCAACGGAGTCACATACTTCGCACACCCGTCGGACAGCGTGGACGCCCAACTCCAACCGGCCGGCCAGCCCGACCAGCGGGTCATCGACAAGATCGTAGCGGCGCAGGACACGCAGGTGCTGGGCGGCATCAGCATCATCGGCCAGCAGAAGTTCACCATGTACTTCACGGGGGGAGCTGCTGATCCTGCCCGCCCGATCCCCGTCATCCGGGACGAGGAGCTCGTGTTGTTACGTGCGGAGGCGGAGTGGTTCACGGGAGCGAAGGCACCAGCGCTCACCGATATCAATCTGGTTCGGCAAAACGCTGGTGGACTCGCACCGACGACGCTCATCATCGCCAGCCCGGATTCGGACTTCGTAAAGGAGTTGTTGTACAACCGGCGGTATTCCCTATTGTGGGAGCAGGGCACTCGCTGGATCGACGCGCGTCGCTTCCAACGTATGGGAGACATTCCGAAGCAGCCCCCAGTGGGCGGCAACGTCGCGCCTGTGATGCCGATTCCAGACCCGGAGTGTAACGCACGCGGGCTGCCCAACAGCTGTACACCTTTGACGCCGTAATTTGCAGACAGGCAGGAGAAATGAGTGCGGCGGGGCGTCCTCCGTGGGCACCCCGCCGTTCATCTACCCTACATCTCCCTATACACGTACGCCCCCACCGCCCCCGCCGCCGCATACTTCACCAGCTCCACGATCGTTCCGACCGTGTACATCTGCTGCGGGAACAATCCCATCGGCGCCTCTCCCAACGAGTGCAGCAGGCCGGCGAAGAACCACACCGCGACCCCCGCGATGACCGCCGTTTTCGCGCCCGCACCAAACCGCGGCCGGATCGCCGCGTACACCCACAGCAGACCGATGCCGTAGACGAAGTCGAGCACGACGAACAGCGGCACCAGACTGTCCATCGCACCTGGCTGCTTGCCCAGCGCCTGCATCGCCGCGGCGATCGCCTGCTTCATCATCACGCCGAAGAACACAAAGTCCACGATGTTCAGCACCACCCCCGCCAGGAGCCCGCCCACTACCACCCGACCCCAGTTGATCTTGCCCATACCGCACCTCGTGAGAGGGACGCCCTACACTAGGGTACGATGAGCACGGCCACCATCCCACCCATCCCGTCGGGCACGGTTGCCACGCCGTTCGGCACCACCCAATCCGAGCCGTCGACCAGTAGGTTGAAGTGATAGAGGCCGCGCCTGAGGCCCAGCACTCCCTCCCAGACGTCGTCGCCCAGCGGGCGCAACGCCACCTGCCCCCAGGAGTTCCAATCGCCCGCGATCGCCACCGAGCGGGCCCCCGCCATCCGGAAACGCACTACCAGGCTGTCGCTCCGCACCCCGGGCACGAGCGGCGCCAACTGCGTCCGGGGTGCGCGCGCCGAGCGATGGAGTCGCACGCCCACGGCGAAGAACCCCGCGCGCGGCAGGCCTTGGTAGGGATCCGGGAGATAGCTCCCGCCGCCGAGCTCGACCGCGACCCTGGGCGTCGCGTAGAACTGCACGAACGCGCCCCCGGCTCCCTCCGACGGGAAGGCCGCCGATGTCCGCCCGGCGACCCACAGCGACACGATCGCCCGCCCCCGCTCGAGCGTGGCCGCCAGGCTCGCGTCCGTGAACCAATAGTCCGGAAATCGGGTGGGCTCGACGCTCAATTGGAGCTCCGGCGCCCCCGCGCCGCTTCCGGGTCGCCACCACACCCGCGCGCGACTGTGCAACGCCGTGACTGGTAGGTCGCCCGAAATCGCGCCGCTGGACGGGCCGGCGCCGATCCCGAGCCCCCACGTGTTCGCAGACCGCGAGAACTCCGCGAGGGCGTGTGCCGCCGCGGTCGAGCCGCCATCGGTACGCGTGGTACCGCCGAGTGTGAGCTCGGCACTGAAGCGCACGGGCCGGGCGAGCGGAGCGCTGACCAGAGAGAGGCCCGTGAGTCCTTGGGCGGCCCATGCGCCGCCCGGAAGCGAGGCGACCGAGCCGGAAAAATCCGCCGTCCAGGCCGCAGACGTGCGTCGGATGGCGGGCGAGAGCACGGCCGTGCCGAAGCCCGCGCCCGCGGAATACCGCACGGTGCCCAAGCCCAGGCCGACGGACATCTCGGTCTGCGCGGCCGCCGGCGCGGGAAGTGTGATCACCGCCGCCAGCAGCGCAACCATCCCCCGCTTCACGGCACCAAAGCTATGACGCGCGGGGACGGAGGGGTACGGTGGGAGAAAAGCGAGTAGGGGCGCAGCCTACTGCGCCCCTACGTCCCCTTTTGAAAATTGTGCTGTCGTTACGGCCGATGCGGGTTGGTCGGCTGGCCCTGCTTGTGAGCCGGCGTCGCCGGCGTGGCCCGGTGCGCGGGCAAAGTGGGCACGTCGCCATGCCCGGGCACGGCGCGCGTGGCACGTGTCGCCGGCGTGGCGGCGTTGGGGTTGCGTGTCACGTCGACCGCGACCACCTCCCCTCGCCGGTGCGTCGCCCGGTGCGCGGCACCTTGCGAGTGCAGCGCGACCATGGCTTTGCCCCGATCGGACGCGTGCTCGTTGGGAATCTGCGGCGTCTGCGCCGCCAACAGGGTGGGCACCGCGTATACGACGGCGAGCCCGAAGAGCTTGCGAATCATGGAGTTCTCCTTCACCTAGAAAAGTCGGTTACCGGCTCGAGGGATCCTCCCGCCCACTCACGCGACAACAACACCGCACGGGCGCGGCTGCGGGTGATCTCACCGAGCCAGGTTGCAACCGACGTGTTGGCGGTCTCGACGAAGCGGGCGGCGCTGAGCCAGACGTAGGCGAACGTTTCGGCCACTACCTCGTCCGCTTCCCCGGGGTCGATGACGATGCCATAGGCGAGCGCGTACACGCTGCTGCCGTGACGTTGCTCGAGCTCGCGCAGAGCCGCCGCGTCGCCGCTCGCCACCCAGCCGAGCAGGGTTAGATCCGCCACGGAGCGATTGTGCTGAGGCATGCTCGACCCTCCGGTATTGTCATAGAAGAGTGCCGGGCCCCGAGCGAGGTAACGCCTTGTGTCGCAAGTTCCAGCAGGGTCCGGCGTTACTAACCCTGACCCAGGTGACTCTTTAGGAGCGGACGGGTTGCCCGCGTCGGCCGCTGCCCCTAGCATCACCTGCACAACTTCGGGCAGCGAGGGCGACGGTTGGGTCTCGCGGGCGACGCAACGGACGGCGAGGTCGTGCGGGCGGTACTGGGGGGCGAGGTGGAGCGGTACGCGGTGCTGGTGCATCGCTACCGCGACCGCTATGCGCGCTACGCGGCGCGCATGCTGGGCTCCCTCGACGCGGGCGAAGACGCGGTGCAGGACGCGCTGGTGCGGGCGTTCGATCGCCTGGCGGATTGCCGCGAGCCGGACAAGTTTGCGGGGTGGCTGTTCCTGATCGTGCGCAATCGCTGCTACGCTGAGCGGCGCCGGCAGCAGCGGGAAGGGCGGCCGCTCGACGAGCGAGATGACGGTGTGGCGGCCGCCGACCGGCCCGATGGGACGTACGAGCAGACGGAGCGGATGCGGGCACTCGAGCGGTCGCTCGGACACCTCACGCCGGAGCAGCGCGAAGTCTTCGTGCTGAAGCATGTCGAAGGGCTGGCGTACGACGAAATCGCGGGGCGGACGGGGGCGACCGTGGCCTCCCTCAAGATGCGGATGCATCGGGCGTACGACAGATTGCGGGACCTGATGAAGGAGCACTTATGAGCCTCGGCTATCACCCTCTCGTGAAGCAGCTGCTGGACGGCGAGCTGTCGCTCGCCGAGCTCCCGCCCGAGCTGCGTGCGGAGGGCGCGGAGGCGCTGCGACTGATCGGCGCGGTGGATCGCCGCCCCGTCGTCCTGTCGGCGGCGCTGGACGACCGCGTGATGGCCGTGGTGCGGCAGCATGCCGCCTCTCGCACGCGCCGCGCGTGGCACTGGCTGACGGCGCCACGCGACGTGGAGCTGCGGCTGCGGCTGCGTCCGGTGGTGTGGGCCGGCGCGCTCGCCATCGCGGCGGGCGTCGCGCTCCTGCTGCTGGGGCGGGTCCCGGCCTCCGCGCCCGTCCCGGCCTCAGTGGCACGCAGCGGGGCACGCGACTCCGTGTTCGTGCGATTCGTGCTGTACGCTCCAGGCGCCCGGCATGTCGCCGTGGCGGGCACCTTCAATCAGTGGGATCTGAACGCGGCGCCGTTGGCGCGGGCGGGCTCGAGTGGCGTGTGGACGACCACGCTCGCGCTGCCCGTGGGCCAGCACCAATACGCCTTTGTCGTGGACGGCGAGCGCTGGGTCGCAGACCCGGCGGCACCGGCGATCGACGACGGGTTCGGCCGCCGCAACAGCATGGTCGCCGTGACCCTCCGGGGAGCACGCACGCTGTGAAATCGTTCCTGGCGCTCGCGTTCGCGCTGTCGACGACGCTGCGGCTGACGGCGCAAGACGTGGGGGCGCGCCTCGATGGGCGCGTCCCGCTGGAGGTGCAGCGCGCCGTTCAGGACATCGCCGCGGACGCCGCAGCGCACGGCCTGCCGACCGAGCCGCTCGTCCAGAAGGCCATCGAGGGCGGCGCGAAGCGGGTCCCGGCCGAGCGGCTGATCGCGGCGGTGCGCGCGCTCGCCGGGCGGCTGGCGGGCGCGTGGGACGCGGTACGCGCGGGGGGCCTGGAAAGTCCCACCGCCGATGTGGTGGAAGGCGGGGCGGACGGGCTCAGCGCCGGGCTCTCCGCCGGGTACGTGAGCGAACTGGTGCGCGCCAGCCGCGCCCCGTACGATCCGGCGCTGGTACTGCGGGTCGCCGCCACACTGGCGGCCCTCGGTGTCTCCCCAAAGCAGACGGTCCAGCTCGTTGAAGGCATGATCAAGGACGGGAAGTCGCCGAGCGATCTCCTGAGCTTGCCGGGCCAAGTGCAGGCCGGCGTGGCCGACGGCGCTACGCCCGCGGAGGCGGCAGAGCGGGTCAACCACGGCGGCGGTAGCGGCGTGGGTAATGCCGGGGGCAACCATGGCTCACCGCCACCCGATTGGGTGCCACCAGGTCAGGGGAAAGGCCACAAGCCGGCGAACCCCCACAAGCCGTAGGCCCCCCTCGCCGGACCGGACTGGACGCGCGTTACTTCCGGCCCCGGGCGTAGGTAGATTCCATTTCCTATGCCCCTTTCTCACAATCTCGGATTCCCGCACCTCGGCGCCGCCCGCGAGCTGAAGCGCGCCACCGAGGGCCATTGGAGCGGCAAGGTCTCTCAGGCCGACCTGCTCAAGACCGGCGCCACCCTACGCGAGCGTCATTGGCGCCTGCAGCGGGACGCCGGTATCGACCTCGTCCCGTCGAACGACTTCTCCTACTACGACCGCGTGCTCGACACCTGCACGCTGGTGGGGGCCGTGCCCAAGCGATACGGCTGGACGGGCGGCCCGGTGGACCTGGATACGTACTTCGCGATGGCGCGCGGCGTGCAGGCGGGCGGGCGCGACGTCACGGCGATGGAAATGACGAAGTGGTTCGACACCAACTATCACTACATCGTACCCGAGTTCGACCCGGGGCAGGCGTTCCGGCTGTCGTCCTCGAAGCCGGTGGACGAGTTCCTCGAGGCCAAGGCGCTCGGTATCCAGACCAAGCCGGTGCTGATCGGTCCCGTGACGTTCTTGCTGCTCGGCAAGACGAGAACCGCGCGCTTCGATCGTCTGGCGCTGCTGGACGCGCTGCTGCCGGTCTACGCCGAGGTGCTGTCGCGCCTGGCTGCGGCGGGCGCCACGTGGGTCCAGCTCGACGAGCCCTGCCTCGCCCTCGACCGCACCGCCGCCGAGCGCGACGCGTTCGCGCGGGCGTATCGCTCGCTCGCCGATCAGGCGCCCAAGGTGAAGCTGCTGGTCGCGACGTATTTCGGCGCGCTGGACGACAACCTCCCGACGGCGCTCGACCTGCCCGTGGCCGGTCTGCATGTGGACGCCGTGCGCACCGGGGCGCGGTTGGGGTCGCTACTCCAGGCGTGGCCGGCGGGCGGCGGGCGGGCTGGCAAAATCCTGTCGCTCGGCGTGATCGACGGGCGCAACGTCTGGAGGACAGATCTCGCCGCGGCGCTGCGCCAGCTCGAGGACGCGCTGGAGCGGGCCGGCGCCGCGCAGCTCTGGGTGGCGCCGTCGTGCTCGCTGCTCCATGTCCCGATCGATCTCGACCTCGAGCGGCGGCTCGACAGCGAGCTCAAGGGATGGCTGGCGTTCGCGAAACAGAAGCTGGTCGACGTGGCGACGCTGGCGCGCGCGCTGCGTGACGGACGGGAGTCCGCGGCGGCGGCGCTCGAGGCGAACGAGCGCGCGCTCGCCAGTCGGCGCATCTCCCGGCGCATCCACAATCCGGCGGTCAAGCAACGGGCGCGCGGCGTGACGGAGCACGACATGCGCCGCGCGTCGCCGTTCGGCGAGCGCCGTCGCAAGCAGCTCCGTCTGCCGCTCTTCCCCACGACGACCATCGGGTCGTTCCCCCAGACGGCGGAAGTCCGCGCCGCGCGCAAGCAGCTGCACGATGGCAAGCTGACGGGGCCCGAGTACGACGCGTTCATCGCGGAGCAGATCACCCGCACCTTGAAGCTCCAGGAGGAGCTGGGGCTGGACGTGCTGGTCCACGGTGAGTTCGAGCGCAACGACATGGTCGAGTACTTCGGGGAGCAGCTCGAGGGATTCGCCTTCACGGAGCACGGCTGGGTGCAGTCGTACGGGACGCGCTACGTGAAGCCGCCGATCATTTACGGCGACGTGTCCCGGCCCAAGGCGATGACGGTGCGCTGGAGCACCTTCGCGCAGTCCAAGACGGCACGCCCGGTGAAGGGCATGCTGACCGGCCCGGTGACCATCCTGCAGTGGTCGTTCGTACGCGACGATCAGCCGCGCGCCGAGACGGCGAAGCAGCTGGCGCTGGCGATCCGCGACGAGGTCAAGGACCTCGAGGCGGCCGGGATCCGGGTGATTCAAATCGACGAGCCGGCGCTGCGCGAAGGCCTGCCGCTGCGGCGCGCGGAGTGGGCCCCCTACCTCGAGTGGGCGGTGAACGCGTTCCGGCTCGCTACCGCGGGCGTGTCGGACGCGACCCAGATCCACACGCACATGTGCTACAGCGAGTTCAACGACGTGATCCGGGTGATCGAGAAGATGGACGCCGATGTGATTTCGATCGAAAACGCGCGCTCAGGGTCGGAGCTGCTCGAGGGCTTCAAGGAATACCGCTATCCCAACGAGATCGGGCCGGGCGTCTACGACATCCATTCCCCCCGCGTGCCGAGCACGGCGGAGATCGTGCAGGCGTTGAAGCGCATGCAGGAGGTGCTCGGGGACCGTCAGATCTGGGTCAACCCCGATTGCGGGCTCAAGACGCGCGGCTGGCAGGAGACGCTGGCGGCGCTGCGCAACCTGGTGCATGCGGCGCGCCAGATGCGGCCGGTGCCGGCCGTCACAGGACCGGCCGGCGAGGTTACGCCGGGCTCGCGCCCGGGGTTAGTTTAGACGCATGAACCCCGCCGAGATTCGTATCAGCGCTGAGCCAATCGACACGGGCCGCTGCAAGTTCGTCGTGAGCGAGCCGGTGCACGCGGGTGGCGTGCGGCGGTTCGCGTCGCCCGACGACGCGCGTGGCTCCCCGCTGGCCGAGGCGATCTTCGCGATCCCGGACGCGGACGTGGGCGAGGTGATCGTGTCGGGGAACCTCGTGACGGTCGTGAAGCGCAGCCCGGCCCCGTGGCAGACGGTGGGAAAGGCGGTGGGTCAGGCGATCCGCGCCGCACTCGCCGGGGCGGAGCCGGCCGTGGCGCCGAAGCCGACCGCGCCCGCGGCGCCCGGCACGGACGACGACGCGCTGTACGAGCGGGTCGCCGACCTGTTCGAGAGCCAGGTGAATCCCATGGTCGCGCGGCACGGCGGCCGGGTCGAGCTCATCGACGTGCAGGACGCCGTCGTGATGGTCCGCATGGCGGGCGGGTGCCAGGGATGCGGCATGGCCGACGTCACGCTGCGCCAAGGGATCGAGGCGATGCTGCAGCAGCACGTTCCCGATGTGAAGGGCGTCGTCGACATCACCGATCACGCCGCCGGCTCGAACCCGTACTTCGCCGCCGCCAAGAAGTAAGGCGCGGCATGCCGCGCCAGTCCGTTCCCCGCCTGCTGCTGCTCCTCCCGACGGCGACCTACCGCACGGCCGCGTTCGTAGAGGCCGCGCGCCGCCTGGGCGTCGACCTCACCGTCGCCTCCGAGCGCCCCAGTACGTTCCAGGACGCGAATCCCGGCGGCCTCGTCACCCTCGACCTGTCCCATCCGGACCGTGCCGCCGCGGAAGCACTGGCCTTCGCGCGCGAGCATCCACTCCAGGGCGTGGTGGGCGTGGACGACGACACGGCGATCGTGGCCGCCGCCATCGCCGGCACACTCGGCCTGCGCGGCAACGACGTGGCCGCCGCGCGCGCGGCCCGCGACAAGCACGAGCAGCGCACGCTGCTCGCTGCGGCGGGCGTGCCCGTGCCGCGCTTCACGCGGTACGGAGTGGAAGACGATGCACGGCAACTCGCGGCGGGCGTGTCCTACCCGTGCGTACTTAAGCCGCTGCGCCTGGCTGCGAGCCGCGGCGTGATCCGCGCCGACACCCCGGCGCAGTTCGTCGCCGCCTTTGCGCGCGTCAAGCGCATCCTCGACGACGCGGGATGCGGGATGCGGGATGCGAGGGGAGTAGGAGATCGCGCATCCCCCATCCCGCATCCCGCATCCCGGTACTTGCTCGTCGAGGACTTTGTTCCGGGTCGCGAGTACGCGCTCGAGGGCCTGCTCGTCGCGGGCGAGCTCCAGATGCTGGCGCTGTTCGACAAGCCCGACCCGCTCGACGGCCCCTACTTCGAAGAGACGATTTACGTCACGCCGTCGCGCCTCCCGGGGGACACCCGGGGCGCGGTGGCCGCGTGCGCGGCGCGGGCCGCCGCCGCGCTCGGGCTCCGGGAAGGACCGGTGCACGCCGAGCTGCGGGTGAACTCGAGAGGCCCCTGGCTGATCGAGCTCGCGGCACGACCGATCGGCGGGCGGTGCAGCGGAGCGCTGCGATTCGGGAGGGGGGACGAGGGAGGAGGGACGGGTTGGGTCTCGCTCGAGGAGATCGTCATCCGACATGCGCTGGGGATGGAGTTGCCCGCGCTCGAGCGTGAACCACAGGCGTCCGGTGTGATGATGATCCCCGTGCCGGACGCGGGCGTGTTACGGGAAGTGCGGGGGGTGGAGGCGGCGCGGAGCGTGCCGCTGGTCGAGGAGGTCGTGATCACCGCGCATGCGGGCCAGGAGCTGGTGCCGTGGCCCGAGGGCGCGCGCTATCCGGGATTCATCTTCGCACGCGGCGGGACGCCCGACGCGGTGGAGGCTGCGCTGCGTGCCGCCCATCAGCGGCTGCAGTTTGTGATCGCTCGGGACTAGGCCGCCGTGGCCACGCACTCGAGCCAGTTGCGTGGCACGTTGTTCATGCCCGTTTCGTCGATCGTGCGGTGCAGCCCCTCTTTCAACGCGCTCGAGCCTTCCTCGAGCGGGACTCCCGGCAGCGCACCCTCGATGAACAACGAGAAGCGCCCGATGTCTTCCAGCGCCTCGGGGGTCATCTCGATGCGCACCAGGTCGACCGCCGGGCGCGTGAAGCCGGCCTGCACGCACAACTCGCCGTACTCCTCGGCCGAGAGGAACTGGCGTGCGACCGCGTGGGCCTTGTGCTGGACTTCGAGCCCGCGCTCGCGCAGCACCTGCACGGCGCGCACCACCCAGCGGCGCCAGAATCCCGCCGTCCCCTCGACGTAAGCGCCGTTGAAGAACGTCGTATTGAACGCAAACACGCCGTCCGGCTTCAGCGCCTTGCGGATCTCGGCGAGCACCTGCGCCTTGTCGGGCACGAGGTGGATGGCGTTCAGGAACACGACCGCATCGGCCGACGAGACGAGGCGCGATACCCACTCGGCGCTGCCCTCGATGAACTCGACGACTCTGGAGTGGATGGCGGCTCGGGCTTTGGAGAGGGCTGATGCGGAGGGATCGATGCCGATCACTGTGGCGTTGCGCGCGTCGCCCAGGCGCTCCAGGATGAGCTTGGTGACGGCTCCCGGGCCGCAACCCAAGTCGACGATCTTGCGGCGACCGGGGCAGATGACCCGCTCGACGATCCACCGATTGACCTCGGTAAAGAACGGGTGCTGGGTGAACGCTTCGAACGAGAAGCGTTCGTCGCCGCCCGCTTCGTGAGCTGTCATGGGCCCCTCCCCGCTCTCAGACTTGTGAATCGCGGCCGCACCGCGTCGATTCCCAAGGTTCCAAGATACACGCTTGGGGCTGGCTTCGCGCCCAAGCGCCGTCTAGTATGGGCATCTAAGTGACCCCGCCAAGACGTCTCAGTCAAGAGGAAGAACGCTCGTTGGTGCGCCGCCTCAAGGCGCGAGACGAGCACGCGCTCCGCGAGTTATATGACGCGCTCGCACCGTGGGTTCTCGGCCTCGCCCATCGCATCTTGCACGACGAGGACGAGGCGGAAGAAGTCGTCGGTGACGTCTTCGTGAAAGTGTGGCGTCACGTCCACAGGCACGACCCCCGGCGCGGACCGCTGGTGCCGTGGGTCCTGTCGATCACGCGGAACCGGGCGCTCGACGAGCTGCGGCGACGCCGGCGCTGGTGGCGGAAGGCGGACCGTTTGGGGCAGGCGCAGGGGCTGGGAGAGGAGCTCGAGAACCCCGCGCCGCACGAAGCCACCGTCCCGGGGTGGCCGCTGCACCGCGAGGTGCACGCCGCGCTCGCGACGCTGCCGGACGAGCTGCGGCGTGTCGTGACGCTCGCGTATTTCGAAGGGCTGTCGCACAGCCAGATCGCGCGCCGCCTGCAGCAGCCGTTGGGTACGGTCAAGACGCGGCTGCGGGCCGCTCATCACAAGTTGACGGACCAGTTGGCGCATCTCAAGGATTGGCTGGAATGACGGACTGGTTGGGCATGTCGGTGCCACCGCGGACCCCGCGCCCCGAGCTCAAGGGGCGGGTGCTGGCGCGCGCCCTGGCGCGCCGGCGGCGCTGGCCGCTCGCGGTGGCGGCGGCGCTCGTGGTCGTGGCGGCGGGAGTGGGGAGCGCGTGGTGGGCGCAGCGCACGATCGCCGCGCTCGCGGCGGAGCGCGATCGACTCGCGGCGCGGGTCGCGGCCCTCGAAGACACCGTCTCGAGCTTCATCCACGACCCCGCGACCCGACTCGTCCAGGTGCCCGTCTCGACGGGAGGCCGTGTCGGGTCGGTGACCATTTTCGCCGACAGCGCGCGGCATCGCTGGCTGGTGCGCTGCGACGGCCTGGCCCCGAATGCGAGGGACCAGGCGTATCAGCTGTGGTTCGTCACCGACAAGGGCATGCAGCCCGCGGCGGTGATGGCGATGGATCGAGACCAGCCTATGGTGATGGGGCTGCCGCTGCCGCGAGCGGGGGAACAGGTGAGGGGCGCCGCGATGACCATCGAGCCGCGGGCCGGCTCGGCGAGTCCAAGCGGGCCCATGGTGTTCCATCTCGAACTATGAGGTAGGGGCGCAGCATGCTGCGCCCCTACTTTTTTCCCGCCAGGTCGTGCACGGTCTCGAGCTCCACCACCTTGAAGCGCCGCTGCCCCATGGGAAGGGCGGTAGTGACCGATTGTCCGACCTTGGCGCCCAGCAGCGCCTTGCCGAGGGGGGACGCCATCGAGACCGGCGTTTCGTCCCCGTCGTCGTCACCCTCGATGAACTCACCCAGCGTGAGCGCGTACGTTTCCCGCTGCTTGGTGTCGACGTCCTGCACCGTCACGCGAGAGCCGAACCCCACGCGGTCACGCGGGATGTCGGCTTCCTGGACGCTCGAGAGCTTGGACAGGCGCAGCCGCAGGTGGCTCAAGCGTAACGTGACGAACTGCTGGCGCTCGAGCGCCGCCTTGTACTCGGAGTTCTCCCGCAGGTCGCCGTGCGCCCGCGCCCGCTCGATCTCCTTCGGGAGCACGAAGTTGATCTCGTGGTTCAGGCGCTCGACCTCGGCCTGAAGCTTCTCTCGGAGTTCGGCGAGCATAGGAGGAGAAATCTAGACGGGTACACGGGTCGACGGTTAGACCGGTCAGTCTAGCCGTCTAGCCGTCTACCCGTCTCGCCGTCTAGTATTCCTCATGCCCCTCAACATTCGCACCTATCACGAGCTGACCGAGCCCGACCGCTCCGGGCTGCCCAGCCAGATCTCGGCGCAACGGCGCCGGGTGGCGTCGCGGCTCGGGGGCGTGGGCCGGGTGGTCGCCGTGATGAGCGGCAAGGGCGGCGTGGGGAAAAGCTTCGCCACGGCGGGCCTCGGTCAGGCCCTGGCGCGCGCCGGTCGGCCCGCGGGCGTGCTCGACGCCGACTTCAACGGGCCCACCATCCCCGCCCTGCTTCACATCCCCGTTACCCGTTGCACGGTGCACGACGATGCCATCGAACCCGCCCTGAGCCCGGAGGGCGTGCGCTGCTTCTCGATGGCGCTGCTGCTCCAGGACGGGCGGCCGCTCGGGTTCCGAGGCCCCGAGGCCGAGAGCCATGTGTGGCGCGAGACACTCGAGGCGGCGACGCTGCGGGAGTTCCTGGCCGACGTCGCCTGGGGTACGCTGGACCGCCTGCTGGTCGACCTGCCGCCGGGGATCCAGCGGTTCCAGGAGCTCGTCGACCTCCTGCCGGCGCCGCCGGCGGTGCTCACGGTGACGATTCCCACGGCCGAGTCGCGCGATGCGGTGCGCCGGGCGATGCAGTTCGCCCGGGAGCGCGGCGCGGAGCTGCTGGGCGTCGTGGAGAACATGGTGGAGGGTCCGTTCACCGGCGATGCGGGCGAAGCGCTCGCTCGCGAGTTCGCCATCCCTCTCGTCGCCCGAGTGCCGTTCAATCCGGACCTTCGGATCTGGGACCAGCTCGCACAACGGATGCTGAGCTCGTCATGACGCACTCCGCATTCCACACTCCGCATTCCGCACTATGAAGTTCCTCTGCGTCGAATGCGACCGGCAGATGCTGTTCGAGGAGCGGCAGCTCCCCGGCGATGGCACGCTCGCGGCGGCGTTCCGGTGCCCGCAGTGCGGCCGCGCCGTCGGGTTGTTGACGAATCCGATGGAGACGCAGCTGGTGGCGTCGCTGGGCGTGAAGATCGGCGGGACGACGATCGAGCCGCAGCCGCTCGAAACGGTGCGGGGCATGGTGACGACGGGGCGCGATGATGCCTTCGAAGACGGGAACGGGGAAACGGGAAAGGGGAAAGGTCCCCCTCCCGCCTGGTCTCTGGAAGCGCAGGAGCGGTTGGCCCGGGTCCCGAATTTCGTGCGCGGGATGGTGAAGAAGATCTACGCCGACTATGCCAGGGAGCGCGGCATCGGCGAGATCACGCCGGCCGTGATGGACAGCGCGCGCAGCGAGCTCGGGCTCGAGGGCATGTGAGCCTGGACGAGCGGACGGTCCACGGCCTGCGCATCGTGATCGACCGCGACCAGTGCGTCGGGTTCGGCGATTGTGCGACGGCGGCCCCCGAAGGTTTCAAATTGGACGCCGACACGATCGCCACGTTTCTCGAGCCGGAGCGAGTGGAGCGCGAGCGACTGCTGCGCGCGTGTGACGCCTGTCCAGTGGATGCGATTACCGTCTGGGATTCAGAGGGTAGGCAACTGGTGCCCCCGCTTACTTGACAGCCTGTCTCGTCGTTCACATACTCGCCCCGCCCTAAGGGGAGGTGCCGGTGTACCGTGAGATCTTCGTCCCGGTCGACAACTCCAGTCCGTCGGACTGGGCGGTGGACCGGGCCATCGAGTTGTGTCGCAAATCCGCAGGCCGCATCACCGGAAATCACGTCTACGCCGCCCGCCTCCACGACGTCCGCTTTCGCCAGCTCGAGACCGGCCTCCCCGCCCGGTTCCAGACCCCAGACGAGATCAAGAAGCAGCGCAAGATTCACGACAAGCTGATCGAAAAAGGTCTGCAGCTGATCGCGGACAGCTTTCTCGACCAGGTGGGGAAGCGCTGCGAGGCGGCGGGCGTGGGACTGACGCGCCAGCTGCTGGAAGGCATCAACTACGAAGAGATCGTCAACGAGGTGAACCGCGGCGCCGGCCGGCTTCCCGGGCTGATCGGCTTCGACCCCGATCGGGCCGCGGGCTACGACGGGGGCGACAAGGCCCGCTCGGACGTGAAGGTGGGCGAGAACGGGCGGCTCATCGCGGAAGACGAGGACAGCGCCGCGCGGCTCGCCGGCTCGTCGGGTCGTCAGTACGATCTACTCGCGATCGGGGCGCACGGCCTGGGCCGCCAGCCGTACTCGCAGCTCGGCGGTGTCGTGGCGCGCGTGCTGCGGGGCATCGAGAAGGACGTGCTGCTGGTGCGCGACGAGCGGCCGTTCGCGGGCGGACGGTTCCTGGTGTGTGTGGACGGGTCGTCGTACGGCTATCGGGCGATGCGGCTGGCGCTCGAGCTGGCCCAGGCGTTCGGCGGGTCGCTGTTCGTGTGCAGCGCGTTCGACGTCGAGTATCACCACGTCGTGTTCCACAACATCAAGGATGTTCTCTCGTATCAGGCTTCCAAAGTTTTCAAGTTCGAGGAGCAGGAGGAGCTGCACAACAACATCATCGACAAGGGCCTCCTGAAGCTGTGTCAGGCGAACCTGAAGCGCGCCGAGGTGATGGCGCAGGAGTTCCCCGCTGTCCCGCTCAAGACACAGATCCTCGTCGGCAAGCCGTTCCAGGTGGTCCTGCAGTGGGCCGAAGAGATCAAGCCGTCCTTGCTCGTGCTGGCGCGGCACGGCGCGCACCGCATCGAAGGGACGGAGCTGGGAAGTCAGGCCGAGAATGTCTTGCGGCTGGGGCCCTGCAACGTGCTGCTCGCCGGCACGGAGGGGGTGCGGCCCGAGGACATCCCCTGGATCGAGGAGGACGGCGTCGCGGGGCTGCCCTGGGCGCCCGAGGCCGAGGTGCGAATTCTGCGCGTGCCCCCGTTCGCTCAGGGAATCGCGCGCCGGGCGGTCGAGGAGTACGTGCTCGAGCAGACGAATGGCGAGCCGGCGACGGTCACCAACCGGTGGCTGGACGAGGCGATCCGCAAGCTGCTCCCCACGCACATGCAGCTGATCATGGGGATCGGCACGGCCGAGGAGATCGCGCTCGCGGAGGTGAAGGCCCAGGAGCAGCTGAAGGGCACGAAGGTCCAAGGACACGACTCCGACCCCCAGCCCCTGACCCCTGACGTGGAGGTCCGGTGTCCGGTGACGGGAGCGGTGAGCACGCGTCCGCGCGTCGCCACCGATCCGATCATATGGACCGAGGAAGCCTGGCAGCGGCTGCAGCTCGTGCCGCTCATCGCCCGGCCGCTGGCGCGCAACACGGTCGAGCGATTCGCGCGCGGGCACGCCATCTGGCGCGTGAGCACCCGCGTGATGGACGAGAACAAGCAGGCGATGATCGCGGCCGACGAGTTCGACATGGATACGATGATGGTCATGTTCCAGGAGCTGCGGGCCAAGCAGATCCGCGCCGAAGCCGAGGGGCGTGATGGATTGAGTCCCGAGATGCGGGCGTTCATCGAGGAGGCCAAGGCGCAGGGCATCACGCGCTGCCCCATTCGGGACATCGAAGCGCAAATGGGGAAGTGCCCCGTGGACTTGAAGACCATGAAGCCGGAGGACGCGAAGGCCGCGATGGAGCGGCTGCTGGCGGAGCGGGCCGGGGCTGGGGACTGACGTGGACTACGTACCGCACGTGGTCGCCTGGAACCTGACCAGGCGCTGCAACCTGGAGTGCGCGCACTGCTACATCGCGGCGGGCCCGCACGAGAGCGCCGAGGCTGAGCTCGACACGACGGCGTGCCGGGACATCGTGGACCAGGTGCTCGCCGTGAACCCCGCTCCGCTGCTCATTCTGTCGGGAGGCGAGCCGCTCCTGCGAGGAGACCTGGCGGAGATCGCCCTCCACGCATCCGCCAACGGGGCGACAGTCGTGGTGGGGACCAACGGGACGCTGCTCACCGACGAGCGCATCGCGGCGCTCGTGGAGGCGGGCGTGCGGGGGGTCGCGGTCAGCGTCGACTCGCTGCGTCCCTCCTATCACGACAACTTCCGCCGCGGCAGGGGCGCGCTCGCCGACGTGCAGGGCGCGCTCGCGCGGCTGCGGGCGGCGCGGCTCGACTTCGTCGTGCAGACGACGGTCACCAAGGGGAACCGCGCGGAGCTCGGGGCCCTGGTGGCGTGGTCGGCGGACGAGGGGGCGGTGTCGTTCAACTGCTACTTCCTGGTCGCGACGGGCCGCGGCGCCGCCCTGTCGGACCTCGCGCCCGCGGACTACGAGGCGGTGCTCGCCGACCTGGCCCGCTGGGAGCGCAGCTACCGGGGCCGCATGCTGGTGCGGGCGAAATGCGCGCCGCACTTCATGCGCCTGGTGCATCAGACCGACCCCGACTCCCCGGTCCTGAACTACGAGACGCGCTGTCCCTGCGGCACGCAGTACTGCCGCATCACGCCGGACGGCAAGGTCACGCCGTGCCCGTACCTGCCCGAGGTGGCTGGCGATCTCACATCGCAGCGCTTCGCCGACGTGTGGCGGTCGTCGCCGCTGTTCCGACGGCTGCGGGAAGGGCCGCTGCAGGGGAAATGCGGGGCATGCGAGTATCGCGCGCTGTGCGGCGGCTGCCGGGCGCGCGGGTTCGCGCTCGAGGGGGACGTGCTCGCCGCCGATCCGTCGTGCCTGTACGAGCCGACAGGCGACACGGCCCTCATCGAGCCGGCCCGCGCGCTGCGCTACGGCGGCGACTTTCAACCGGCGCTGGCGTGGACGCCCGCGGCGCGCGAGCGGGTGTCCCGCATCCCCTCGTTCGTGCGCGGGGTGGTGATGCAGCGGGTGGAGGCGTGGGCGCGCCGTCAGGGGCGCCGGGAGGTGACGCCGGAGCTGCTCGCCGAGGTGCGGAGCTCGATGCCGATCGACTTCTCGAAACGGCGGCCGTTTTTCGTGACGGATAACGGATGACGGAGCACTGGTCGCTCGCGCTGCAGGTCGCCGCGGACACGACCCGCGCCTACGGAGAATTCCCGCTCATCGGCGCCCGCGCCGCAGTGTGGATCGCGGCCGAGGTGCATCTGATGTTCGCGGCGTTCGTGCTGGGTGTGCCGATGTTCGCGGTCGTCGCGGAGGCGATCGGTATCGTCGGCAAGGATGCCCGCTACGACCGCCTCGCCAAGGAGTTCACGCGCCTGCTGCTGGTGGCGTACTCGGCGACGGCGATCTGGGGCGCGATACTGGTCTTCATCCTGGCGACGCTGTGGATGAAGGCATGGGCGTACTTGACCGCCGTGTTCGCGCCGTCGATGTGGCTGTACGCCGCGCTGTTCTTCTGCGAGTCGTTCACCCTGTACCTCTACTATTACGGCTGGGACCGCTGGAAGTACGGGCGGCCGAAGTGGGGTCACTGGGGCCTCGGGCTGCTGCTCAATCTGTGGGGCACGATCGTGATGTTCATCGCGAACTCGTGGCTCACCTACATGATGACCCCGCCCCGCGACGTCACCCCGTCTACGGATCCGGCGACGATCAAGCTGTGGCACGCGATCGCCAACGCGACCTGGATGCCGATCAACGTGCATCGCCTGATCGCCAACGTCGTGTTCGGCGGCGCGATCGTCGCCGCGTACGCGAGCTACCGCTTCCTCGCCGCGAAGACCGACGAGGAGCGGGCGCACTACGACTGGATGGGCTACGTCGGCAACTTCATCGCCATCTCGGCGCTGATCGTGCTGCCGTTCGCCGGCTACTGGCTGGGGCGCGAGATCTATCAATACGACCAGTCGATGGGCATCACGATGATGGGCGGGTTCATGAGCTGGCTGTGGGTCATTCAGGCGTTCCTCATCGCGGTGCTGTTCCTCACCGGCAATTACTACCTGTGGATCGGGATGGGCCGGATTCCGGGCGCCGAGCGGTTCCGCCCCTATACCAAGTGGCTGCTGGTGGTGCTCGTGCTCGGCGCGATCGTGTGGGGCACCCCGCACACGATGATCGCCGACTCGAAGGAGCTGGCGGCGATGGGCGGCTCGCACCACCCGTTCCTGGGCGCGCTAGGCGTGATGAGCGCCAAGAACACGGCTGTGAACTTGATGATCCTCACCACGTTTCTTTCGTTCCTCATGTACCGCCGGGCCAACACCCGGCCGGTCGTGCCGTGGGCGGGCACAGGGACGATCATTCAGGGAGCGATGTTCGCCGTCGCGGCCGGAGTGGTGCTGTTCTACGGCATTCGGGGCTACTTCGTCGAAGCCATCGTGCGAATCGGGTTCAGCGTCTATCAGGTCCTGGCGGTCCTCTCCTGCATCGTCTTCGTCACGCTGATCGACATCCTGATGGCGCGCGGCGCCCAGTCGCTGGGCGCGATTCAGTGGGGCAAGATGCCGCCGCGCTCGCAGTACGCGCTGTTCATCCTCGCGGTGACGTTCACGTGGCTCATGGGGCTCATGGGGTTCGCGCGCTCCGGCATCCGCCAGTACTGGCACGTGTGGCAGGTGGTGCAGGACACGAGCAAGTACGCCGCCACCCCCGCGCTCGGCTACGCGTCCAAGATGATCAGCCTGTGCGTGCTGATCTTCCTCACCCTGGTCGCGTTCGTGTTCTGGCTGGGCGGGCTGGCGGAGAAGTCCACGTTCGTCTCCCCGGGTGAGTCCGCGGGAGGGGGCCGCCATGTGGGCCACTAACCTCAAGGTCGTCGGCATCGTGCTCGGGACCCTGGCGCTCTATACCCTCATCGCCAACAAGATCCCGCAGGTCCAGTCCGAGGTGCCGCAGACGCTCACCCTGGGCGCCAATGTGACGCCGGAGCAGCTCGTCGCCGCCGGTGAGAAAGTGTTCAACGGCATCGGCGGTTGCACCACCTGCCACGGCCTCGGCACCCGCGCGCCCAATCTCCTCACCGACGAAAAGGGCACCGGAGCGATCGGCGCCCGCTGCGGCAAG
Organism: Gemmatimonadales bacterium; assembly: GCA_035601235.1. GTDB lineage: Bacteria > Gemmatimonadota > Gemmatimonadetes > Gemmatimonadales > GWC2-71-9 > AG41. The sequence goes on from DATNOR010000018.1 coordinate 29,327, forward strand.
CGAGAAGCCGGGAAGGACTGCAAGCAGTACCTGTACGAGTCGCTCGACGACCCGAAGGCCTATGTGGTGGCGGGCTATCAGCCGATCATGCCGGTGATGACCAAACAGCTCTCGCCGCCACAAGTGTGGTCCGTGATCGCGTTCCTCGAATCCCAGGGCGGCACGGTCGATGTGACCGCTTCGGACATCCCGGCAACCTCCAGCACCTCCACAACCTCCCCAACGGGCGGTGGGGGTGGTGGAGGAGGTGCTGGGGGTTTGGCGGGGGGCGCCACCGACCCCAAGGCGATCATCCAGGCGGCGGGGTGCCTCGTCTGTCACAAGCTCGACGGCCAGGGACAGGTCATCGCGCCCGACTTGACGCACGTCGGGTCCCGCCGGGATGCGGAATCGATTCGTAAAAAGATCCTCGATCCGGCCTCGTCGATCGCGAAAGGCTACGAGAAGCTCGCGGGGATCATGCCCAAGACGTTCGGCACCATGATGAGCGCCGCGCAGCTCGAAGCGCTGGCGCAATACCTGGCGGCGCACAAATGACCGCCGCGCCCGCGCTGCGGCGTTACGCCGCGCACCCGTTCTGGCAGGCGGTGGCGATTCTCGTCCTCGCCTACGTCGTAGTCGTGTGGGTGGTGCCGCTGCTCCCGGGCAGCGCCATCGTCCCGAAGAGCGTGGTGCTCCAGTACATGGCCACGGTGCTGGTGGGCGTGCTCATCTACGTGAGCGACAACGAGGAGCGGTGGGCCCGTTTCAAGGAGCCGATCGCGGCGGTGCTGGTCGAGCCGCGGCTGCGCGTCGCGCGGGCCGCGCTGCTCGTGGTGGTGACGGCGCTGGTCGGGCTGATCGCGTACGGGCAGGTGGCCACGACCGTGGCCGCGCCACCCAATCTCCGCTCCATCCACCCGGCTCCGCCCACCGAAATCACTTTCCGGGGCAAGTCGATCACGCTGACGGGCCTCGAGAACCCGCTGCGCCAGCACGCCGACTCGTTGCCGGCGTATGTCGCGGAAGGCAAGCGGGTCTACTACCAGAACTGCCTGCCGTGTCACGGGGACCACCTGGACGGTCAGGGCCACTTCGCCTCCGGCTTCAATCCACTCCCGGCCAACTTCCAGGACAACGGCACCATCGCGCAGCTCACGGAGAGTTTCGTGTTCTGGCGCGTGGCCAAGGGCGGGCCGGGGCTGCCGCGCGAGGGCACACCGTGGAACTCGGCGATGCCCAAGTGGGAGGATTTCCTCACCGAGCGCGAGATCTGGTCGGTGATCCTGTTCCTGTACGATCAAACCGGATGGACGCCGAGGACGTGGGAGAAGACGGGGACGGGGGACGCGGGACGGGGGACGGGGCATGATTGACGCTCTGCTGGCGCTCGTGCTCGTCGCACCCCCCGTCCCCCGTCCCCCGTCCCTCGTCCCGCTGCAGGACACGACGCACGGAAAGGTGGTCTACGCGAAGTGGTGCGCCGGTTGCCACGGCGATGGCGGCGCCGGCGACGGGCTGGCCGCGGCGCACATGCTGCCCCGGCCGCGCAACTTCACGGGTGCGGTCTACAAGATCCGCACGACGGCTTCCGGTCAGCTACCGACCGACGCCGATCTGATGCGGGCGATCGACGACGGGCTGCCCGGGACTGCGATGCCGGCGTGGAAGGGGCGCCTGTCGGACGCGGAGCGACGCGATGTGGCCGCATACATCAAGACGTTCTCGGCGTTCTTCGCGGACACGAGCCAACACGTGGCGGCGCTCAAGTTCTCGAGCGAGCCGAGCGGCGGGACCGGGGCGAACGCCCTCAAGACGGGGCGGCAGTTCTACGACTCCATCGGGTGCCGCAAGTGTCATGGCGACCAGGGACGGGGGGACGGGCCGTCCGCGCCCACGCTCAAGGACGACGCCGGGTTTCCCATCTTTGCCGCCGACCTGCACCAGAGCTGGCGGTTCCGCGGCGGCGGCAGCACGGGCGACATCTATCACCGGCTGCGCACCGGGCTCGACGGGACGCCGATGCCCTCGTTCTCGGACCTGATCGACCAGAAGTTCCTCACCGACGAGCAGCTATGGCGGCTGGCCCAGTACGTGCGCTCGCTCTCGCCGCCGGAGCCGCCCGAGGTGCAGGACGTGATCCACGCACCACAGATCGCCGCCCCGGTGCCGGCCTCGCCCGACGATTCGGTGTGGGGGCGGGTGGGCCGGTACTGGTTCCCGCTCGTGGGGCAGGTGATCAGAAAGTCCCGCTGGTTCGCGCCGGCGGTATCGGGCGTCTGGGTGCAGGCGCTGCATGACGGCCGCACGCTGGCGCTGCGAATGAGCTGGGACGACCGCACGCAGAGCCCCGACAGCGCGTGGCTCGGGTTCGAGCAACGCGTGCTCGAGACCGTGGCCGGCGACGACTCGGGCCCGCCCCCCCCCAAGGCGCAGCCGTGGCCCGACCAGCTGGCGGTGCAGTTCCCCCGCCATCTCCCGGAGAGCCCGGCGGCGATGGAGCGTCCCTACTTCCTGATGGGGAGCGAAACCGACCCGGTCTACCAGTGGCGCTGGACGAGCACTCCGCGCCGGAGCGTCGCGGGCCTGGCCCGGGGGATCGAGCGGTTCGACACGCTCCCCGGCGTGGTGGCGGGGCAGGCGCGCTTCGATCACGGGGAATGGCGGCTGGTGTTCACGCGCGCCCTTGCCACGCCCGATACCGCCAACGAAGTTCAGCTTGAGGCCGGCCGGGCGATTCCGGTGGCCTTCTTCGCCTGGGACGGCTCCAGCGGGGAACACGGCTCGCGCATGGCCGTGAGCACCTGGTACTTCCTGGCGCTCGATCGGCCCACGCCGCCGGGCGTGTTCATTTCTCCGGTGCTGGCCATGCTCGTGACGCTGGGGCTGGGACTCGTGGTGGTGCGGCGGGCCCAGGGGGGGCGGCGCGGTACGGTGCGGGCGGGGAGACAGCGATAGCCTGCAGGACTTTCATCGAGGAGGCAGGATGGGGAAGCTCGGAGTTGTGGCGGCGACGGGAGGAGCGGTGCTGGTGCTGGCGCTCGCTGGGTGGATGCGCCCAGGCGTCCCCGCCGCTCAGGGCGGGGGGACGATCAGCGGCAAGGTAAAGTTCACCGGTGCGAAGCCCGCTATGCCGAAGATCGACATGAGCGAGGAGCCGAAGTGCAAGGCGAAGTACACGGCCGCACCGCCCACGGAGGAGGCGGTGGTCGTGAACGCCAACGGCACGCTCGCGAACGTGTTCGTCTACGTGAAGTCGGGCCTGCCGGCGACCTACAAGGCGCCCGCGCCCGCCGGGCCGGTGACGCTCGACCAGGACGGCTGCCGCTACCATCCGCACGTGTTCGGCATCCTGGTCGGCCAGCCCCTCGCCATCAAGAACTCCGACGGCATCCTACACAACATCAAGGCCAAAGGCACGAAGAACCGCCCCTTTAACATCAGTCAGCCCGCCGTCATGACGTCGGATCGGACGTTCACCGCTCCCGAGGTGATGGTGCCCCTCGAGTGCAACGTGCACGGCTGGATGCACGCGTGGCTGGGCGTGCTGCCGCATCCCTTCTTCGGCGTGAGCGGCAGCGACGGCTCGTTCACCATCAAGGGGCTGCCGCCGGGCACGTACACGATCGAGGCGTGGCACGAGAAGTACGGCACGCAGAGCGCGACCGTGACCGTGGCGGGGAGCGAGACGAAGACGGCGGATTTCAGCTTCGCCGCCAAGTGATCTAACCGAGGAGCGCCCCATGCGTTGGTGGCTGCCGTTCAAGGCTTCGACATTCACCGGGCCGATCGACGGCCTGTTCCTCGCCATCCTGATCATCACGGGGATTGCGTTCGTGCTGGTCGAGGTGGGGCTGATCTGGTTCGTCGTGAAGTACCGGCAGCGGCCGGGCCGGAAGGCCTTCTACACGCACGGGAGCACCCGCGCGGAAGTGATCTGGACCGCGATCCCCGCGGTGACCATGGTGGCGCTCGGTCTCATCAGCAACCATTACTGGGTCCAGATGAAGGGCCGCAACAGCATCCCACCGAATGCCTACCCGATCGCGATCCATGCGAAGCAGTTCGAGTGGCAGATCACCTACCCGGGACCCGACGGCAAGCTCGGCACGCCCGACGACTTCACGGTCCGCAACCAGTTGCACCTGCCAGTGGGTCGGCCGATCGTCGTCCTGCTGTCGTCCGAGGACGTCATCCACTCGTTCTACGTGCCGCAGTTTCGGGTCCGGCAGGACGCGGTACCCGGGATGGACATCAAAGCCTGGTTCGAGGCGACCGTGCCGGGCACCTATGAGCTCGGCTGCTCGCAGCTCTGCGGACTCGGGCACTACCGCATGCGGGCGCAAGTGTTCGTGCAGACCCAGGAAGACTACGACGTCTGGATGAAGCAGGCTGCTCAGGAGGCCTCGTCATGACCACCGTGGCTGCGACGTCTCATCCCGCCCCCGCGCATCACGACGACCGGAGCTTCATCCGGAAGTACGTGTTTTCGACCGATCACAAGATCATCGGCATCCAGTTCCTGTTCGTGAGCCTGTTCTTTCTGCTCGTGGGCGGGCTGCTGGCGATGCAGATGCGCTGGCAGCTCGGCTTCCCGGGCAAGCCGATGCCGGGGGGCGGCGTCCTGCCCGAGACCATGGCGCCCGGCGGGGTGATCCTGCCGGAGTACTACATCCAGCTCGTGACGATGCACGGCACGTTCATGGTGTTCTTCGCCATCATGCCGCTGCTGGTGGGCGTGTACGCCAACTTCCTGATCCCGCTCAAGATCGGGACGCACGACATGGCGTTCCCCCGCATCAACATGTGGTCGTTCTGGTCGTTCTTCGCGGCCGGTCTGGTGATGCTGGCGAGCATGTTCGTGCCGGACGGGGCCGCCCGGGCCGGCTGGACCATGTACGCGCCCTTGTCGGCGCGGCACGACTATTCGGGCGCGTCGATCGGCCAGGAGCTGTGGTCGGTTTCGATCATTTTGGTCGGTCTGTCGTCGATTCTCGGCTCGCTCAACTACATCACGACGATCATCAACAACCGCGCGCCCGGCATGACGTGGTTCCGCATGCCGCTCTCGGTGTGGTCGCTGTTCATCACGGCGATCCTGGGCCTGCTCGCGCTGCCCGTGCTCTCCGGGGCGGCGATCATGCTGCTGTTCGACCAGATCATCGGGACGCACTTCTTCGATCCGGCGGCCGGCGGCCAGGCGCTGTTGTGGCAGCATCTGTTCTGGTTCTTCGGCCACCCCGAGGTCTACATCCTGATCCTGCCCGCCATGGGCATGGTCTCGGACATCATCGCCAACGGCAGCCGCAAGCCGATCTTCGGGTATCACTCGATGGTGTTTGCGATCGTGGCGATCGCGTTCCTCGGCTGGATCGTGTGGGGCCACCACATGTTCGTGAGCGGCATGAACCCGACGCTGGGATCATCGTTCATGGTATCGACGCTCGTGATCGCCGTCCCCTCGGCGGTGAAGACGTTCAACTGGATGGGGACGATGTGGCGCGGCAACCTGCGGTTCACGGTGCCGATGCTCAACGCGGTCGCGTTCGTCGCGATGTTCGTGATCGGCGGACTGTCGGGGATCTTCATGGCCGCGACGCCGGTGGACATGTTCATCCACGACACCTACTTCATCGTGGCCCACCTGCATTACGTGCTGTTCGGCGGCAGCCTGTTCGCGCTGTTCGCCGCGATCCCGTACTGGTATCCCAAGATGTTCGGGCGGCTGATGCACGAGGGCTGGGGCAAGGTGCACTTCTGGCTCACGTTCGTCTTCTACAACTGCGTCTTCTTCCCGATGCACATCCTGGGCATGGGCGGGATGATGCGTCGGCTGTACGACCCGTCGCAATACACGTTCCTCCAGCCCTACCAACCGATGAACGTGTTCATCTCGATCAGCGCGTTCCTCTTGTTCGCGACGCAGATCATCTTCTTCGTGAACTTCTGGTGGAGCCTCAAGAAAGGGAAGCCGGCGGGACTGAATCCGTGGCAGGACAACGGGCTCGAGTGGACGCTGCCGAGTCCCGCGCCCCACGGCAACTGGGACCGCGTGCCGACGGTGTACCGCGGGCCGTACGAGTTCAGCTCGCCGCAGGTGCCGGAGGACTACCTGCCGCAGACCCGCAAGCTGCCGACCGACCGCGAGCCGGCCGCCGCGACGGCCGCACGCCACTGACCGAGGGAGAGGGACGACCGATGACGCACGCAGCCGCCACCGTCGACCAGATGCGGCCCCCCTTCCCGACCGAGCGGGGGCTCGACGTCTACAACAAGAAGCTGGGGATGTGGGTGTTCCTCGCGTCTGAAGTGATGTTCTTCGCGGCGCTGATCGGCACCTACGTCATCCTGCGGTTCGGCGCCCCCGGCGAATGGGCCAGGCCGGGGATCGTCTTGAACATTAAGATCACCGCCTTCAACACGTTTCTGCTGATTTGCTCGAGCGTGTCGATGGTGAAGGCGTACGCGGCCATCCAGGACGGCGACCCCAAGAAAATGCGCTTCTGGCTGTTGCTGACAATCCTGGGCGGTGCGTCGTTCGTCGGCATCCAGGTCTATGAGTACATCCACCTGATCGAGCACGGGTTTGTGCCGAGTGGCGTCCGGGAGGGGAGCGAGCTGGCCACGCTCGTGGCGAACGGAACGCTGCCCGCTGCGACGATGGGCCTGTACGGCTCCACGTTCTTCACGATGACGGGGTTCCACGGCTTTCACGTCACGTGCGGCGTGATCTCGATGACCTACCTGTACCTCACGAAAGCGCTGCCGGGCAAGTATTCGACAAGCGACTACGGCGGGATCGAAACGGTGGGCCTGTACTGGCACTTCGTCGACCTGGTGTGGATCATCCTGTTCACGATCGTCTACCTCATTTGAGGGCGGGGGCCCATGGAGACCGCGCACAAGCGTCCCAACTACGTCCTGATCTGGGTGTACCTGGCGGTCCTCACGGCCGCCGAGCTGGCGCTCGCCTTCGAGCTGCCGATCTCGCGCAACCTGAAGCTGCTGCTGCTCCTGTTCCTGGCGATCTGGAAGGCGGCCCTGGTCGGGCTGTTCTTCATGCACTTGAAGTTCGAGCGCTGGAACCTGCGGATCATGGCGGTGATCCCGTTGCCGCTCGCCGTGATCTTCATCCTGGCCGGCATGTCGGAGCACATCTGGTAGCGCTGCTCGAGCTGACGAAGCCCCGCATCACGCAGCTGGTGGTGCTCACTGCCGCAGCCGGGTTCTACCTCGGCTCGGGAGCGGGGGTGGACCTCGGGCTGCTGCTGCGCACCTTGATCGGCGTCGCGCTGGTCGCCGCGGGCACCAACGCGTTCAACCAGTGGCGCGAGCGCGACGTCGACGCGCGCATGCGGCGCACGTGTGGGCGCCCGCTGCCGTCGGGGCGGGTGACCCCGCGGGCGGCGGCCGCGTTCGCGGCGGTGATCTCAGTGGCGGGCGTCGCGTACCTGGCGCTCGGGGTGAACCTCCTCACGGCGGGCTTGGCGGCGCTTACGCTCGCCAGCTACGTGCTGCTCTACACGCCGCTCAAGCGTACCACCACGCTCAACACCCTCATTGGTGCCGTGCCAGGCGCCCTGCCGATCGTGGGGGGATGGACCGCCGCTGGCGGGGCCCTCGGTCCGGCCGTGGCGGCGCTGTTCTGGATCCTGTTCCTGTGGCAGCTGCCCCACTTCCTCGCGCTCGCCTGGATCTA
>DATNOR010000019.1:0-49160 GCA_035601235.1 Gemmatimonadales bacterium
CTCGACGCCGCGCTCGAGACCGCGTGCGGCCGGCGCATCGGCTGCCGCCTCCTCCAGGGCTACGGCCTCACCGAAGCCAGCCCGGTGACCCATGCGAACCCGGACGAGCCTGGTAAGATCAAGCCGGGGACCGTGGGCCCGCTCCTGCCCAGCACGGAGTGCCGCATCGTCGATTCGGCGACGGGCGCTGATCTGGGCGTAGAAGAAGATGGGGAGCTGCTGATTCGGGGGCCGCAAGTGATGCGCGGCTACCTGAACAACCCGGAGGCGACGGCGGCCACGCTCGACCGCGACGGCTGGCTCCACACCGGCGACATCGGGCACGTCGACGCGGACGGGTATTTCACGATCGTGGACCGGTTGAAGGAGTTGATCAAGTACAAAGGCTTCCAGGTGGCTCCGGCCGAGCTGGAAGCGGTGCTGTGCGCGCACCCGGCCGTGGCGGACGCCGCGGTGATCCCCATTCCCGACGACGAGTGCGGTGAGGTTCCGAAGGCGTTCGTGGTCCTGAAGGGGGACACGTCGCCGGCGGCGCTGCTGGCCTACGTGGCCGAGCACGTCGCGCCGTACAAGAAGATCCGGGTGATCGAGGTGATCGACGCGATCCCCAAGTCACCATCCGGGAAGATCCTGCGGCGGCTGCTCAAGGAGCGGGAGCGGGCGGCGGCGGTCAGTTGACCTTCAGCACCGCCTCGATGAAGCTCAGCGTCTTGGTCTCGACCCATTCCACCGATATCGCCTCGACCTTCATGGTGCCGATGCGGTCGCTGCTGGTCGTCACCACGCGTCCCTTGGCAGGGGAGGGCTTGATATCGCGCGCCACGGCGATGCCGCGGCGCGGATCGCACCGGAAGGTGAGCACCGACGTCAGTGCCGTGCCAGCCGGCGACCGCGGCGTGAACGCGAGCTCCAAGCTGGGATAGGCGCCCGCGGTGGCGCTCTGGTCCTCGATTGCCGCTTGGTGCCCGGCATTCTTGAGCTCGTCGACGACGCGGTCGAGCACGGCGCGCACCACCTTCTGGAGCCGCTCTCCACAGGCGCGCCGGCGCCGCTCGCTTTCGTCGTGAACGGGCTTGACGTCCGTCCCCGCCGCCCCCGCCGCCCCCGCCCCGCCCGTCCCCCCCGCCCCCGTGCGCTCGGCATAGCCCTTCAAGAGCGCCCGCAGCTTCTCCAAGCTCTTTTCGCTCATGAGTCGTCCCGGTCGTCGCGAGCCCGCAGGAGATGATACGGCGCAGGGGTACTCGCGCGATAGGGGACCGCGGGATGGGGCGGGGTGGGCCTACAGGTTGAGCGCCTGGAGGAGCCGCTGCACGCGGGGCCACTCGCTCAGCGGCAGCATGTCGTCGTCCGATTCCAGGATGAAGGAGGGCTCGCTCACGCAGCCCGTGCTCGTGAGCGCGGCGCGCTGCGCGCACACCAGGTAGGGATACACTGCGTCGCGGTGCAGCACCCACACGGCCGAATCGCCCGGGGCCGGGTGCGGCCCGGGGCCGAGCCGGAAGAACATCAGGGTCCACTCGTGACCGTCGAACGCCTTGATGCGCGCGTCGTAGGCCTCGGTCTCGTCGCAGCGGCGCATGATGTGCGCGATGATCCCGCAGGGAGCCTCGTAGTTGATGTCGCGCCGCGCCCGGGTCAGCACGCCGGCCACGACGACGTCGGCCGTAGCGAGCCGCCCGGCCAGGATGTGATCGGCTGGAGGCGTGAGCCGCACGCGGTCGACCGCGGGGTGATGGGAGACCGCGCAGGCCGAGAGCACCACCAGGAGCACGCTCGCGGCCGCCCCTGTGCGTGCGCCGGTTGCGACGCGGGTGACGTGCCGGTGATTCGTGCTGTCCATACGACCGACCCCTTAGCTCGCTGTCTCCGTTTCAACAAGAAGCAAGAGCGGTGCCACTCGGAAGCCGACGCGGGAGGCCAAAAGGTGTGGCGCGATTGCAGCACCGAGATGCGAGAGGAGGAACCACGCCGGGGTTGGAGGCGGATACGCGGTGCGGTCGTCACGCACGTTCGCGGTGTTTCACGCCACACACAGGTTTGGGACCAGTATGACACAATCGATCGTCCTTCCGGTCGCGCACAGCGGCAGCTGTCTCTTGGGCGGCGAGCGCGGCGTGTACCGGCGGCCGATTCCTACGGTCCGGCGGTGAGCGAGCGTCTGATCGCGGAGGCCCTCTACCCGTATCCGCCGGGGCTGGTGATCGCCACCAAGAGCCGGCGGCGCGGTGCTCGATCATTGGCGAGCGCGCGGGGGCGGGCGATTGCACGCGACCCCGTCGCAGGTGGCGCTCGCGTGGCTGCTCCGGAGATCGCCCGTGATGCTTCTCATTCCCGGCACGTCGCGCGTCCGCCACCTCGACGAGAACATCACGGCGGCGCTGCTCGAGCTGAGCGATCAGGACTTCCAGGAACTCGAGCGCGGCTGACGTGTGCTGCGCGCCGCGACGGCGCGACCGCAGCAGCGCGAGCGCGCGTTGCTGCGCACCGGCCACGGCGCAGGCGCGCCGCAGCACGCGGCGCCGGAGCGCTGCACCGGAACGCCACGCGCGACCTGTTTCCACCACACCACGGATCGGTCCGGTTTTTGCCCACCCCCGACTAGAGCGATGTAGTGGCGACACGAAAACGATTACGGGGCGAGGGCGCGACGATGGCACGCACGACGAGTTGGACCTTGGCGGCAACGGCGGCCGCCACACTGATGGTTGCCGCCGCATGTGACGACTCGCAGAGTCCCAGGCCCCGAGCGCTGCTCGGCCTGCCGGACGTCGGCACGCTCGCCGTGACCGTCAGCACCTCGGGCTCGAACACGCCGTCTGGTTACACGGTGATAGTGGATGGCTCCTCCAGCCAGTCCGTCGGCGCCAACGGCGTCGCGACATTTCTGGGACTCCCGTCGGGCAGTCACACGGTGCTGCTGTCGGGCGTCCCCGCCAACTGCTCGGTCAGCGGCGACAACCCGCGCACCGTTTCGCTCATCGCGGGTCTCGTGGCGGCCACGACCTTCTCGGTGAGTTGCACGGCGCCGCCGACGACCGGGAGCCTTAGCGTCACCACGGCGACGAGCGGCGCGAGCGGGGACGTTGATCCCGACGGCTACTCCGTCACCCTGGACGGGACCACGAGCCGTGCGATCGGGGATAACGCGACGACGACCTTCAGCGGGCTCGCGCCGGGCAGCCACACGGTGGTGGTGAGCGGGGTGGCGGCGAATTGTACGGTGAGCGGCGGCACTTCGCGGACCGTGTCGGTCACCGCCGGCACCACCGTCAGCACGAGCTACGCGGTGAGCTGCGCTCCGACGGGCCCGACGACCGGGAGCCTCAGCGTCACCACGGCGACGAGCGGCGCGAGCGGGGACGTTGATCCCGACGGCTACTCCGTCACCCTGGACGGGACCACGAGCCGTGCGATCGGGGATAACGCGACGACGACCTTCAGCGAGCTCGCGCCGGGCAGCCACACGGTGGTGGTGAGCGGGGTGGCGGCGAATTGTACGGTGAGCGGCGGCACTTCGCGGACCGTGTCGGTCACCGCCGGCACCACCGTCAGCACGAGCTACGCGGTGAGCTGTGCCCCCACGGGCGGCGGCACCGGCAGCCTCACCGTCACGACGGCCACCAGCGGAGCGAGTGGGGATCTCGATCCGGACGGCTACACCGTGTCCGTGGACGGCGGCGCGGCGAGCCAGCCGATTCCGGACAACGGCAGCGTCACGTTCACAGGGCCAGCGGGGGATCACACCGTGGCGCTGTCCGGAGTAGCCGCTAACTGCAGCGTGGGCGGGGCGAATCCGCGCACCGTCACGGTGCCGTCCGGTGGGACCGTGTCCACGACCTTCAGCGTGACGTGCGCCGCGACCGGCGGAGGCACCGGCAGCCTGACGGTCACCACCAGCACGACGGGCTCGAACCTCGACCCCGACGGCTACACGATCACGATCGACGGCTCGTTCAGCCAGCCGATCGCGACCAACGGCAGCGTCACCTTCACGGGTCCGTCGGGCGACCATTCGCTCGCGCTGTCGGGCGTGGCGTCGAACTGCAGCGTGAGCGGGGCGAACCCCCGCACCGTCACCGTGCCGTCCGGCGGCACCACGACCACGACCTTCTCCGTGAGCTGCGCGGCAACCGGCGGTGGCGGCAGTGGTGAAGTCATCGGTCAGGGGCAGATCGGGAACGGCTCGCCCACGCCCGGGAGCGATGCCGTGACCTTCAACTTCGACATCCGGTCCGACCTCACGGGGCGGTTTACCGGCACCGACTGGGCCGACCTGCACGCTCCCAATCAGCCGGCCACTCTGACCACCGATCCGGTGGCCGATCCTGCCACGTCGTTCACGGCGTACCGCAACAGCTCTAGCGCCTGCAGCGACCCGACCCGCGGCGTGGAGGTCGATGCCGTCGGCCGCGAGGACACGGGGGGCTTGAGGAGCTACACCCTCACAGTGTGCGACAACGGGCCGGCGGGGAGCGGCACGGACTTCTTCCAGGTATTCATCCCCTCGGAAGGGTTCACGGTCTCGGGTCCCGTGACCAGCGGGGACATCTCCAAGCGCTGACAGCCACGGAGGCCAGCACCGCGACGTGCCTCGGCGACTCCGCCGAGGCGCGTCGTGCGTCAGGGAGCGGTCCGGGCCCCGTGCGGGTTCGTGCCGCGAAACTCTCCATGGGAACATCTCGTCGTCCAACCGTGTCTTGTGGCGCGAGTGCCGTCGCCTCAGGCGAACCCGGGAGACGGGAGGACGTATGGAGCTCAGACTGCTCGAGACGAAGCGCAAGTCCCAGAAGAAGACACTGTTCCGCGTAGGAGCCACGTCGCTCGCGCTGCACGCCGCCGTGATCGGCGGCGCCGTGTACGTGACCCTGTCCGCCCGGCCGGCGGATACCGCCGTGCGAATGGACACGAGCGTCGTGCTGCTCGCGCCGGCGCAGCGGCAGCCGGCCCTGCCTCCCCCCGCCCAGCTCGCGGAGCCGCTGCGGGGCTTTCAGACCGTGAGCGTCCCGACGCAGCTGCCCACGTCCATGCCGAAGCTCGACTTGCAGCAGCGGTTCGACCCGAAGGATTATTCCGGGATCGGCGTCGAAGGCGGCCGCGCCAACGGGGTCGTGCCTTCGGGAAACGAGGTCTACTCGGAGGCGCTGGTGGAGGAGCGCCCCGCGCTGCTCTCCGCGCCGCCCGCGCCCTACCCCGATCTCTTGAAGCGGGCCGGGATCCACGGCCGCGTGCTGCTACGGGCCATCGTCGATACCACGGGTCGGGTGGAGCCCAGCTCGATCGAGATCGCCACCAGCCCTAACCCGGGCTTCGATGGACCCGCCCGCGAGTGGATCCTCAAGGCGCTGTTCCGGCCGGCCCGGGTGCACGGCAGGGCGGTCCGTGTCCACATCACTCAGCCGCTCGACTACTCGGTCACCTCCGGCTGACGCGCGAAGGAGTCGCTCATGTCCAAGCCCATCCTGCAGCTCGCCGCACTCGGCCTGCTCGGTCTTTCCTTGTGGAAGGTCGGGTCGTTGTTCTTCATTCCGCTGCTCTTCCTGGTGCTCAAGATCGCGCTCGTCGTGGGCATCGTGCTGTTCGCCGTGTGGCTGTTCAAGCGCAACGACCGCAAAGGCACGTCGGACTCAGAGACCGGCTCGACGTGACGCTCACGCGCCGCCGGGGCGGCGCACCAGCAGCCACACGAACGCCGCAAGGCCGATCGCCACGATGGCGTGCCGCACGGCCTGCTGCCCGACGCGCTGCGCCAGGCGAGAGCCGGCATAGCCACCCAGCATCCCGCCCACCGCCATCGTCAGGGCGATCGGCCAGTGCACGATGCCGCCACCCGCGAACATCAGCACCGCCACGGCGTTGATGCACAGCGCTCCCCAGTTCTTGAGGCCGTTCATGCGGTGGATGTTGGTGAGGCCCATGAACCCCAGCACGGCGAGCATCAGGATCCCGATCCCCGCCCCGAAGTAGCCCCCGTACACGGCGACCAGGAACTGGGCCGCGAGGAAGCTCCAGCGCGGCGCGGGTTCCGTCGTCGCGGGCGCGCTCGGGCGCAGCCGGCGCAGCAGCGGTCCCTGGACGAGGAACAGGAGTGTCGCCCCCAAGACGAGGAACGGCACGATGCGGTCGAAGGCGGCGGGCGGCGTGTGCAGCAGCAGCCATGCGCCGAGCATCCCGCCGGTGAGGCTCGGCGCGGTGAAGCCGATCACCCAGCGGCGGGCGCCGGTGAGCTCGTGCCGATAGCCCCACATGCTGCCCAGCGAGCCGGGCCACAGCGCCACGGTGCTGGTGGCGTTGGCCACGAGCGGCGTGACGCCGAGTCCGACGATGGCGGGAAAGGTGAGCAGCGTGCCGCCGCCGGCGATGGCATTCACGGCGCCCGCAGCCGCAGCGGCGACGAGCGCGAGCACGAGGCGCGCGGCGGTCACGCCACTAGTGTAGCCTCGAGCGGGCCTTGCGGCCACGTGCTCCCATCGTCCATCGTTGCCCGCGGGGCGCAGTCCTACCACAAGGAGGAGCTCGGATGGCACCGGTCACGGTTCAACGCTTCGTCAAGGAGCTGGAAAAGTTGAAGCAGCAGGTGGACGCGGGAACCCTCAAGTCTCCGGATTACGATAGCCGCCTGGCGCGCATCATCCGCGAGCTGCGCGAGCAGGGCCTGGACGCCGATCGCGCCGCCATCACGGCGGCGCTCGCCGACGCGGCCACACGAGGCATCATCACGCCCGAGGTGCAGGAGCATCTCCGCCACCGACTCGGGCTCGCCTGATGGGAAAGGGGGCGGGCGCGCTCGCCCTGCTGGTCGTCACGCTCGGTCCGAGGCATGCCCGGTCACAGGACGCCGGCCAGGACGGCCAGTGGACCATGCCCGCCCGCGACTATGCCGCCACGCGCTACAGTCCGTTGGCGCAGATCAGCGTGGCCAACGCGGGCCGGCTGCGGCCCGTGTGGACGTTCTCGACGGGCGTGCTGGGCGGCCACGAGGGCCAGCCGCTGGTCGTGGGCCACACGCTGTACGTGGTGACCCCGTACCCGAACGTGCTGTACGCGTTCGACCTCACCAAGCCCGACTATCCGCTCAAATGGAAGTACCGCCCCGACGTGGATCCCAACGCCGTGGGGATCGCCTGCTGCGATGCGATCAACCGCGGCGCGTTCTACGCCGAGGGGAAGATCGTCTACAACCTGCTGGACGGTCGGACCGTCGCGATCGACACCGCCACCGGGAAGGAATCGTGGCAGACGAAGATCGCCGATCTGTCGCAGGGCGAGACCACACCTGTCGCCCCGTTCATCGTCAAGCGTCGCGTGATCGTCGGAGCGTCGGGGGGCGAGTTCGGCATCCACGGCTGGGTAAAGGGGCTCGATCTGCGCACCGGCCGGATCGCGTGGACGGCGTACAACATGGGCCCGGACAGCGAGATGCTCGCGTGGCCGGGGACGGTGCGGTCGTTCTACGGGAAGCAAAAAGAGCTGGGCGTCACGACCTGGCCGAAAGATGGCTGGGCCCACGGCGGCGGGCCGGTGTGGGGGTGGATGTCCTACGACCCCCGTCTCGACCTGGTGTTCTACGGCGTTGGCAACCCCGGCCCGTACAACCCGGAGCAGCGTCCGGGCGACAACAAGTGGACCGCCAGTGTGCTGGCCCGGCGGCCCGATGATGGCGCTCTCGTGTGGGCCTACCAGTTCACGCCGCACGACAGCTGGGACTACGACGCCACCGCCGAGATGATCCTCGCCGACTTGGTCCTAGGGGGTGAGGAGCGCAACGTGCTGGTCCATTTCGACAAGAACGGCTTCGCGTACACGCTCGATCGCGCCACGGGCGAGGTGCTGGTCGCCGAGCCGTTCGTGCCCGTGAGCTGGGCGACGCGCGTGGACCGCGCGAGCGGCCGGCCGGTGATCGACTCGACCAAGCTCACGGGCGCGTCGCGCGGCAACGTGAAGGACATCTGTCCCAGCCTCGAGGGCGGCAAGACGCCCGCCGCACCGGCGGCGTACTCGGCGCGGACCAGGCTGTTCTACGTTCCCACCAACAACCTCTGCATGGACTACGAGGCGGTGCCGGTGACCCGCATCGCCGGCACGCCGTTCATCGGGGCGAATACGCCGTACCACGCCGGGCCGGGCGGGCACATGGGCGCGTTCATCGCGTGGGACGCCGCGCGCGGTCGCAGGGTGTGGGCGATCGAGGAGCCGTACCCGGTCTGGAGCGGCGTGCTCGCCACGGGCGGGAACGTCGTCTTCTACGGCACGCTCGACGGCTGGTTCAAGGCCGCCGACGCGGCGACCGGACGGCTGCTGTGGAAGTTCAAAGTCGGGTCCGGCGTCGTCGGGAATCCCATCGCCTACACCGGCCCCGACGGCAAGCAGTACGTGGCGGTGTACGCCGGGATCGGGGGCGACTGGTTCCTGCTCGCCGGGGACGTGCGCTCCGATGACCCGGCGGACGTGCGGCCGCCCGCCGAGTTCATGCGCGACATCGCGCGCCACACGAGTCAGGGCGGCATGGTGTGGCTGTTCGGACTGGGTCCATGATCCACACGCTCGCCGTTCTGCTGCTCGCGCTGTGCTGCATCGCCGGCCTGGTGCTGGTCCCGCTCGGGCTGCCGGGCTTGTGGGTGATGGTGGGCGGGGTGCTGGGCTACGGCGCGCTCACCGGATTTCGCACCATCGGGATCGCCACGCTGGCGATCGTGCTGGGGCTCGCGTTGCTGGGCGAGCTCCTGGAGTGGTGGGTGGGGTTCGGGCTGACCGAGCGGTACGGCGGCTCGCGCCGCTCCGGCTGGGGCGCCCTGGTCGGCGGGATCGCGGGCGCCATGGTGGGCGTGCCGGTCCCGATCGTGGGGAGCGTGATCGGCGCCTTCACCGGCGCATTCGTCGGCGCCGCCTTGTTCGAGTACTCGGTGTCGCGCACGCCGGGTGTGGCGGTGCGGGCGGGCTGGGGCGCCCTGCTGGGTCGCGCCGCAGGTGCCGCCGCGAAGATCGCGCTGGGGGTGGTGATCGCCGTCATCGGCGGCTTCGCGGCGGTGAAGGGATGAGGGCCGTTCCCGTCGCCCTGCTCGTGGCGCTGGCCGCGTGCGGGCGCGGCGCGCCCGCGGCCGACCAGCGCGCCAGCCTGCCCGAGGTGCGTCATGACGAGCACGTGTTCGCGGGCGGCGCCGCCCCCACGGCGGTGCGCTGGCAGAATCCCTACCGGCGCGACCAGCGGGCGGCCGCGGAGGGGGCGAAGATCTTCACGGCGATGAACTGCGACGGGTGTCACGGCGGCGGGGGCGCCGGGTGGGTGGGACCGAGTCTGGCGGACGGACGGTGGCGGTTCGGCGGCGCGGACGGCGCGATCTTCCAGTCGATCTATTACGGCCGCCCGCACGGCATGCCCGCCTACGGCGGGCTGCTGCTCGCGCCCGACGCCGTGTGGAAGCTCGTCACCTATATCCAGTCGCTCGAGCCCCCGGCGGACCTGCCGACGGAGGCGTGGCGCTGAGGGAGGTCCACAGCGCGACGCTCGTCACCAGGACATTGGCGACGATCACCGGCCATGCGTGTATCGCCACTCCGTACGCCGCCCACGCCAGAGCGGCAACGCCCTGCACGCGCCGCAGCGTGACCGCATCCTTGCAGAAGTAGGAGGTCATGAACAGCGCCGTCGCGAACCAGCCGATCCAGTCGTAGCTCATCTCCTCCCCCTCCCCAGTCAGGCGACGAGTGGTGGCGCGGAGTCCGTCTCGCGGATCGTCAACAGGTCGGTCTGGACCTTGTCCCACTCCTGAAGCACGAGCCCGTGGGACTCGAACAGCGCGTGAATGCCCCGCTCGTCCATCCGGACGATTTCTTCCAGGATCGGCACCAGCACGCTCACTGCGTCATCGGAGAGCACCGAGCGCTTCGCGATCTGCGCGAGGTACTTGTTCTCGGACACTGCAATAGTGAGGCCGTTGAGCCGGTTGACATGCAGCATCACGTGAAGGTCGGAGCTGCCGTCGCCGACGTAGATGACCCGGTCGTGCCCCACGTGCAGCTTGGCACGCAACTCCTCGAGCAGCGCCATCTTCCCGTACCCGGCCGCGACCCGCTCGATACCCTGAATTTCTCCCGACGCGGGATCGTAGCGAAACCGCGTCCCGTAGATATGGTCCGCCGGGACGATGCCCTCGAGGGCGGATTGAATCACTTCCTGCGGGGCGGCGGAGATCACGTAGAACGCGAACTCATAGCCATCCAGCTCGCCGAGCAGGCGGGTCAGCAGGTGGAGGTTCTGCTTCAAGCGAATGCGCTTGCCCACCTCGACCAAGTGCTCCTGACGCACGCGGCGGTACTCCGGATCGTGCAGCAACAGATAGGCGAGCTCGGCCCCCTGCTGCACCAGATGAATCCGGGACAGTCCCGCGATCCGCTCCTGGAATCCGGAGAGGCCGAGCAGGTCGCTCAAGACGATCCCCGAATCGTTGAAGCTGAGGGTCTGGTCGAAGTCGCTTGCCAACAGGTATCGCTTCATCGGTCGTGCCTCATCGTCGTTCAGGTCGCGGAAAAAAATTCAACGCCCCCCGCCGGAACAGCTCCGGAGGGGGGCGTTGGCACATCATCGTGCCACCCAGCGGGCCGGCTCGCTCAGGGACTCGTCCAGCAGCAATTACGCTTCAACACCGTGCGATCCATACCGGGTTCCAGCCCTCCTGGGTTCTGATACGCACTCTAGACAGAACCGTAACCAGTGTCAACCCGCATCGGACCGAGAACAATGTGACACGCGACACGATGGCTCACGGCTTGTTCCCGCCGGCGACAACGTCTCTCAGCGGCGCCTTGCGCAGCTCGGCACCGAACGCCGGCAGCTCGCGCTGCATGAAGCCGGCGAACCGCACGGACGCGTCGCGCAGTCGCTCTGCGAACAGCTCGAACACCGCCTGCTGCTGCGTCGTGGGCGCGAAGTCGGCACCGCTCTCGGACACGTCGGACTGCAGCGCCGCGAGCCGGCCATAGAGCTGCATCGCGCTGCGGAACGGATCCTCGCGCGCGCCCGTCAGATGGACGTCGAACAGCACGCCCTCGACGGCGCCGGCGTGCCGGTCGAGCGAGTCGGCGAGCGCGGCGAGCCGCTTGGCGCTCGAGTCGCCCGCGAGCGCGGTGTCGCCCCGCAGCTGACCGGTCAAATCCGCGAGCTGCTTCCGCACCCACTCGAGCCGGTTGATCATCCGCGCCACGCTGTCCTGCGCGCTGCGGATCGCGAGCGCCAGCCGGGTCTGCGCCGCGACGTCCGTGTCGGTCGCGGTGGTGTTGGGGTCCTTGAGCACCGTAAGCGATTGCGTGAGGGTCGTGGCGCTCGCCGCGCTGTCCCCCACCGTGAGCCGCACGGGGTAGGTCCCCGGCGGCACCAGCGGCCCGCGCAGCGACAGATCGAGGTCCCAGGTCACGAGCGGGCGCGTGCCGTCCGGCCCCACGCGCACGAACGGCTTGCCGGGTGGGGGAGTGCGCAGCTTCGGCACGGTGGGCCGGGTATAGCGCAGGTCCCACCACACGCGATTCAGCCCCGGCTTGCGCTCCCCTTCGAGCACGCGCACCGTGTCGCCGCTCGCGCTCAGCACGACGATCTTCGCGGGGCGACGCTGATGAGCGCTGTCGGGCGCCGCGGCGGTGTCGGCGAGAGCCGCCGGAAGGTAGTACGTCAACCCAGCCCCCTCCGGTATGCTGTCCACGCGTACGGCGCTGTTCGGGGCGCTCGCGATCCCTTGCTGACTGCGAAACCGATACGCGGGGCGTGGTTTGAACAGCATGGCTCCGCCCGTCAGGGCGGGGAAGGCGGGGTCTTCCAACGGCGAAATGTCGTCCAGGATCCAGATCCCCCGCCCGTAAGTCGCGACCACGAGATCGTGGAAGTGCGGCTGCACCGTGAGCCACGAGATCGGGGCGTGGGGCAGGTTGGTCTGCAGCGGCAGCCAGCGCGTGCCGTCGTCGAGCGTCACGTACACCCCGCCCTCCGTGCCCGCGAACAGCATCCCCCGCCGCGCCGGGTCTTCGCGCACCACGTGCACGAATCCGAGCGACGAGCGGGGCAAGCCTTCCGAGATGCGTTTCCAGGTCCTGCCGAAGTCCGCGGTCTTGAAGATGTAGGGGTCGAGGTCGTCCAGCTCGTGCAGGTCGACCGAGATGTATGCGGTGGCGGCGTCGAAGCGCGACGGCTCGATATTCGAGATCTTTCCCCAGGGCGCGAGCTTGGGCAGGTTGCCCGTCACGTCCGTCCAGCTCGTGCCGCCGTCGCGCGTGACGTGCACCAGGCCGTCGTTCGAGCCCGCCCAGATCACGCCCGCCTGCACGGGCGACTCCGCCAGCGCGAACAACGTCGCGCCGTCGAACGTCATCAGGTTGTCCGTGGTGACACCGCCCGAGCTCTGCTGATGCGTCGTATCGTTTCGGGTGAGATCGGGGCTCACCACCTTCCAGCTCGCGCCGCCATCGGTGGTGAGGTGCACGTACTGGCTGCCCACGTACACGCGCCGGTGATCGTGCGGCGAGATCATGATGGGGAAGGTCCAGTTCCAGCGGTACTTCAGGTCGGCGGGCCGCCACCCGTAGCCGGCTTCCGGCCAGACGCGCACGTTGCGCGCGTGGCCTGTCCGCACGTCGTAGACTTCGAGCCCGCCGTCGTAGCATCCGGACCAGACGGTCGCGTTGTCCACGGTGTCCGGGATACCGAATCCGCTCTCGCAGCCCCCCACGTGCTGCCACGTGCCTTCCGAGATGCCGTCTCCCAGGCTGCGGCTCGGCATGCGATACGAGGAGCCGTCCTGGCGGTTGCCGTACACGTAGTACGGCACGCGGGTGTCGGCATGCACGTGGTACATCTGGGCGATCGGGAGCACGATGCGCATGAAGCTCCTGCCGCGGTTGAGCGTGATGCTCGCCCCGCCGTCGTGCGCCACCATGAAGCGCTCAGGGTTGAGCGGATCGATCCAGATGTCGTGGTTGTCGCCGCCGCCTTCGTAGCCCGAGCGGGCCAGGGTGCGGCCGCCGTCGCGCGACATGCTGAAGCGCACCGAGACGAAGTACAGCCGCTCCTCGTCGTCGGGCGCCACGGCAAAACGCACGTAGTAGGGCGCGCGCTCCGCCATGCTGTGATCGTGGCTCACCATGTGCCAGGTCGCGCCCCGGTCATCGCTCCGATACAGCGTGGGATCCTGGTCCTCGATCAGCGCGTAGACGGTGTTCGGGTTCGACGGAGCGACCGCCACTGCTACCTTGCCCACGACGTGCCGCGCGTCGGGGAGGCCGTGCCCCGTGATGCGCTTCCACGTCGCGCCGCCGTCTCGCGACACCCACAGCCCGCTCCCCGGCCCGCCGCTCTGGAGGTGCCAGGTCTTGACCTCGAACTGCCACATGCCGGCGAATATCGTATTCGGGTCGCCCGGATCGAGGGCGAGGTCCGAGCAGCCCGTGTTGGGATCGACGAACAACACGCGGCTCCACGTCTTGCCGCCGTCGATGGTGCGGTACACCCCGCGGTCCTGGGCCGGCCCGTAGGCCCGTCCCAGCGCGCACACCAGCACCAGATCGGGGTTCGCGGGATGGATCACGATGCGCGCGATCCGTCCCGTGCCGTCGAGCCCCTGGTGCTGCCAGCTGCGGCCGCCGTCGGTCGAGCGATACACCCCATCGCCGAGCGCCGTGGTCGAACGGATGAAGAACGTCTCGCCCGTGCCCGCCCACAGCACGTTGTGCGCCGACGGCGCCAGCGCGATCGCGCCGATCGCCTGCGCCGGCTGGCTGTCGAACACGGCGCGCCAGTGCACGCCGCCGTCTTCGGTCTTCCAGATGCCCCCCGACGCGGCCCCCACGTAGGCCACCAGGGGATTGCCGGGCTCCCCGGTCACGGCCACAGCGCGGTTGCCCTCGGGGCCGACGAAGCGGTACCGCAGGCGCGTCCACAGCGTGGTGTCGGGTTGCTGCGTGGCGACCGCAGCGGCCAGGGCGTACAACGCGATGAGCGGCATAGCGACGGAGCCTCGGGGCAGGGGGAGGGATAGCATGGCGCAGGCGCTGCACTCGCGCCAGGTTCCCTGCAGCAACAGTCGCGGCGGAACCCGGCCGGGGCGGGGTGTGTTTTTCACCATGTTCTCCCGCGCCGTCCGCCGCCACCCTGAGAGGCTCGCATGTGGATCGTTCGACTGGCCCTGCGCCGGCCGTACACGATTGCGGTGATGGCCCTGCTCATCCTCGTGCTGGGCACGTTGTCGCTCACGCGCATGATCGTGGACATCTTCCCCGCCATCGACATCCCGGTCGTCGCCGTCGTGTGGAACTATCCCGGGCTCTCGGCCGAGGAGATGGAGCGGCGGGTGGTGATCATCAGCGAGCGCGGCTTCTCGACCACGGTCAACGGGATCGAGCGCATCGAGTCTCAGTCGATCCCCGGGATCGGGCTGCTGAAGATCTACTTCCAGCCCGGGACGGACATCGGCGGCGCCATCGCGCAGATCGGGGCGCTTTCGAGCACCATCCTGCGCATCGCGCCGCCGGGGATGCAGCCGCCCACGCTGGTCCAGTTCAACGCGTCCAACGTGCCGGTGGCGCAGCTCACGGCGTCGAGCGCCACGCTCCCCGAGGACCGCATCTTCGACTATGGACTGAACTTCATCCGGGTGCGGCTGTTCACCATCCCGGGACTCTCGACGCCGGCGCCGTTCGGCGGCCGGCAGCGCCAGGTCTCGATCGACATCGACCCGCAAGCCCTGGCAGCCAAGGGGCTGTCGCCGGCCGACGTGGTCGGCGCGCTGCAGGTATCGAACGTGATCGTGCCGGCCGGCACGGCGCGCATCGGCTCCACGGAGTACAACGTGGCCTTGAACTCGAGCCCGTCCGTGGTGGCGGAGTTCGAACGGATTCCGCTCAAGGTGGTGAGCGGCGCACCGGTGTTACTGGGAGACGTGGCGCGCGTGTCGGACAGCTACGCCGAGCAGTCCAACATCGTGCGGGTGAACGGCAAGCGCGCCACCTATCTCGCGATCCTCAAGCACGCCGACGCGTCCACGCTGGCGGTGGTCGAAGCGACCCGCCGGGCTATCCCCTCGATTCAGGCGGTGGCCCCGGAGGGGCTGGACCTGAAGATCGACTTCGACCAGTCGCTGTTCGTACGGGCGGCGATCTCGGGCGTGGTGCGTGAGGCGATCCTCGCCTCGGTGCTCGTCTCCCTGATGATCTTCGCGTTCCTGGGGAGCTGGCGCAGCGTGGTCATCGTGTCCACGTCGATCCCGCTCGCCATCTTCACGGCGTTCCTGGGGCTCAAGTTCACGAACCAGACGATCAACATCATGACGCTGGGCGGACTGGCGCTCGCGATCGGGATGCTGGTGGACGACGCCACCGTGGCGATCGAGAACATCCATCGCAACCGGGCGCTGGGGAAGCCGCTCACGGTCGCCGTGCTGGACGGCGCCCGGCAGGTGGCCGTGCCGGCGATCGTGGCCACGCTGGCGATCTGTATCGTGTTTTTCCCGGTTGCGCTGCTGTACGGACCGGCCAAATACCTGTTCACGCCGCTCGCGCTCGCCGTGGTGTTCGCGATGCTCGCGTCGTACGTGCTGTCGCGGACGCTGGTGCCGCTCCTGGCCCGGCTGCTGATGCCGGGCGAAGAGCATGCGGCCGCCACGCCCTCCGCCCTGCAGCGGCAGCGGGACGAGATCTGGGAGCGGTTCCAGGCCGCGTACGGCCGCGCGCTCGAGACGGTACTCGCCCACCGCCGCTTCACGTTGGTCATGGCGCTGGTGCTGGCGCTCAGCGGCGCGACGCTGCTCACGGTCGTGGGGACCGACTTCTTCCCCGCAGTGGACGCGGGCCTGATGAAGCTTCATTTCCGGGCGGCCGCGGGCACCCGCATCGAGGAGACCGAGCGACTGGTGGAGCAGGTGGAGCGTCGCATCCGCGAGACGATTCCGGCGGACGAGCTCGAGACCGTCAACGACATGATCGGGGTGCCGCTCTTCTATAACCTGGCGTTCGTCCCCACCGACAACATCGGGGCCATGGACGCGGAAGTGCTGATCGCGCTCAAGCCGCGGCATCGTCCGACGGAGCGCTACATGCGGGCGTTGCGGGCGACGCTGCCGGCGGATTTCCCGGGCTCGAGCTTCTACTTCCAGCCGGCGGACATCGTGAGCCAGGTACTGAACTTCGGCGTGTCCGCGCCGGTGGACGTGCAGATCGAGGGGGCCAACCTCGCCCGCTCCTATGAAGTCGCGCGGCGGCTGCGCGACGCGATCCGTACCGTGCCGGGCGCGGTGGACGTACACGTGCCGCAGGTGCTCGACTATCCCGCGCTCAAGGTGCAGGTGGATCGGGTGCGCGCCGCGCAGCTGGGGCTGACCCAGCGGGACGTGGCGAACAGCATGCTCATCTCCCTCTCCTCGAGCGGGCTGATCGCGCCCTCGTTCTTCCTGAACCCGACGAACAACGTGAACTACACGGTGGCGGTGCAGACGCCGATCGCCCGGCTGGCCTCGGTGCCGAGCCTGCTCGCCACGCCGCTCACGCCCGCATCCGGCGTCCGGCCGGCCGATCCCAGCGGCGCGCCGTCGCTCGCCGAGCCGCCCGAGGCGCCCGCCGTGATGCTCGGCAACGTGGCCAGCGTGTCCCCCGGCGCCGCGCCCGGCGTGGTGAACCATTACACGGTGCAACGGGTGCTGGACGTCGAGGCCGGAGTGGAGGGTCGGGACCTGGGCGGCGTGGTGCGCGACATCCGCTCCCGCATCGCCGCGCTCGGTGCGCTGCCGCCCGGCATGCGCATCACGGTACGAGGACAGGGCGAGGTGATGACGGCGTCGTTCCGGAGCCTGGGTCTGGGCCTGATCCTGGCAATCGTGCTGGTGTACTGCCTGATGGTGGTGTTGTTTCAATCCTGGCTCGATCCGTTCATCATCATGGCCGCCGTGCCGGGCGCCCTGGTGGGCATCCTCTGGATGCTCGCCCTCACCGGCACCACGCTGAACGTCGAGTCGCTGATGGGCTCGATCATGGCGGTGGGGATCGCCGTGTCCAACTCGATTCTGCTCGTGAGCTTCGCCAACGACCGGCGGGTCGAGACGGGCGGCGATGCCCTCGCCGCCGCACTCGAGGCCGGCAAGACCCGGCTGCGCCCCGTGCTGATGACCGCGCTGGCGATGATCATCGGGATGGTCCCGATGGCGGTGGGGCTGGGCGAGGGGGGTGAGCAGAACGCGCCGCT
This sequence comes from Gemmatimonadales bacterium, assembly GCA_035601235.1. Taxonomy (GTDB): domain Bacteria; phylum Gemmatimonadota; class Gemmatimonadetes; order Gemmatimonadales; family GWC2-71-9; genus AG41. Next base: position 17,210 of record DATNOR010000019.1, read on the forward strand.
CGGCCGCGCGGTGATCGGCGGGCTGGTGCTGGCGACCGCGGCCACGCTGTTCGTGGTCCCCGTCCTGTATTCCTTGATCCGGACCGAACCGCCGACCAGCCACCTGCTGGACGAGCGGTTCCTGGCAGAAGAGAGAGGGGAAGCGTGAAGACCGCATTGCCGCAGTCGCGATCGGGGCGCCGCCTGTTCGTGGGGGGCGTGGTGTCGATGGTGGCCTCGGTCGCCATCGTCGCCGGGCTGCTCGCCCGCAAGGTGAGTCTGGTGCGGGCGGAGGGGCGGGCGCGCGCCGCCGACGTGGCGGCGGGCCCGCACGTGCGCGTGGTGCGCGTGACGGCGCCGCAGGGCGTCCAGACGCTGACGCTGTTGGGCGAGGCGCGGCCCTACGCGGCGGTCACGCTGTACGCCAAGGTGAGCGGCTACCTGCGCCGGATCCTGGTCGACAAGGGCGACGCCGTGGGGGCGGGGCAGGTGCTCGCGGTGATCGAGTCGCCCGAGCTGGACCAGCAGTACGAGGCGGCGCTCGCCGACGCGCGCAACAAGCGCGTCAACGCCGACCGGTTCCGCGCGCTCGCGAAACAGAACGCCAGCTCGGCGCAGGAGGCCGAGCGCTACGAGACCGACGCGGCCGTGGCCGAAGCCAACCTCAAGGCCATCGAGACGCTCAAGTCGTACGAGGTCATCCGGGCGCCGTTCACCGGACGCGTGACCGCTCGCTACGCCGACCCCGGCGCCCTGGTGCAGAACGCCACTAACGCGCAGACCGGCGCGCTCCCCCTCCTCACGGTGTCGGAGACGGGGCGCCTGCGGGTGTACGCCTACGTGGACCAGCAGGATGCCCCCCTCGTCGGCGTCGGCACACCGGCGGAGATCACCGTGCCCGACCGGCCCGAGGTCCGGCTCGCGTCGCGCGTCACGCGCGTCAGCGGGTTGCTCGACCCGCGCACGCGCACGCTGCTCGCCGAGGTGGACCTCGAGAACCAGGGCGGCGGCATTTTTCCCGGGAGCTACGTGACGGTGAAACTCGCCGCCAGGGCGCGGGGCTATCCGGAGCTGCCGGCGGGTGCGCTGATCGTGCGCGGTGACACCACGCTCGTGGCCGTCGTGGACTCGGCCGACCACGTCGCGTTTCGCCGCGTGGTCGTGGCGCGTGACGACGGCCAGAGCGCGCAGATCGCCGGCGGTGTGGTGCCGGGGGAGCGCGTCGCCCTGAACCTGGGGGAGAGCGTCGCCGAGGGGGCGCGGGTCCAGCCGGTGGAGCAGCGCTGATGCTGGGCGTCCTGGCGATCGTTTTGCCGCTCGCGGTCGACACGCTGCCAACTGTCTCGCTGGGCGAAGCGATCGAGCGCGCCGCCCGGCTCGATCCGGCGTACATCGGCGCGCTGGGCCAGGTGGAGAACGCCGCTTGGGCGCGGCGCGCGGCGCGGCTCGCCTTTATCCTGCCGTCGCTCGAAGTCGGCGTCGACGCCACGAAGTATTCGTCTCCTCCTCTTAATCCGGGCACAGGCCCGCAGGGCACGAGCGCGGTGACGACGCATGTCGCCGCGAGCTACGAGCTCCTGTCGGTGCGGAAGATCGCCGATCTCGCGGCGACCGACGCCGGGCACGAGGCCGCGGCGGCGGGGGAGCTGGCACAACGCTTCCAGACCGCGATGGCGACGGAGGCCGACTATTACGATGTCCTGGCGAACCAGGAGCTGTTACGGGTCGCCACGGAGCGGCTGAACCGGGCGCGGGAGCAGCTGGCGGTGGCGCGCGCCCGTGTCACTCAGGGCGTCGCCGTGCAGACCGACTCGCTGCAGGTGGCGCTGGAGGAGACGCGGGCCGAGATCGACTCGGCGCGCCAGGCCGTGTCGCTCGCGGTGGCCCGGCTGCAGCTGGGCCGGCGCGTGGGCGCGGCCGGACCGGTGGCCGCACGGCCGCTCGATACGCTCCCGGCGCCCGCGCTGCCGATCTCGCTCGAGGAGGGCGTGGGGCTCGCGTTGCACGAGGGGCCCCGGTTCCGCATCGCGCGCGCCAACGAGCGCGCCGCGTCGGCGCTGCTCGCCGGCACCCGCGGGTCGTACCTCCCCGAGCTGACGCTCTCCGGGGAGAACGAGCAGTTCGACACCCATTTCTTTCCCGAGGCGCGGAACCTGTCGCTCGTGACGTTCCGCGTGAGCCTGCCGATCTGGACCGGGGGAGCGCGCGAGATCGCGATCAGCGAGGCGCGGGTGAACCGCGATGTGGCGCGCGCGGCCCGGGAGGACGTCGAGCGCGCCGCGCGACGGGATGTCACCGAGGCGTATGAGACCTACACCACGGCGCGCGACAACTACGCCCTCTCGATCCGGGCCCTCGCGACCGCCGCCGAGAATTTCCGGGTGCAGGACCAGCGCTACCGCGCCGGCGCGGCGACGATCCTCGAGCTGGTGGATGCCCAGGTGCAGCTGACCCAGGCGGGATCGGACGTCGTGCAGACGCGTTACGCCACGCGACTCGCGCTCGCCGGCCTGGAGGCGATCCTGGGACGCCGGCTGTTCCGCTAGGCTAGCTGCCGGCCGCGGCGCTGGGCGCGCCGCCGCTCCAGTCCGGCGGGAGTCGCATCCGGACGAGCTGCTCGGCGGGTCCCATCTCTGCGGCGCGCCGGGGCGTTGCGTCGCGATGCACGTACACGCTCCTGGCGAAAAGTCCCGACCACCCGAGCTGATGCCGCGTGATGGTGCCGAAGCGCCGCCAGCCCGCTGCCTCCGCCCAGGCGTGCGCCGCCCGGTGGCTCTCGTGAATGTGCATGACGAGCGCGCGCAGCCCGGCCCGCCGCGCCTGGTCGAACAGCGCGTACTCAAAGTCCATCGCGATGCTGGAAAGCCGCGCCGCCGCGAACGCGAACAGGTTGTCGACCTGCCCCGTGCCGGGCTGCAGTGGCGGATACAGCCCCGCCCACTCCCTCAAGCGCCGCAGCTGCCGATAGTCCTCCGGCAGGAGCAGCCACTGGATGCAGAGCGGCCCGTCCGGGCCGATCCAGATGTAGGCGCGCCGCAGCCCCTCATCCCAGAACCGCAACCCCGACTTGAAGCTGGTCTCCGCCCGATCGGGACGCTGGCGCAGCGCACCGATGATCGGCTCGGTCACGCGGGTCAGCCGCACGTGCGGCGGCGGAGGGGGGGTGTCGGCCAGGTCGATGCGGTAGCGGATCCACCGCTGCCGCAGCACCTGGCGCGGGAAGGCCGCCCGCGCGAGCCGCAGCAAGCCGGTCACCGCCAGCCGCACGGGGGCTCGGGCGCGGCAACTGGCCCGGCCGAAACAGAGCCACTCGCTGATGTCGTGGGTCATGGACGCGTGGCGGTGCCGCTGCAATTCCCGCGCACACCCCCACAATGCTGGTAACATGATCCCCGCAAAGGAGATAGGGCATCGATGCACGATGTGACGTGGCGATCGTGCAGCAGGTCTTGAGCCACCTGCTGCAGTGACGCATCACTGGGCAGCCGGCCTACTGGCGGCAGGGTGCGTTGGGACCCGGTTTGGGGTGGTCCACAACCACCCGGTGATCCAAGTCGGCCACGCGCACGGCGACGTCTGCGACCAGGTTGGCTACCCGGGCCATGTGCTCGTAGTCGATGTACTCAGGCTCGTCCGAGACCTGGTGGTAGTCCGAATGCAGGCCGGTGGTGAAGAACGTGATCGGGATGCCGTAGCGCGCGTATTCGTAGTGGTCCGAGCGGCAGTAGATGTTGGCCGGATGGCCGTCGGCATCGATCGAGTAGTCGAACACGAGTCCGTGGCGGCCCGCCCGGTTGACTTGCTCCACCAGATCGCCCAGCTCGGTCGAGAGGCGGCGCGATCCGACGAGCTGGAGGTAGCGGGGGCCGCCGTGCAGCGACGCTCCATCCTTGGTACGGCCCGTCTCGTCGCTCGCGGCGCCGCGGCCGACCATGTCCATGTTCAGCTGCGCGACGATCGAGTCGCGCGCCACGGTCGGGTGATCTGTGAAGTAGCGCGAGCCCAGCAGGCCCTTCTCCTCGCCGGTGTGCCATACGAACAGGATGGACCGCTTCGGCTTGCGCTTGAGCGACGCGATCCGCTCGGCGATCTCGAGCACCGCCACGGAGCCCGAGCCGTCATCGTCGGCGCCGTTGGCGATCGAGTCGGCGCGGCTCCGGCCCCGATGCGCCGATCGGAACCGGGCGAGCAGGGAATCGACGCGCGCCTGCTGCTCGGGCGCGGCCTGCTTGGCCGCGTCGTCGGCGCCTTCCGGGCGCACCACGTGATTCCAGATGCGGATCGAGTCGTGGTCCACGGCGCTGCGGCTGAGCCCGATGTGATCGTTGTGCGCACCGATGGCGACGTACTCGCTCTTGAGTTTCGGGTCGCTGCCGGGCACGATGCCGACGACGTTGCGCGCCGGATCCGCGATCGGCACCACGTCGAACCGCACCGCGACGGCGGCGGTCGTGCCGGCCGCACCCGCGGTGAGCTGCTCCAGCGGTGTGGTGAACATCTTGGCCGCCGTGGCGCCGCTGATGAGGAATACCGGCGGCTGCGCCGCCGGCGCCGCGGGGGTATCGTCGAGCACCGTGCGCGGCCGCCGCAGGAACGCGAGGGCCTGTGGGGGGAGACTGTCCAGGGCGACGAGCGCGACGGCCGCGGCGCCCGGCACGCCCGGCGCGGCCCGGAGCGGGCGCAGTCCCAGCCCCCTGCCGTGCACCCGCAACACGACCAGCTTCCCGCTCGCCTGCTCCGGTGCGATCAGCCCGGACGAGTCGCCCACCTCGCCGCCGAACACGATGGCGAGCGACTGGCTCTCGAGCGACCGCGGTCCGACCGGCACGTAATCGGTGAACGCCGTCAGGGGAGCTCCCGCGACCGCGAACGTGGACGTCGTGTCAAACGTGCGCGTCTTGAGCGGAATCGTCTGGAAGTACGTGCCGTCGTCTCCCGCCGGCACGAGGCCAGCGCGCTTGATCTCGGCCGCGATGTAGTCGGTGCCTTTCACATTGCCGGTCGTTCCGGCCTCGCGTCCCTGCATCGAATCGTCGGCGAAGATGTACAGCCGCGTCATCAAGTCGCCGGGCGTGATCGCCGGGACCGTCGGCGCCGGCCGGTGGGTGCGGGGCAGCTCGGACTGGGCTCGGGCGACGGCCGGCGCGCACAGCACGAGAAGCAACAGGCAAAGGCGATGCATGCGGATCTCCCAACAAGAGGACGTGACGACGGGAGCGCTCAGCGCCGCGGCCGGTGCCGCTCGATGTGGCGGGCCATGATGCGCATCAGCTCCGCGTTGGTCCACGGCTGCCAGCCGTGCGGCTTGAGCGGGCGCCCGTACGTAACCTCGGCCGCGGCGGCGGGACGCGCCCGCTTGAGGAACTCCTCGAGGCGATAGACGGCGAGGTTCAGATAGAACGTGTCCATGTCCCCCACGAATACGTGGAGCTGCCCTTTGAGCTCGGGGCCGAGCGTGGCCCAGTTGCGCTCCAGATAATCGCGCAGGTCGTAATCGTGGGCCTTGAAGTATTCGGCCACAGCGTGGTCGATCTTGCCCGTCTCGAGGTTCCACAACTCCGCGGGATAGCCGTCGGGGCCGACCGGACCGTACGTCGCCTCCCAGATGGCGAACTGCTCGCCCGAGCGCGCGTGGCTGCCGAGCACTGCCTCGAACTGGCTCTCCTGCCGCACGGTGATGCGCGGCTGCCCCGTGACCTCCTGCTCGGCCGGCACGTCGTAGCTCATCCATCCGGCCACGGGATGCACGAACGCGCTGGTGTCGCCGTAGATGTCGGGGATCTCGTAGTTCCGGAAGTCGACGGGATCCGGATACAGCACCCAGGTTCCCCCGAAAAAGTCCGGATGATATACCTGCAGGGCGAGCGCCTCCCATCCACCGGTAGAGCCACCGGTGAGCAGCCGCGCCCAGGGCGCCCGGATCATGCGGAAGTGCTCTTCCAGGTAGGGAATGAGCTCCCGCAGGATCGCGTCGCCGTACGGTCCGTTGTTCGCCGAGTTCACGGCGTAGGAGTCGTCGAAGTAGGGCGTCGGATGCTGGAACGTGACGGCGATCAGCCGCGGGAACTGCGCTGAGCTCCACGCCTGGTAGAACTCGTACCCGGGCTCGCGCGCCGTGCGCGCCAGCCGGGCCGCCCGCTGCTCCGGCGTCTCGACGCTCGAATCGGTCGAGAATCCGAACGGCGGTCGGAGATTGAAATGTCCCTGCTCGTACACGGTGGCGTAGCGGCGCGCCGTGTCGGTGTCGTAGCCGCGCGGCAGCAGCACGGTGGCCCCCAGGTACATGGGACGCCCCCACCAAGCCGTGAGTATCTCGCTCCGGATCTTGATGTGCTTCACCCACTTCGTGTCCGGCGGCAGCTCGATCGGCGGCAGCGCGCGGGTGAGCTCGAGCCGCACCGTATCCGGCGCGGCCGGATCGAGGTGCACTTTGCGCACGTCGCTCACCAGGTTGCCGGAAGACTTGTTGAACTGCTGCCCCTCCCACTGGTCGTCGTGGAGCCAGAGGGTGTGCCCGTCGGCGCGGTGGAACTCCGAGTAGACGTTGAGCAGCCCCTGCACGTAATAGTCGCCGGCGGGAATCTCCTTGAGGCTCGCGACCGGATAGCCGAGCGTGGTGCCGTCGATCATGCCGGGCGTACCGGCCGGGAGCGCCGTGACGTCCACCCCGAAGAACGGCGTGCAGTCGCTCTCATGCCGGACCTGGAGGCGGGGCTCGGCGTCGTCGCCGCGGCTCACGAAGACGTACATGCGGCCGGTGACCGGTGTGGCCCGGAGCGCCGGTGAGACGCGGATCTCCACGCGTTGCGCAGCTGCCGGGGAAGCGAGGGCGACGGTGACGAGGGACGCGAGCGTAGCGAGCCGCAACGGAGCAGTCCTGGAAGGGGCGCGCTAGTGTGGCCTCAAACGGGCGGCTCCGCAAGGACGGCCCGCGCGATCCGCAGCACGATCGGCGCCACCTGCGCGGGGGTCCGTGTCGGCCCGGCGAGCAGGTCGAACGTCTCGAATCCCGTGAGTGCGAACAGGACGTCGATGGTCTCGTCCGTCGCTGCGGCCGCGGGCCCGGAGCGCTCCCGCAAGCGACCCACCATCACCTGCAGCCCCTGACGCCGCCATTCCTGCCGGGCCCGCAAGGTTCGCTCGAGCCCTTGGTCGAGCGCCGCCAACGCCAGCAGGCGCCGGTGAATCGGCCGGTGCGCCGTCCAGAAGCGGGCGAAGGTCGTCACGAACCGCGCCAGCGCCGCTTGCGGATCGGGCTGGCGGAAGGCATCGGCCAGGTCCCACATACCGCCCCGGCGGGCGAGATCGTCGAACAGCGCCTCGAGCAGCTTGGACCGCGAGCCGAAGCGCTGATACACGGTCACCCGGGTGACGCGCGCCCGCCGGGCGACGGCCTCGATGCTGAACGCGCCGCCGCCGGGAGCGACCAGCAGCGCGCGCGCGGCCTTGAGGATGCGGGCCCGGGTGCGGTCGACCGCCGCCTGGCGGCGGCCCAGCCGGTAGGGCCGCGGGGTCACGAGACGGGGTGCCTTGATGGAAACAATTTAGCTATACATATCGTATAGTCAATTGTACTCTACCGGAGGTGTCCCGTGGTCTGGCTGCGCTTGGTGCATATCGTCGCAGGCGTCGTCTGGGTCGGCTCGGCCGTGTTCGCCGCCCTGTTCGTCCTTCCCACTGCCCGGGCCTTGGGCGCCGAGGGCGGCCGCTTCGTGGCGCGCCTGATGCCGCGCTCGGGCCCCGTGCTCGGCGGCGCCATGCTGCTGACGATCGTCTCGGGATTCATCATGTACGGTCGGCTCTCCGCCGGATTCAACCGGGCCTGGGTGACGTCGCGCGTGGGGCTCGCGCTCGGCACCGGGGCGGTCGCCGCTCTCCTCGCGGTGATCGTAGGTGTGGCCGTTAACGCCCCCGCCGGCGCCAAGATGGCCAGGCTGCGCAAGGGCCTCGAAACACAGGGCGGCACCCCGACCGCGGCGCAGGCCACAGAGCTCGCCACCCTGCAGGCACGCGTGGAGCGGGGAGCCCAGCTCGTGGCCCTGCTCCTCCTGACGGCGGCCGCGGCGATGGCGGTGGCCCGTTACTTGTGAGCGCCCTCGCCGGGAAGGTGGGGCATTCGGGTGAACTGCATCGCGCCGGAGACCATCCTCACCGAGCGCAACGGGGTGAGGCCTGCGGGTCCCGCCCGGCCGCCCACCCGGTTACCTTGGGGGTCGGCCCGGCGGGGGAGCGCGATCGGCGCAGCTCCCATTGCTGGCGCGACCCGCTGTCGCGGATATGTTCAGACACCAGCTCAGGAGCCGCATCATGGCGACGTCTCGCTCGGGGGAACCCGCCCGGCGTGGCTGACCTGCGAACGGCGCTGCAGGACGCGCTGGGCCCGACCTACCGGGTCGAGCGCGAGGTGCGTCCTGTGGGCGCCTGCCGCATGTTCGTCGCGCTCGAAGCGGCGGGCGGACCGGCCCTCCTCGTGAAAGTCCTACCGGGGGAGCTGTCGCTCGCGTTGGACACGGCGCTGCTCGAGCGCGAGCTCCAGATGCTGGCGGAGCGCCTGAGCGCGCCCCCCCTCGTGCCTCCGCGCGGCTCCGGGCGGGCTGGCGCGTTGGTATATCACTCGCGCGCGTTCGTGGAAGGCACCACGCTGCGCGCCTGGCTCACCCGCAACGGCGAGCTGCCGCTGCGCCGGGCGGTCGAGATTCTGCGCGACGTGCTCAGCGCGCTGGCCCACGCGCACGCCGCGCACATCGCCCACGGCGACCTGAAGCCCGAAAACGTCCTGCTCACCGAGGGTCACACCCTGGTGGCCGACACGGGAATCGTGGGGGCGGTGGAGCGCTCCCTGCCCCGTGGCACCCCCGGGGCAGTGACCGGGGCGCTGTGCGCCACCACGTACGTCGCGCCGGAACGGCGCGCACCTGGCGGGAAGAACGGCGCGGCGGCGGCCACGCCGGCCGACGACATGTTCGCCGTGGGCGTGCTGGTGCACGAGATGTTGACGGGGCGCCCACCGATACCGGAATCTGAGCCGCTCGAGGAGGTCCGCTCGGTGCCCCCGTGGCTCGCCGAGCTGGAGCGGCGCTGCCTCGCGCCCGACCCGGCGAGCCGCTGGCCGGATGGCGGCGCGGCGCTCGCCGCCATGAGCTGACTGCTCCGCCTCACCCGCTCGCGCCCGAGTAGCGCTTGAGCGCGATGCGCCACAAGAGCCGGGTCAACGCGAACACGACTCCCGCCACCGCGGCCGCGACCAGCGCGAACCCGGGCTCGAGTCGTCCCGTGAGCGCGGACGCAGGGATCGTCGTGGTCCAGGCGATGGGGATGAGGTACACGAAGACGAATCGCAGCGCGCTCGGATAGGCCGACACCGGATAGCGGGCGCCCTCGTACAGCGCGTCGAACAGCACGGAGAGGTTCTCCACCGACACGAACCAGAAGGCCAGGCTCATCAGCGCCACCCACAGCGCGTATACCACGACAACGGCAGCCGCAAGGGTCAAGCCGAACGCCGCAAGTTGTACAACCGACGGCACACGGCCCAGACGGTACAGCGCGTACCCCGCCAGCGTGAGTCCGAGCACCACGTCGCTGAATCGCCACACGTCGAGTCGGCGGAACGAGACGAACCCCTGCGCGTCTACTGGCTTCGCGAGCACCAGATCGAGGCCGCCGCTCTTCACTTCTCCCGCGAGCCGACCGATGCCTGGCCGCAGCACGGCTTCGATCACGCCGGTGAGCGTGTTGAACACCCCCAGCAGCACGACGACCTCCCAATAGTCCCAGTCCCCCAGACGCGTGGTGTGCCGGAAGAACACCGCCAGCGTGAGCAGCGCCGTGACGATCCAGAAGAGCGTGCCGAGCAGACTGGCCACGAAGTTGGCGCGATACTGCAGCTCTTCGGCGACGTTGAGGCGGAAAAGGGCGACGAGAATGCGGAGTTTCATCCCCCCACCGCTCCGTATTTCCTCAGGCCCCGTGTCCAGGCGAGCCGGTAGGCCGCAATCCATACCGCGAGCCACACGATCTGCCCCACGAAGCCCTGCACGACCGCGGCGCCGTGCACGGCACCGGTGAGCAGGTCCACGGGGAACGCCAGCATGTAGGGGAACCACAAGAACCCCGCCACCCGCGCCACGGTGGGCGGGAGCAGGGCGAGCGGCGCGAGCCGGCCGGAGAGAAACAGCGAGATGCTGGCGTGCAGCTCCATGATGGCGGTGGCGCGTGTGGTCCAGAACGCGAGCAGCCCCGTGGCGAAGCTGATGAAGAACCGCATCGCGGCGGCGAGCAGCACCGCCGCCGCGGTGAGGACCCACCGCCCCGCTCCGAACGGCAGCCGCACCGCGGGCCATGCCGCCGCGACGACCAGCCACACCACGAGGATCATGCCGGCGGTTCGCGCCTTGTAGGCGATGTTCTCCGCCACCGCCTCGTGCGCCGGGTGAATCGGGCGGGCCAGGCGGAAGTTGAGCTCGCCCTCACGGATCCACGAGTCCAAGTACCACGAGTCCCAGGCGATGGTGAGCTGGTTCACGAGCATCAGGGCGAAGAAATAGCGCGCGAAGTCGGCGCGGGCGTACCCCTGCACCGGGCCGTCCGCCGCGATCGCCCACCAGATGCCGAGCGCGACGGCCGGCTCGGTCACGCCCCAGAGCAGCCACAGGACGATGGATGCCCGGTACTGCAGGTCCTGCAGCCAGGCGGCGCGCAGCAGCGCGCCGTAGCGGCGCGGCCAGCTCATGGGTCCTCGGCTTCGAGGCCCTGCGCGAAGGCCTGTCGGATTACTTCTTCGATCGGCGGGTCCTCGATCGACAGGTCGGCCACGGGCAGCGCCGCCAGCAGCCGGGCGCTGGTCGCCGCCGCCTCCTCGCGCCGCACCTCGAGCACCGCGTTGGGAAAATGAAAGCTCCTGACGGTGCCGAACGAGGCGAGCGTCTCGGCCGTGACGCCGTCGCCGGCTCCGAGCACCAGCTCGATCCGCTTGATGCGCGCGATCCGCGCCACCAGGGCATCGAGGGCGCCGTCGTACAGCAGGCGCCCGCGGTTGATGATGAGCACACGCGACGCGAGCGCCGTCACGTCTTGCATGTAGTGCGACGTGAGCAGCACCGTGGCGCCATGCCGCTCCCGATACTGCGACAGGAAGCGACGGATCGCCTCCTGGGCGGTGACGTCGAGGCCCAGCGTGGGCTCGTCGAGGAACAAGAGCGGTGGGTGGTGCAGCAGCGCGGCGGCGAGCTCGCACTTCATGCGCTCGCCCAGCGACAGCTGGCGCACCGGCTTCTCGAGCACGTCGCGCAGCTCGAGCAGATCGACCAGCTCCGCGAGCCGCTCCCGGTACGCGGCCTCGGGGATGTCGTAAATCGCCCGGTTCAACAAGAACGTCTCGTCCGGAGGCAGGTCCCATACCAGCTGCTGCCGGTTGCCGAGCACCAGCGCGATGCGCCGCTTGAAGTCACGCCCCCCGGTCCAGGGGACGAAGCCCGCTACCTCGACCCGGCCCGTCGTCGGGTAGAGCAGGCCGGTGAGCATCTTGAGCGTGGTCGTCTTGCCGGCGCCGTTGGGTCCGAGAAAGGCGACGATCTCGCCCGGCTCGATCCGGAACGTCACGTCGCGCACCGCGTGGACGTCGCGATACCGGGGCCGCACCAGCGCCGCGAGCGCGCCCTGCAACCCCGGGTCGCGCACCTTGACGCGGAACGTCTTGCTGAGCCGCTCGGCCGTGACGATCGCTGCCATGGGTTGGGGGGGAATCTAGCCGGGTCTCTGGCGCGACCGGCCGGCGCCCCTACCTTGGGGGCCGGAGGCACCCATGCTCATCTCCGTCAGACTGCCGCTCCTCATCGGGGGTGTGGTGGTGGCCGTGACTGGCAGCTACGGGTGGGCGGCGTACCAGACAGTGCGCCGCTCCACGGCGACCGCGGGGACCGCGCGGCTGGGCACGGTCGTCGACCAGCTCGCGGGCACGCTCAAGGCGTCCCGCGACCAGCTCGTGGCCGCGGCCCGGACGGTGGCCGACAGCCCCGCGGTGCGCGCGTACGCCCTCGAGCCCGGTGACGCGAGACGCGCCGCCGCCCAGGCGGCGCTGCGCTCCGCCGGCCCGCAGGCGCAACAGATCGCGGCGACCGAGCTGTGGAGCGCGGACCGGCGCCCCCTGCTCGGGGTGGGCGACACCCATGCCTGGAGCAGCCCGTCCGCCGCCCGCGCCGTGCTCGACGCCGCGGCCGCCGGCGATTCCGGCGCGGTCGGGCAGTTCTACCCGGTAGGGGACTTCATCGGGTACGCGGTGGCGGCGCCCGTCGTCGCCGGGTCGCGGGTGCGCGGTTATGTGGTCCAGTGGCGTCGCATCGCGCAGTCGGCGGACACCCGCGAGCAGAACAGTCGTTTGAGCCGCCTCATCGGCTCCGACGCGCACTTCTTCATCGGCAACGCGGCGGATGACGTGTGGACCGACCTGGCCCGCCGCGTCCCTGCGCCGCCTATCGACGTCGCACACGCCGGCGGCGTGCTCCGCTACGAGCGTGCCGGGGCCGGGCCCGTCTTGGCGGGCGCGCGTCTCGTACCCAAGACACCGTGGGTGCTGCTGGTCGAGTTTCCCCGCGACGTCGTGCTCGCGCCGGCGCGGCAGTTCCTCGGCCGGCTGATTCTGATCGGGGCGGCGATTCTCGCGCTCGGTCTCCTCGCGGCCTGGGGGGCAAGTCGCACCCTGACCGGGCCGCTGGCGCGGCTGACGCATGCCGCCGAGGCGATGGCGGCGGGCGACTACAGCCAGCCGGTGGCCGTGCCGCTGCGGGCCGACGAGCTGGGGCGGCTGGCGGTCGCGTTCGACGTCATGGTGGCGCACGTGCGGGAGTCGCAGCAGGGTCTCGAGGAGCGGGTGCGGGCGCGGACCGCCGAGCTCGAGGACCGGAACGCGGAGCTCGAGGCGTTCGCCTATTCGATCTCACACGATCTGCGCGCGCCGCTGCGCGCGATGCAGGGGTTCAGCCTGGCGCTGCTCGAGGATTACGGCGACCGGCTGGACGCGGCCGGCCGCCGCTACGCCGAGCGCGTGATCACGGCCGCCCGGACGATGGACCGGCTGATCGACGACCTGCTGGCGTACAGTCGACTCGCCCGGGCCGAGCTGCGCCTCGTCCCACTCGATCTCGGGCGGCTGATGCGCTCGTCGCTCGACCAGCTGGACGGCGAGGTTCAGGGCCGCGAAGCACGCATCACCGTCGCGGAGCCTCTCCCCGCCGTGGTAGGGCACGGGGCGACCCTGGCCCAGGTGTTCGTGAACTTGATCGCGAACGCGATCAAGTTCGTGCCCACGGGCCGCGCGCCGGAGGTGCTCGTCCGGGCCGAGCCGCAGGGCCAGCGCGTGCGCGTGTGGGTCGAGGACAACGGAATCGGCATCGCGGCGGAGCACCACGAGCGCATCTTTCGGGTGTTCGAGCGGCTGCACCGCGCGGAGGATTATCCGGGCACCGGCATCGGCCTCGCCATCGTGCGCAAGGGGGTCGAGCGCATGGGTGGACGTGTGGGGCTCGAGTCGGCGCTCGGGAGCGGGAGTAAGTTCTGGATCGACCTGCCCCGCGCGTCCTGAGGCTGGCCGTCGGGGCGGGCCGGAGGCACATTAGGAGCTCCGTGACGCCCACCCGCCTCTTCGCCGATCGCCGCCATGGTGTGGACCGACGCGCGTCCCCCCGGCGACGGGCGGTGGCGAAGGCGCCGCTCGAGCGCCGCTGCGTGGTGGACCGCCGGCGCGGCGCGGAACGGCGCAGTACGCTGGAGCGGCGCGGCCGCGCCGTGCGTCTTCCCGCGGCCGAATCGCCAGCCGAGCATCTCCGCAACGCCCTCCAGGTGCTCGCGCTCGCGCGCGGAGCGGGCGACACGGATTTCGGGACCGTGCTGGTGCGGTTGCGGCGTGCCCTGGAGCTGTTGGAGGCGCATCGCGAGCGGTGAAGGGGCTCTCGATCCGCCGGGCGACGGCCGCGGACGCGGACGTGCTCGCGCGCCATCGCGCCGACATGTTCCGCGACATGGGCCAGCTGAGCGACAACCTGCGCGACACGTTGGTCGAAGCGGCGCGCGCGTACTTCGCCGCCGCGATCCCGGACGGCCGCTATGTCGCCTGGCTGGCCGAGGCCGGGGGCGAGATCGTGGGTGGGGCGGGGCTGCAGCTGCGCGAGCTGTTGCCGCGACCCGCGCCCGGGGACTCGCGCCTGGTGCGCGGACCGCAGGGTCTGGTCATGAACGTATTCACCGAGCGGGCGTGGCGGCGCCGGGGTGTGGCCGCGGCGCTGCTGCGCGAGCTGCTGCGGTGGTGCCGGGCAAGCGGCATCGAGAGCGTGGTGCTGCACGCCTCGGCCGATGGGCGTCCGCTGTACGAGAAGCTCGGCTTCACGCCGACGAATGAGATGCGGTACGCGGGGGACGAGTGACGCCCGCGCCCCGGGCGTAGGAGCCGTCGGAGGCGAGACTCCAGGCGTCGGAGTCGGCGAGCTCGCGCTCGAGAATGCCGTCCAACCGCTCCCGTGCGGCGGCGTCGTCCACCGGCGTGACGACTTCGATGCGGCGGCGCAGATTGCGGGGCCGCCAATCGGCCGACCCGATGTAGTACTCCGGGGCTCCGCCGTTCCCGAAGTGATAGATGCGCGCGTGCTCGAGGAAGCGGCCCAGCACGCTCACCACCTTGATCCGCTCGGATAGCCCCGGCACGCCGGGGCGCAGCATGCACACTCCCCGCACCACCAGACGCACGTCCACGCCGGCTTGCGACGCGCGGTACAGCGCGCCGATCACGCTGCAGTCGGCGAGGCCGTTGAGCTTGGCGCGGATGCGCCCGCCGCGGCCGGCGCGCGCGTGCTCCGCCTCGCGCGCAATGAGGGCGAGGAACCGGTCGAGCATGTTGGTCGGTGCGACGAGCAGCCGCCGGAACGCCGCCCGCGGGGCGCGCGAGGAGCCGGTGAGCTCGTTGAAGAGCGCGTGTAGATCGGCGGTGATCTCCTCATCCGCGGTGAACAGCCCGAGATCGGTGTACAGCCTGGCGGTGTCGGGGTTGTAGTTGCCGCTCCCAACGTGGCCATAGCGCCGCGTGCGATCGCCCGTCCGCCGGATGACGAGGGCGATCTTGGCGTGGGTCTTGAGGGTCGCGACGCCGGTGATCACGTGGATGCCCGCCGCCTCGAGGCTCTGCGCCCAGCCGATGTTCAGCTCCTCGTCGAATCGCGCTTTCAGCTCGATGAACACGGATACGTCCTTGCCCCGGGCGGCCGCGCGCCGCAGTGCGTCACCCAGCGCCGACGGCCCGCCGGGCCGATACAGCGTGAGCTTGATCGCGGCGACGGCGGGATCGTCCGCCGCCTCGGCGATGAAGCGCTCGAAGCTCTCGGCGAAACCGTCGTAGGGTTGGTGCACCAGCACGTCGCCCGAGTCGAGCGCGTCGAACACGCTGCGACTCGCCGGAAAGGGATCGCGCGCGGCGAGCGGAGGGTAATCGAGCTCCGGGCGGGGGTGGGCGCCGGCCAGCTCGGTGACGGCGCCGAGATGCACCGGCCCGTCGGCCGCGTAGACGTCCGACGGCCCGAGCGCGCTCGCGAGCTCGCTCTCCTCGAAGCGCAGCTCGCGCTGCAGCAGCTCGCGCAGCGCCGGCGGCATCGCGCGCTCGACCTCGAGGCGCACCACCGGTCCCCAGGGCCGCCGTCGCACTTCCTCGGCGACCGCCTGCACGAAGCTCGCCGCCCCGAGCTCGTCCAGCTGAATGTCGCCGCTGCGCGTCACGCGAAACGCGTGCGCCTCCAGGATCTCCCGGCCCGGGAACAGCGTGTCGAGGTGAGCACGCACCAGCGTCTCGAGCGCGACCACGCCGCCCTCCCCACCCACGGCCAGGAACCGGGGCAGGGAGGGGGGCAGCTCGACCGTCGCGAAGTGGGGCGGGCCGTCGGGCCCGTCCCGCAGCATGACCGCAAGGCTCATCCGCCGGTCCGCGAGGTGCGGAAAGGCATGTCCGGGGGCGCGGGTGAGCGCCTTGGGCGTGAGCAGCGGCGCCACGTCGTCCGCGAAGCGGCGCGCCAGGGTGGTGCGCTGGCTCAGGTCGAGCTCCGCCCAGTCGCGGACGCAGATCCCCTGTGCGGCGAGCGGGCCCCGCAACAGCTCGCGAAACGAGCGATACTCCCGCGCGATGAGTGGATGCAGGCGGATCGCGATCGCGTCGAGCTGCTCGGCCGGTGTGAGGCCGTCGGGTGAACGCTCCACCACGCCCGCCGCCACCTGGTGCTGCAGCGCGCCGACGTCGACCATAAAAAACTGATCCAGGTTCGTGCTGAAGATCGCGAGGAAGCGCAGCCGCGCGAGCAGCGGAACGCGGGGATCTTCGGCCAGCTCGAGCACCCGGACGTTGAACTCGAGCGTGGAGAGCAGCGCATTGACGAACTGGTCGGGCGCCTGGCGCGCGGCGTCGAGGGCCCGGCGCGGCAGCGCCGGCACCCGCAGCTCGCTCAGTGTGAGCCGGCTGGACTCGTCGGTCGTGCCGCCGGTGGGTGCCGTCGGCTGCACCGGCGCGAGTGGCGCGGCGGACCACTCCGGCACGAGCTCCGAGCGCGCCGCGACCGCCAGTGCCGAGAGCGTTGTCGGATCCCGCAACACAGGCGAGCCTACGCGCGCGATCACGTCCGCCGGCGTGAACCATTGCAGCCCGCCGGGCGGGGCCGCGGTGAGGTTACGGCGCAGGCGCCGCACCAGCCAGACCTCGACCGCCGGTCGCCGGTCCGCCGCGCGCACCACACCGATCAGGCGGGTCTCGCCTTCGACGCTGCCGAACAGGCGACGCATCGCCCGGCGGCACGCCTCCTCGCCGCCCCCCGTCTCGAGCGGCAGCTCGAGCGCGGCCCCGCTGCGCCACAGCGCCAGCCGCCCGTGCGCTACGGCCAGTACGGCGATCTGCCGTGCGTCCTGCGTGGGGCCGCGCGCCGTCTCGAGCGCGAGGCGCAGCGTTCGGGCGCGCTCCACCCGGTCGAGCGCGGCGGGGGCGAGGCCGTAGCGGCGCTCGATCGAGCGGGCCAGGCGCCCCGCCGGGATCATGCACCAGGGGCGCCGGGTGATCACCAGCTCGCGGAACACGGGCGACGGGTCGGTCCCGCGCACCGTCACCGTGTCGTAGGCGAGCTCGAGCTGCGGCAGCAGCACGATCGGGAGGCGGGCGCCGCGCAGCTCACGCTCGACCTCGAGCTCGCAGACGAGCACCAGCCGCTCCGGATCGACCAGCGCCCGCAGCCGGCGCGCCGGCTCCGCGTCGCCACGGAACGCCTCCCGCGGCTCGAGCTCGACGACCGGGGTAACGTAGCGGACCGTACCCACGTCCAGGGCGAGCTCGCGCCGATCGTCCACGTCGAAGCGCATGCCGCACGTGATGCCGCGCCGGCGCAGGTCGCCGGCCGGCGTGTCGAAATACAGGTCGCGGTGAAAGGTGCGCCGCGGCCGTGCCGCCGCGAGGCCGAGCGGCAGAGGCGCGGCGACCAGCTCGGCCAGGCGCGCGGCGCTCGGCACGTCCCAGCGCAGCTCGGTCACGGAGGGCACGGCGCTCAGCTCCGCGGGCACGCCAGGATGAACTCGCGACGCGTGCGACCGGGGTCGTTGATGGTCTTGAAGAACTCGTCGTAGTAATCGAGCGCCTGCGAGATCCGTTTGGCCTCGAGCCCCTCCGCGGCCATCCCGCGGTACAGCGCGTAGATCGTGTCCTTCTGGGCGTTGAAGCGCGCGAACAGCGTGGCGAGCTCCTGCGGCGAGCGGCACATGCCGCGAAACGCCCGCTGGCGCACGGTGGAGAGGTTGAGCCGCGGATCGGGCTGGGCGTACGGTGTCCAGATGACGCCGGACCAGTCGAAATCGTACGGAACGGGGTAGATTACGCCGGTCGAGTCCTCGGTGAGCACGATGTTGTGCAGCGCCGACACCGCCCAGTCGGTGTTACCGATCAGGTACTGGAACACGACGACCACGCCCATCTGCTGGAAGTCGACGTCGCCCTGGGACAGTCCCTTCTGGTCGATTACGTGCGTCGTGTTGCGGCGGGCCATGCGGTCGTCGTCCTCGACGAAGAACGCCCGCCGCATTTCGGGCGCGTGCTTGCCGGTCGCGTCCACATAGCTGACCCGCGCCAGGCGCACCCGGAAGCTGCGGTCGGTGAGCAGGTTGTAGGCCCGGTAGATGAGATACTCTTCCAGCAGGTAGTTGGCATACGTCTGGCCGCCGCGACACTGCACGGCGAGCTTGAGGCTCCCTTGATGGGCGAACGTCGTGTGTGCCGTCTGCTCGCGGTTGAAGACGATCTTGAGCGGCGGATACTGGCAGTGCGCCAGCCGGAAGTGCCCACGGGTGTGCAGCTGTACATCGAGCGCTACGGTGTCGCCGGCCGCGGTGACATAGGAGAGCACACCGGGGTGGTCCGGCTTTTCGTTGCCGCGATTCTTGTTGATGGCGCCGAAGTCGGCCTTGAGGGTGAGGTCGAGTGGCTCGGTCGCGTCGAACACGCGGTCCGCAGGCCGTAGCGGGGTCCAGTCGGCCGGTGTCTGGCTCGCCGACGCACCCGTGGCGACGCACACGCCCACCAGGGCGGTGAGCGCAGCACCGCACCTGCGCCTCACCTGGTCGAAGCTCACCGAGCAAGTTTACGGGCGCCGCGGAAGGCTCGCCAGCCGTTACCCCGGGCTTGCGCCCGGGGTCAGTCAGACTGTTTCGTCAAGCGTCTCGGGGCCTGGAGCGGCGGACATGCGCTGGATCGGCGGTGTGGGGGGCGCGGTGCTGCTGGCCGTGGTCTTGTGGGACGCGTTCGAAACCATCATCCTGCCGCGGCGGGTGAGCGGGCGGATCCGCGTCACCAAGATGTTCTACCGCTACACCTGGGCGCCGTGGCGCGCCACCGCGCGGCTGCTCACGGGCCGGCGGCGGGAGGCGTTCCTGTCGTTCTACGGCCCCCTCTCCCTCATCGCGCTGCTGGCCCTGTGGGCGGCGGGCAGCGTGTTCTCGTTCGGGCTGCTGCAATGGGCCGCCGGCTCGGCCATGACGGTGGCGGGCGGCGGCGGCACGGGGTTCTGGTCGGACTTGTACATGAGCGGCACGACGTTCTTCACGCTCGGCCTCGGAGACGTGGTGCCCCGGAGCGCCTTCGCCAAGACGCTCACCGTAATCGAGGCGGGAACCGGATTCGCCTTCCTCGCGGCCGTGATCGGATACTTTCCGGTGATCTATCAGGCGTTCTCGCGCCGCGAGGTCGCGATCTCGCTGCTCGACGCGCGCGCCGGCTCACCGCCCAGCGCGGCCGAGCTCTTGTGGCGGCACCGGGCGGATCCGCGCGCCGCGGCGCTGGCCGATCTGCTCAAGGAATGGGAGCGCTGGGCCGCCGACGTGCTCGAGAGCCATCTGTCGTATCCACCGCTCGGCTATTTCCGGTCGCAGCACTACAACGAGTCGTGGGTGGCGGCCCTCACGACCATCCTGGACGCGAGCGCGCTCGTGATCGTGGGGCTCGAGGGGTGGTGCGTGCGGCAGGCCGAGCTGACGTTCGCGATGGCGCGCCACGCGGTGGTCGATCTGGCGCAGGTGTACAGCACGCCGCCGCGGCGGCCCGAGGACCGACTGGAGACGGCGCGGCTGGCGCGGCTGCGCGACCGCCTCGCGGGCGGCGGCCTGGCGCTCAAGGCCCGGTCCGACTTCGAGGAGCGGCTCACCGAGCTGCGCCGCATGTACGAGCCCTACGTCGAGGCCCTCTCCGGTTACCTCGCGCTGCCGCTGCCGCCCTGGGTGCGCGAGCGTGACCAGCCCGACAACTGGCAGACGAGCGCGTGGGACCGTGTGGTGCAGCTGCGGCAGGACGAGCACTTCTCGGGATGAGCTACGGCGGCGTGCTCCCCAGGCGCACACCCACCTCGTCGAGGTGATTGAGCAGGTCGGCGGGGTCCTGATACACGCGATACGCGCCGGCCCGCTCCAGCTCCTCTTCTCCGTACCCGCCGGACAAGAGCCCGACCCCCATCGCCCGCGCGCGCCGCGCCGCCAACAGATCCCACACGCTATCCCCCACCACGATCGACTCGTCGATCGGCACGCCCAGCCGCTCCGCCCCGGCAAGGAACAGATCGGGGTCGGGCTTCGCGTGCTCCACCTGATCGCGCGTCACGATCGGGACGCCGGCGGGGATCGCCAGCATGTCGAGGTTGGGTTTGGCGCTCTCCATCCGGCCGCTCGTGCCGATCGCCCACGGAACGCCCACTTTGGTGAGATAGGCGAGGAGTTCCCGTGCGCCCGGGAGGGGACGCACCTGCGATATCTGGCGCGCGTAGGCTTCGGCATGGACGCGCCGGATCTGCGCCGCCTGTTCCGGCTTCAGCTCCCGTCCCGTCTCGCGGAACAGGGCGTTGACGAACAAGCCGCCGCTCATGCCGATGCGACGGTGGATGCGCCACACGGAGAGCTCGATCCCCACGCTCTCGAGCGCTTCGCGCCAGGCGAGCACGTGCTGGTACACGCTGTCGACCAGCGTGCCGTCCAAGTCGAACAGGAAGGCGGGGCCGGATGGCATTGACGGTAGGGTGAAGCGGGTAGACCAACCCCGGGGCCATGCCCCGGGGTTGATCGGAGCCCCTACTTCAACAGCATGTCATGCGGCCGCGCTTCTCCCGTCGGCAGGTGCTCGAAATCCACATCGAACTTCGGATCGAGCGTCATGCCCTTCGCGCTCACCTCGATGAGGCGTACCCGATAGGGCACCTTGCCGTCCAGGTTCGAGAGCAGCGAGTTGCTCACGTACAGGCGCTTGTTGTCGGGCGTGAGCTTCATCATCTGCGCCTGAGGGAAGGGCACCGTGCTCACGAGCGTGGGGTGCAACGGGTCGGCGATGTCGTACTGCTGCACCGCACCGCCACCGAACAGCGACACGAACAGGAACCGGTTGTCGTAGGAGATCCGCATGTCCGCCGGGATGGCGTTGTCGGCCAGCTTGAGCACGCGCGTGAACGCGAGCTTGCCGTCCTTTCCCACCTGCCAGTGCCACACGCTGTTGCCGAAGGCGCAGTTGATGAAGCCGCCGCGCGCCGTCGCCCCGTGCAGCCAGCGCACCTCGAGTGGCGCTTTGTCGAGGTGCTCCTCCTGGAGGACCTTGCCGGTCTTGTAGTCCCAGGCGACCACGACGTCCCCCACCTGGTCCATCGGCGTATTGCCCGCCTTCACCGCGTGTGGGTGGGCCCAGCTCGACGTCACGATCAGGTTCAGCTCGGGCTTGATCCCGACGTCGTACATGTAATCCGGCGCGGGGAGCGCCTTCACGAAGTTGCCATCGTTGTCGAGCTGCACGAGCGCGCCCGGCGCGCCCCCGTCCTTCGCCCCCAGCATTGCGATCATCACGCCGCCGGGCACGGCGTAGAACGTGTGCGGCCCCGAGAAGCCCGTGCTCGCCGCGAGGTCGGGCACCGTCTTGACCAGCGTGGGATGCCTCGGGTCGGTGGCGACGTCGTAGATGAAGAGCCGGTTCGAGAACAGCCCGCCCGCGAAGATGCGGTCGGCATTGACCGTGTAGCCGAAATGGTGCGCCTCGTTCGCCGGCGCGCTCGTCGGCACGGTGGTGATGATCGTGCCATACGTCGAAGACGTGGGGCTCGCGTCGATCACGGTGAGAAAGTCGGGATCCTTCTGGTCGGCGTCGCTGGTCCAGACGTACAGCACGGACTCGTGCTGGTCGGGGCGGAGGCCCCGGACGAAGACCGACTCGTCCTCCGGGCCGGGGCGCGCGGTTAGCAGGCCGGCAGGCAGGGCGGCGACGAGCAGCAGCGTGGCGGTGCGATTCACGTGTGGATTCTCCCGCGAGAGGGTTCGGCGCGGCGGAAACGGTGAAGGTACCGCCGGGCCCCCTCCGGGCAAGACCCGCCCCGTCGCTAGATTACCCGCGGGGAGATCGCATGAAACAATGGCTTGAAACGCGCGAGGTGCTCGATTTCCTGGCCGGGGCCCGCCGCGGGGGGAAGCCCGCCGCCCTGGCGACGGTCGTACGGGTCCGCGGCTCGGCCTACCGGCACGAGGGCTCGAAGCTCGCCGTCGCGGGCGACGGCAGCAGCGCGGGCAACGTGAGCGGTGGCTGCCTCGAGCAGGACGTGCGCGAGGTGGCGCTGCAGGTCATCCGCAGCGGCGCGCCCGAGCTCCGGAGCTACTGCTCCAGCGCCGACGAAATCGCCGCCTGGGACCTGGGCGTGGGGTGCGAAGGACAAGTCGACGTGTACGTCGAGCCCGCTGAGGCGAGGCCGAAAGAGCGGGAGTTGCTCGATGGCCGGACACCGTTTGGCGTGGCGACGCTCATCGGGATGCGGGATGCGGGATGCGGGATGCGACTGATCGTGACGAGCGCCAGCGCCGAGGGCGATCTCGGCTCGGCAGACCTGAACACGCGGGTCACGGCCACAGCGCGCGAGCTGCTCGCCACCGGAGAATCCGGGATCCACGAGATCGGGGGCCGGTCGGTGTTCTTCGACGTGTTGGTGCCTCCGCCCCAGCTGGTGGTGCTGGGCGCGGGCGACGACGCCCGGCCACTGGTCCGGTTCGCGGCCGACGTCGGGTTCCGCGTCGTGGTCGTCGATCGGCGGGTCGGGTTGCTCACCCGCGAGCGGTTCCCGGCCGCCGCGGCGCTGGTGCGGAGCACGGGCGACGAGCTGGGAGCAGCGACGCCGCTCGACGGCGAGTGCTACGCCGTCGTGATGAACCACAACTTCGCCGACGATCAGGCGTACCTGCGCGCGCTCCTGAAGACGCCGGTCGCCTACATCGGCGTGCTGGGTCCGCGCCAGCGCACCGATCGTATGCTGCGCAACCTCGCCGCCCTGGCCCTCCTGGACGAGGGGCGCGTGTACGGGCCGGTGGGCCTCGACATCGGGACCGACGGCGCCGAACAGGTGGCGCTGGCCGTGATCGCGGAGGTTCTCGCGGTGCGCTCCGGCCGGCGGGCCCGGTCGCTGCGGGAGCGGCTCGCGCCCATCCATGCCCCGACAGACTGAGCCGCTGTGCGTGGCCGGCGTCGTGCTCGCGGCCGGCGCCTCGCGGCGCATGGGGCCGGGCCGGAACAAGATGCTGCTCGAGCTCGCGGGCGAGCCGCTGGTACGGCGCGCCGCCCGCCGGGCGCTCGCGGCCGGACTGGCGCCCGTCGTGGTGGTGCTCGGGCACGAGGCGGACCGCGCGCGCGCCGCCCTCGCGGAGCTTCCCGTGAAGATCGCACGCAATCCCGATTTCACGGGCCCGACCAGCGCGTCGCTGCACGCGGCGCTCGACCTGTTGGGCGGAGACGTGGATGCGGTCGTGGTGCTGTTGGGGGACATGGTGCACGTGAGCGCAGCCGCCCTCTCCGAGCTCGTGAGCCGGGCGCACACGAGCGACGCGCCGCTCGTCGTGTCGCGCTACGGCGACGTCACCGCACCGCCGCTCTTGTTTCGGCGGGCGCTGTTCGGCGAGCTGCGGGCGTGGACTGGGGAAGGATGCGGCAAGGCGGTGGTGCAGGCGCACCAGCGCGAGGCGCTGTACGTGGACCGGGGGCCCGAGATGCTGGTGGATATCGACACGCCGGAAGACTTCCAGAAGGCTCAGAACAGCTCCAGCTGATCCGCCACCAGGCTCCGCAGTTTCTCCAGCAGCTTCACCATCGCCCACGTGTCGCGCTCGCAATAGCGCAGCAGCGCGTCCCGCAGCGCCGCCCGCTCCCCCGCCGGCAGCTCGGCGCCCCGCAGCATCAGGCGCTGCAGCTCGACCGTCGCGACCTCGCCGTCCTGCACCTGCAAGTCCGCGTACGACAGCCCCGGGACGAGCGCGGGCAGCGTCTTCTTGATGCTGAATCCGCCGCCGAAGTCGGGGTGGTAGACATGTCTCCGGATCACCGGCAACAAGTCCACGAGGCGTCGCTCGATGCGCTCGAGCTCTTTGGCGCAGCCGGGCACCGCCTCCCGCAGCTGTCTGATGCAGTCCCGCTCGAAGCTCGCGTAATACGCCACGATCTTCTTCGCGCCGGCGCACGCCTCCACGAGGGCCGCGGCGAGCGCCGGGCGCGGATCCTCGGGCCCGTCCGCGATCCATGCGCGGTGCACCAGGGCCCCCCGCTCTTCGGCATGCACGCTGAACTGCACCGGCACCTGCTGCCACGGTCGGCACCCCGTCCAGCGGGGGACCGCGAGGCTCACGGTCTCGAAATCGAGAAACGCGAGCGGTGCCGCGAACTGGGCGAGCGCCTTTGTGAGCGTGGGCTCCACCACCATCCGCCCGCTCTGGACGGCCTTCACCTGGCGTGCATGGATCACCGAGAGCTCCAGGTCGGACGGCAGGTCGTAGATCGTCGCAAACCCGTCGGCCTCGAGCTCGAGGGCCCGTTTCCGATCGATGCGGTACAGGCTGCTCACTGGGTGATCCGACGTCTTGGGCCAGCAACGCGCGATGAACGGGCAGTCGTGCGGCGTGGTGCAGTGCTCGCCGATGGGGACGTCCGGGACCGGTCCCGCGAGCATCGCCCGCTGCGCCGCGAGCTCGTCCGGCACGCCGATCAGCGCCCCCTCCACCAGCGCCGTCACGTCTTCGCGGATGAACAGGTTGGCCAGGTCGGGGTAGCGGCATTGCGGGTTGAGATGCATGACCTCGGCGCGCTCCACCGGGAGGCCTGCCCGCCGCAGCACGTGCACCTGGACGGCCGCGTCGGGAAGGTGCTCCGGCTTGCGGCTGTTGGACGCCTTCACCTCGATCACGCCGTAGCCCCGGGCGGTGCGCTCCAGGATGTCGACCCCCACGTAGGTGTCGTCCGCCAGAAACCAGGCCTCGTAAATGGCCGGCACGTCGTGTTGCAGGGCCTCGCGCGTCGCGGCTACCATGTTGTCGTGCTGATAAAACGGCAGATCGATCAGCTGCCCGCCCGGCACGTGCTGGCGAGCGCGCACGCCCACCTCGCGCCCCTGGGCGAACAGGTTCTGCTGCCCCGCCGACGGCGACAGCTCCGGGGCGTCGGGGTCGTGCACCCGCCACCACAGCTGCTTGTGACACTGGAGGCCCGACAGATAGCGCGACTTGGAAAGCCGTGGCGGTGCGGGGAGGGCGGACGGCATGACTAGAACTGTAACCGATAACTCACGCGTCGATGGGTACTTCGCGCCCGGCGTGACACGGGCGCTTGACGCCGCGCCCACCCGTTCCGTATAAGAGGAGCCCGGAGGAACAATGGCGCTACGAGTAGTGCTGGCAGACGACCACGTGGTACTGCGGCAAGGCGTGCGCGCCCTGCTCGAGCGCCACGGATTCGCGGTGGTGGCCGAGGCATCCGACGGGCGGGCGGCCGTGGAGGTGGCGCGCGAGCTCGAGCCCGACGTCGCGGTGCTCGACATCATGATGCCGCTGCTCAACGGCATCGATGCCGCGGGCCAGATCGTCGCGGCGTGTCCCAACACCCAGGTCGTGATGCTGACGGCGCTCGAGCAGGAGCGCCTGGTGACGGACGCGGTCCGCGCGGGCGTGCGCGGGTTCGTGCTCAAGACCCAGGCGGGAGAAGACCTCGCCCTGGCCATCGAGCAGGTGTCGCGCGGTGGGTTCTACGTGGGGGCGGGCGTCTCGCAGGCGGTCGTGGAGGCCTGCCGCGCCGCCGCAGCCGCGGACCGCGGCCGGCTGACGTCGCGTGAGCGCCAGGTCGTGCAGCTCGTGGCCGAGGGCAAGTCGACGAAGCAGGTCGCCGCGCTGCTCGCGATCACTCCCAAGACGGCCGAGTTCCACCGCACGCGCGTGATGAAGAAGCTGAACGTGCACGATGTCGCCGGTCTCGTCCGCTACGCGATCCGTGAGGGCCTCATCGAGCCGTGACGCCCCCGGGTCTTCTCCCCGCCTGATCTAGGGGTTCGCCCGGTTTTTCCCCAGGGCCCCCGCTGCGACATTCCAGAGCACGGAGCACGGGGCGCCCTAGTCGGTCATGCACGCCCTCATTGCGAAAGCACCAGCTTGCCTCAGCGCGCGCCCTTCATCCGCATACCCGTGGTCTTCGTTGCCCACGCCGGCACCTGGCTCACCCGGGCGCTCGACAGCATGCTCGCTCCTCAGGGATACAGGGTCCTGTCGGTGGCGAGCGGGCGCGAGCTGTTGGAGCAGGCGCCGGAGCTGCGGCCGGACGTGGTCCTGCTCGACGCGAACCTCCAGGATCTCGACAGTATCGTCGTGTGTCGCCGGCTACGGCTGCAGCGGGCCGTGTCGTGGCACACACCCGTGATCATGATCACTTCGACTCCGGCGACCAAGCAGCAGCGGCTCGCGGCGCTCGAGGCGGGGGCGTGGGACTATCTGAGCCTCGGGCTCAACGCGGAGGAGCTCCTGTTGAAGGTCGACGCGTTCACTCGCGTCAAGCTCGAGACCGACCACGTGCTGGAAGAGGATACGGAGCCGGCGAGCGGATTGTACACGCAACGGGGTCTCGAGCGACGCGCCCGCGAGCTGGTCTCGGACGCGTTTCGCCGGCATGCCCCGCTCGCTTGCGTGGCGCTCGTGGTGGAGCCGGAAGCGCACCAGGCCCGGCCGGCGGCCGCGACCGCGTCGCCGGTCGTCGTCGACTTCGCATCGCGGCTGCTCCAGGCGAGCGGCCGTGCCTCGGACGCCATCGGTCGAGCCGCGGGCGGCGAATTCCTCTTGCTCGCTCCCTCGACCGCCCCCGCCGGAGCGGCGCGGATGGCGCGCCGGCTGTCGCAGGTGATCGAGGGTGGCCCGCGGCCCGCCGGGCTGCCGCCGCTCGAGGTGCGGGCGGGATTCGAGGCGGTCGTGGACCTGCACGAGACGCCGCTCGACCCCGCCAGCCTGCTCGGGCACGCGAGCGCGGCCCTCGTCCGAGCTCGCGCCGCCGGCAACGGGTCGCGGATTCAGCGCTACGAAGCGTAGCGGGTCGCTGCTAGGGCGCCGCCAGCGGGACCGGCACGACCGTCTCGCCCCAGTGCAGGTTCAGGACGGCTCGGTCCGCGTCCGCGGCCGGAAAGTAGAATGCCAGCGCTTCCATGAACGGTCCCGCCTGCGGTTTCACCGTGACGCGCAGCGCGTCCTGATCCGGACCGGGGTAGGGGATGTGGAACACGTCCGCCGCCTTGCTGAAGATCAGCGTCCATTCCGCGGGGCCGGGAATCGCCCAGATGCTGTACGTACCGGCGGGGAGTCGCTGCCCGGCGACCAGCACGTCCCTGGTGACGGCGATCGTCGTCGCCTCGTCGGCGCCCGGACACCACACCTTGCCCCAGGGCACCAGCTCGCCGAACAGCTTGCGGCCGCGCGCGCCCGGTCGGTTGTAGACGATCGTCACCTGGGTTGCGCCGATCGCCTGCATGACCGTCGCGTGTTGGCTCTTGCGAGCCTGGGCGGGCAGCGCCGCCCCGGGGATCGCCAGCCACAACGTGAGCCGCCTGATCATCGGCGTACGAGGTCGATCAACGCCGCGACCGCGGCATCGAGCTCGTCTTCCGTATTGTAGTAGTGTGGTGAGAAGCGGAGCACGGTGGCCGCGCGTTTCTCGTCCATATCGAGTACACCGGACATGCGGTCGGCCGAGCTGGTGTTGACGCCGCGCTCGCGGAGACGCAGCTCCAGCTCGGCGGCGTTCTGTCCCCGGACGTCGAGCGTGACGATGGCGCACCGCTCCCGGCCGCGGTCGAGCAGCCGCCCCTCCGGCACCGCCTCGAGTCGCTCGCGCAGCAGCGCGGCGAGCCGCCAGGCTCGCTCATGACCGAGCGGGCCGGTCGCGAGCGCATAACGGGCGGCGGCGCCGAGGCCGACGACGAGGGCGTAGGCGAACTCCCAGTTCTCGAAGCGGCGCGCACCGTCCGCCAGGCGGAACGCGTCGGGGTCGGTCCAGTCGGCGCCGCGCATGTCGAGAAACAGCGGGAACGCCCCCCGCTCGAGCATCCGGTCGGACACGTACAGGAAGCCGATGCCGCGGGGGCCGCGCAGGAACTTGCGCCCCGTGGCGGCGAGGAAGTCGCACCGCAGCGCGTTCACGTCGACCGCCATCTGGCCCACGGTCTGACAGGCGTCGACCACGTACGGCACGCCCAGCTCGGCGCACACCCCGCCGACGGCGCGGGCGTCCTGCACCAGCCCCGAATTGGTCGGCACCCACGAGAGCGCGACCAGCCGGGTGCGGGGATCGCGTGCCAGGCGGCGGACGCTCTCCGGGTCGACGCCGCCCTCGGGGAGATCGTCGGCGCGCACGGTCTCGACGCCGGCGCGCTGCGCCAGCGACAGGTACATCAGCTGGTTCGACGGGTAGTCGGCGCGCGTGGTGACGATGCGGTCGCCGGGACGGAAGTCGAACGCGGAGAGCGCCTGGGAGAACGCGACGGTCGCGTTCTCGACCAGCGCGATGTTCTTGGGCGCCGCGCCGACCAGCTGAGCCACGAGGGCGTAGGTCTCGCGCACCAGCGGCTCCGCTTCGTCGGCCGCCTCGTAGCCGCCGATCGCCGCCTCTCGCGCGAGGTGCTTGGTGAGCGCGTCGAGCACGGGGCGGGGCATGAGCCCGGCGCCCGCGTTGTTCAGATGAATGCGATCTCGACACCCGGGCGTGTCGCCGCGCCAGCGGTCGAGCTCGACGGGGCGGGAGGTCAGCGTGTGCGTGACCATCGATGAGAAAACAGGCCCCTACTAACTCCGGGCGCAAGCCCGGGATCATCCCAGCAGGTGCCGCACTACGAACCAGACGTTGGCCGGTCGCTCCGCCAGGCGCCGCATGTACCACGGGAACCAGTGCGTTCCGTAGCTGATCAGTACGCGCACGGGCACGCCTTGCTGCGCGAGGGCGCGCTGCGCGGCGGCCCGAATGCCGTACAGCATGTGCACCTCGTAGCCTCCGCCCGTGACGCCGAGCGCCAGGGCGCGGGCGCGCAGCCGCTCGATGAGGTCGAGATCGTGCGTACCGAACACGACACGCGCCCCACCGGCCGCCGCGCGCTCCAGCAGCCGGCCGGCGAGCACCGCATAGGCGGCGTCGACATCGCGTTTTTTCGGAAACGCGACGTCGGGCGGTTCGTTGTAGGCGCCCTTCACGACACGAATGGCGGGCGCGAGCGGTAGCAGTCCCTCTAGGTCGGCGGGGGTGCGACGCAGGTACGCCTGCAGACACACTCCCACGTCGGGACGGGCGGCGCGTACCGCGCGGAAGAGCTCCAGCGTCGCGTCCACGTAGCGCGACTCCTCCATGTCGATCCAGAGAAATGATTTGGCAGCGGCCGCCCGCGCCGCGAGCCCCAGCAAGTCCTGGAGACATGCCTTGGGATTCACGTCGAGGCCCAGGTGCGTGAGTTTGACGGAGATCTCCGCCGGCAAGTCGCGCGACCGGATTTCGTCGAGCAGCCGCAAGTACTGATCGCGTACCGCGGCGGCTTCGTCGCGGTTCGTGACCTGCTCCCCCAGCTGCGTAAGCACGCTGCCGATCCCGTCGCGGGCGAGGGCGGCGGCGGTGTCGAGCGCGGCACCCACGTGCTCCCCGGGCAGGAAGCGGCGCACGGCCCGGCGGAAGAAAGCCCGGCGCCGCAGCGTGCGGGCGAGCCAGGCGCTGCGGGAGGCGCGGAGCAGCAGGCGGCGAGTGAGGGACATGGGGGGTCAAGAAATACCGGGGATGGGGAAGAGGGAAGGGGTCAGCTCGCGCGCGAGCCGACCCGGGACGTGGCCGGCGACGTGGCGCGGTTGGAGCGGCGGCTGGCGGCGGTCTCCCGGCCCACGCGCGGACGCACCTGGGTGACCCGGAAGGGGGTCTACGTAGATCGGATCGCGAGCGCGTGGCTCATCCGCCGCTTCATCGATCCCGAGGCGCGCTTCCGGTTCGTCGAGACGCAGCAGCATCGCCCCGCGCCGGGGGAGCAGCGATTCGACATGTTCGAGGCCGAATTCACGCACGACGGCGACCGCTGCACGTTCGAGTCGCTGCTGGCGCGCTTCGGACTCACCGATCCGGCGCTCGGCGCCATCGGCGAGATCGTCCACGACATCGACTGTAAGGACGGGAAATTCGGGCGCAGCGAGACGGCGGGAGTGGAGCGTGTAATCGCGGGAATCGTGCGCCGGTGCGCGAGCGATAGCGCGCGAGTCGAGCGCGGCGCTACCGTGCTCGACGACCTGTATGGAGCCTTCGGGCCCGCGGGGGCCAGAGCGAAGGTCCGGCCCCGCGAGCGTTAGCCGGCCGGGGTCAGCCCGCCCGGGCCCAGCTCGGCGCTTCCAGCCGCCGGTCGCTGCCCGCCCGGCGTTCCGCCCCGTCCCACGCCGTGGCCCCGACCAGCGCGAGCCGGCGGCGATCCACCGTGCGCCGGCGATCGGCCGTGGCTCGTGCCAGCACCTCCCCGGTCACCACTTCAGGGGGGAGCGGCCGGAACGACGACCACTCGTCGCGGAACCAGTCGCGCGACGCGCGCACGGCAGCCTCGGCGGCTTCCTCGGTTTCGAGGAGCGCCATCCAGGTCAGCACGTCGTTCCCCTCGTCCAGCAAATGGGAGGACACGAAGCCCGGAATGCCCCGCAGGATGGGCAAGAACCCCTTCTCGGTGTAGCGGGCCGCCTGTGCCACGGTGCCCAGCCGCACGCGATACCGCCTGATCACACCATGCATGATTCCCCCTCGCGTCAGTCGTACGTCCGCACCCGAACCTGTGGCAAATCCCGCGCCCTGCAGTCGGCACCGGGTCAGGGCTCGGGGCGCCGGGCGCTTGCGGGGGAGAACAGGTTGTTGCGTATGAGCTACAACAAAATCGTAAGGAACGGCCTACAGGGGAAGGGTCGGGCCGGAGGTGCGACGTCCGCACCCCGGCCCGTCCGTCGATGGTCAGCCTTCGACGATGATGAGGTATTTCGAGTTGGCCCAGAAGCGCGCCGTATCCGAGATCTTCACGGCGTGCCCCGAGAGCTTGCCGTCGTGGTCGGGCGGCGTCTCGAGGGCGGACGTGTCCTGGCGCGACACGATGCGGTATTCCTTGTCCGACTGAGGCAGCGGCAGCTCGGTCAAGTGACGCCGGTCGGCCTGGGTGAACTCGCTGGGATCGAGGTTGCGCGCGGGCACGAGCGTCTTGCCGCTCTTCCACAAGACGAACAGGAACCGGGCGCCGCCTTCCTCCTGAATGAGACCCTTGCGCTCGAGCTCATCCTTGGTCCCCACGATGTAATAGACCGTGTTGGAGATCGTGGACATGTTCTCCAGCGTGTCTTTCAGGGCCAGGTTCTCCGCGGTCAGCGTCTCGACCTGCTGGTTGAGCGCGTCGATCGTCTCTTTCTGATTGTCGATCACGCCCTGCAGGTTCTGCATCGTCGCCGCCAGGTCGTTGCGCAGGCTGTCGGAGATCGTGGTGAGCTCTTTGATCCGGTTTTCGCTCTCTTTGAGACGCGGCTCGAGCTCGCGCACGCGGGACGTGACGTAGCGGATCTTCTGGATGAGCGTGTCGCGCGAGGCCCGCAACGGCGACTCCCCCGAGATCTTGAGGGCCCGGCCCGGAACGTTCACCTTGGAGATCTCCCGGCTCACCTCGCTCACGAGACGGGTGTTCTCCGCCACCTCCTGCATCAGGCGATCGCGCTCGCTCGACGCCTGCGACAGGCTGTCGATACGCGCCTGTACCTCCGGTGACGGTCCCTGCTTGCAGCCCGCCGCGACGAGCAACGCGAGGGGAACCCACGCGCCGCGGGGCAGGAGACGGCTGGTGCGAATCATTTTCTCAAACCTCCTCGACGTGACATGGATCACTCAGTCTGATGCGGGAGTGCTACACCGGAAGGCTCGGTACGGTTCGCCGCGCGGACGCGTTCCCTCAATTAATATCGGCCCCATTTTGGGGCACAACGATGGACATCACCGACCCTTGGGCCACCCGTCCGGCCGACGCCCCCGCCCCCGCCTACCTGCTCTCCCGTTGGCTCTTCCTCCGTCTGCTCGGCGCCGTCTACCTGGTCGCCTTCGTGTCGCTGGCGGTGCAAGTCCCGGGCCTCCTTGGCGAAC
>DATNOR010000020.1:0-5629 GCA_035601235.1 Gemmatimonadales bacterium
GTCCTGACGTCTTGAAAGCCCGCGGCGAACGCGATCCGAACGATCGAGTTGTCATGGATACGCATCAACTCCATCGCGCGACTCACGCGGAGGATTCGCACCCACTCGGTGAACGTCGCGCCGACCTTGGAATGGAAGAAGGCAGAGAAGTACTTTCGCTCCAGGCCGGCGAGCTTCGCGGCGGCGGTGAGCGAGATCGGCATCGCGACGTTGGCGGTGACGAACCGGAGCACGGGCGACAGGCGGGCGTAGTACGAGAACGCCTCGTGATGGACGCGCTGCGCCAGGCCGGGTACCCCGACGAGCCTACCCACGAGAGGGTGAAAATGCGTCAACAACGCTTTCTCCCGCCGCTCAACCGCCGCACGCACACTCCGTTCAAGCGCAGGAAACGCTACGCGCGGCCAATTGACGTCGCGGTCCGCATCGTGTCAAGATGGAATCAATCGGCGGGCTGTAGACTTCATCGACTCCGACCGGACCGACGCCGCATGGCACCAATCGCCTGGGACGACTTCGCCAAGGTCGACATCCGCGTCGGCCGGATCGTCGAGGCCGAGGACTTCCCCAAGGCGCGGAAGCCTGCATACCAGCTGCGGATCGATTTCGGAGAGCTCGGCGTGAAGACGTCGAGCGCGCAGATCACCAGGTACTACGACAAGACCCATCTCGTGGGGAAGCTGGTACTGGCGGTGGTCAACTTCCCGCCGCGCCAGATCGCGAACTTCTTCTCTGAAGTGCTCACGCTGGGCGTGGTACTGGCAGACGGCGACATCGTGCTGGTGCATCCCGAGCGTGAGGTTCCACTCGGGAGCCGGATCGGCTAGCCCGGAACGAGTGGTGAGGAGTACCGGGCCTCGATGTACTCCTCGAGAATCTTCAAAAACTCCGGGACGATCGTCTCGCCCTTCAGGGTGACCTTGAGCCGGCCGTCCACGTACACGGGTGCCTTCGGCTCCTCGAACGTGCCGGGCAGCGAAATGCCGATGTCGGCGTGCTTCGACTCGCCGGGCCCGTTCACGACGCACCCCATGACCGCGACACGCAGCGTCTCCACGCCCGGATAGCGGGCGCGCCACGCGGGCATCTGCTCCTTTAGGTGGGCCTGGATCTGCTCCGCCATTTCCTGAAAGAACGTCGAAGTAGTGCGGCCGCATCCCGGACACGCCGAGACCTGGGGCGCGAAGTGCCGCAGTCCCAGCGACTGCAGCACCTGCTGGGCCACCTGCACTTCCTCCGTCCGGTCGCCGCCCGGGCGGGGCGTGAGTGAGACGCGGATCGTGTCGCCGATGCCCTCCTGGAGCAGGATGGCCAGCCCGGCGGTGCTCGCGATGATCCCCTTCGAGCCCATGCCGGCTTCGGTGAGCCCCAGGTGGAGCGGATAGTCGCACCGCTCGGCCAGCCGGCGGTACACCTCGACCAGATCCTGCACGCCCGACACCTTGGCCGAGAGAATGATGGCGTCGTGTGCCAGTCCGCACTCCTCCGCCAGCTCGGCCGAGCGTGTGGCGCTCGCCACCATCGCCTCGAGCATCACCTCGCGCGCGTCCAGCGGATCGGGCCGTCGGGCGTTCTCGTCCATCATCTCAGTCAGGAGCTGCTGGTCGAGACTGCCCCAGTTCACACCGATGCGCACCGGCTTGCCGTGCGCCAGCGCGACCTCGATGATGGTGCGGAAGTGTTCGTCGCGCCGCTTGGCGCCCACATTGCCCGGATTGATGCGGTATTTGGCGAGCGCCGCCGCGCACTTGGGATACTTGGTGAGGAGCAGGTGGCCGTTGTAGTGGAAGTCCCCGATCACCGGGACGTCCACCGCGGCGACGATCTCGGGTACCGCGGCGGCCGCGGCCTCCGTGTTCACCGTGACGCGCACCAGCTCACTACCCGCCTGATGGAGCGCGCGAGTTTGGTCGGCCGTCGCCTGGACGTCGGCCGTATCCGTGTTCGTCATGGACTGGACGACGATCGGGTGGCTGCTTCCGACCCGGATCCCGCCCACATCGACTATGACGGTTTGCCGGCGCTGTTTCACGGTGTCAATATAAATATAAAACGAACAGCGTCGTCTAAAAGAATTTGTCGTTCATCACCACGGTCAACCGGAGGGCTTTCAACACCGCACTCCCCTGCAGCAGCACCGCGCCCGAGTTCGACCCCTTCGCCTGGAACCGCACCCACATCTGCTTCCCCGCCAGGAGTGCGAGCACGTTGCTCGAGAGCCGACCGATGATCGTATCCGGGGTCGCCGCATTGCCGGACACGCTTGCGTCCGGCACGGTCAGCGCGAGCGCGCTCGAGTTCAGGGTCCCAGCGGCGGTGGAGTCGAGATACAGCTGCAGGCCAATGGTGCCCGTGCTGGTCTGGTTCTCGAAATCCACCTTCCCATTTACGAGGACGGAGTCCACGATCGACGACCCGGCACCGGGCAGGTCGATGCGCCGCGGTGAGCTGGAAGCGCTGTCCGTCACGGCCGGCGGCACGAAGTAGGAGATCGAGTCGTCTCCCGTCCCCTTGAGGAAGCTGTACACGTCGACGTCGAAGATGGCGTGTCCCTCTCCGCACGCCGCGGCCAGGCCCGCGAGCCACGTCATCCACAGCCACTTCGCGCGCATCGAGAGCCTCCTAATAGATCGAGAACGACGTCGCCATCGTGACGCCGCGCTCGTTCGAGAGCGAGTTCGTGTGCGTCCAGAACCCCACATCCAGGCCGAGCGGACCCAGCCGCACGCCCCCGCCAAAGCCGAGCTCGATCCGTTTGCGCTGGTCGCGCGCCACGCCGCCGCGCACGGCGATCAGGCCGATGCGCTGCTCGCCACCCACGTGCACCGTCGCGCCCCGGCCGGTGTTCAGCACGTCGGCCCCCAGCGTCGTCTTCCCGACCGTGTAGGTCACGTTGGCGATGTACGACACCGGCAGCTTGGTCGTGGTGGAGACGTGGTTCGCGACCGGCTTGGAGAAACTCGAATCGCGGTAGAACACGCTGTCCTGTCGGGTATCGGACCACGTCAGCGTCGCCCCGATGTCGTTCACGCCGATGCCCAGCTCGATCGGCCCCGAGATCCAGGCGATCCCCACGTCACCCCCCACCCCATGGCCGAACGCGTTGCCGGGCTTCGAGTAGCTGGTCAGGCCGCTGTCGAACGGCGTCGCGGGGTTGCTCCCCCCAAAGATGACGCTGTCGGTCCTGAATCCCGCCGTGACGTCGCTGCGGAGGTATGCGACGCCGAGGTAATAGTGCAGCGCGCCGCCGAGGTATAGTCCGGTGCTCGAGTCCCCGGCGATCCGACCAGAATAACTGATCGTCGGCGCGAATCCGCCCTCCGCGATCCCGCTACCCAGCACGCTGTAGCCCGTGCTGTCTTTCGCCGGGACCGAATCGCGCAGGAACGCGAGCAGCGTGTCTCCCAACTGCATGCCGAGATCGTAGTGCAGCCACCCCAGGACGCTCACGCGCACGCCCTTGATCGTGAGCCCTGGATCGAGCACCCGGCTCGAGCCCCCGAATCCGAACTGATCCTCTGGTACGAGTTGCGCCGCCGCCCCGAGGTTCACTCGAAGCTCGTTCTTGCCGATGCGGAACAGGACGTCGTTCGTCGGCGTCGGAGCCTTCTTCACCTCCAGGAAAATCGGGAGGTTGAGCAGCGTGTTGGCCACGAGGATCGGGTTGAACCCCGCGGAGTCGCGGTGAAAGGCCGGGTCGGTGGAGAGGTGGGGGTGATCGTGCAGGAACTGGATGATGCCCAGGGGAATCGGGATCGTCACCCGGGGCCGGCCGCGC
This sequence comes from Gemmatimonadales bacterium, assembly GCA_035601235.1. Lineage (GTDB taxonomy): Bacteria > Gemmatimonadota > Gemmatimonadetes > Gemmatimonadales > GWC2-71-9 > AG41. The sequence continues at coordinate 3,779 of DATNOR010000020.1, forward strand.
CGGTCGGCCGCTTCGGGCACCGCGCGGTAGGCGGGGTTATAACGGACGAGACTCGCCGAGCGGCCCAGCGTGAGGCCGCCCATCCCGATCCGCCGCGCGTCGAAGATCAACCCCTGACCTGCGGCATGCGCCGCCGCACCGACCGTCAGGGCCACGAGCCCGATACCGATCACCGAGGTCCGCACGATGCTCCTCGCAAGAAGGGGTGCCCGCCGGGCACCAAGATTGCCAATCATCGTGAATTGCGCCACGGTCGGGCGTGAGCCCCGTCACGAATCCGACCGCGGGGGCGCCCCCTGGAACGTGATGGTGACCGTCGCTCCCTGGCCCAGGACACTGGTGAGGTCGATGGTCCCGCCCCAGCTTTCGACCAGGCGCCGGGCGATCGCGAGCCCCAGCCCGGACCCACTCGAGGTGGTGGAGAAGGCCGGGTCGAACACGCGGGGCAGCGCGTCCGGCGCGATGCCCGCGCCGTCGTCCTCCACGGCGAGCCGCCGTCCTCCGTCCGAGACCCGCACCGCTACCTTCCGCGCGCCGGCGTTGCGCGCGTTCTCGAGCAGGTTGACGAGCACCTCTTTCACCTCGTCCCGGCGGGCGAGCACCGGCGCGCCCGGCTCGCCCGCCACGTCAAACCGGGTCGCCGACTGCGCGCCGCCCAGGGCGTAGAGGCGCACGACCTCGGTCCCGGCGCCGTGGAGGTCCACCGGCTCGAGCGGCAGCTCGTCCGGCGGCGGCGAGCCGAAGCGCGAGAACGCGCGCGCGATCGAATCGAGGCGGTCGATCTCCACGAGAATCCGCTCGGCCGTCTCCTGCAGCGTCGCATCGAAGTCGCGCGGATCCTTCCCCCGCCGCGCCCGTTGCAGGTGCTGGATACCGAGGCGGATCGGGGTCAACGGGTTCTTGATCTCGTGGGCGACCTGACGCGCCATCTCGCCCCACGCGAGCACGCGCGCCGCCCGGGTGAAGGCCGTTGCGTCGTCCAGCGCCACGACACAGCCGCCGGGGCTCGGGCCCCCCCCGCCCACCGGCGCGAGCTGCACGCGGATCTGCCGCCCGCCGATGGCGAACTCGCGCTCGGCGATGCGCTCGCTCCGCGTGCTCAGGTACTCCGCCACCGCGTTCCACACCGGGCGCCACGCGGTCGGTGCGGCCCCCGTGAGCAGATCTCCGGCCTCGAGCGGCGCGCCCAGCAGCTCAGCCGCGCGAGGATTCGCCATGGTGACGCGCAGCTCGTCGTCCACCGCGATCACGCCCGTGGCCACGTTCGCGAGAACCCGGGCGGTGCGCAGGCGCGCCTGCTCGAGCGCGGCCTGGCTCCGCTCCACATCGGCCGCCATCCGCTCGAACGCCGAGATCACCGGCTCGAACTCGCGCGGGGCGCCCGGAGGGAACGCGGGCGGCGGCGCGCCCCGTCCAACTGCGACCGCCGCATCCCGCAGCGCCGCCACTGGGCGGGCGAGGCCGCGGCCGGCGAGCCCCGCAAGCACCACGGCCGCGACGAGGCCCGCGAGCGTCGCGATGACGAGCGCCAGCGCCAGGTCCACCTGCTGCTGCCGCACCGCCTCGTCGTCGAGCAGCTGGGGGGCCGCCAGGATCGCCTGCACGCGCGGCGGCCCGGCGAGCACGACCCGGTAGCCAACCCGGATCGGACGCCCGGCCGTGCGGCCGTCGGCCGTCACCTCGAGCTCGTCCTCGAGCGCGAGCCGCACGAACACGGGCGGCGCGAGCAGCGGATCGATCAGGCCGAGCTCGTCCAGGACCGGGGCGCCCGTGGCGGCGAGCACGCCGTTCTGGTACAGCCACAGGTCCGCGCCGAGCCGCTTGGCAAGCTCGGCGGTCGCCCGCGCCACG
>DATNOR010000021.1:0-24284 GCA_035601235.1 Gemmatimonadales bacterium
TGTAAGGCGCGCGAGCGCTTCAGCCGAGCCGTACTAATTGCCCGTGAGGCTTGATCTCTTCTCGGTCTCGAGGTGAGCCTCAGCATCACACACGCTCGTCAGGGATTCGGGACTCGGGGTTCGGGACTAGGGCTTATCCCTAGTCCCGAGCCCCTAATCCCGAGCCCCCAATTGGTACTGCGACTGCGAGGTCGTGGGAGAGTAGGCCGTTGCCAGCTTCGACTACAAATGTCGAATGTCCAATATCGAATGTCGAATTTCGAAATTCGTCATTGGGCGTTCGACATTTTTACTTTCACCCGTTTCGACATTCTACATTTGCTTGGCTGTCATCGCCGCCCCTCGCTCCACGAACGCCGAACGCAGCATCGTCACCGCCGTGTATACCACCACCACGACCACCAGCCAGCGCACGTACTCGAGCGGCAGCTGCTTCACGATGTAGGCCGCGATCAGCACCGCCGGGATGCCCGCGAGGCCAAGCACGACCGACGCGCTCAAACTGTAGCTGCCCTCCCGGATGAACCGCATTCCCGCGACCGGCATCAGGAAGGCGCACGATCCCATCATGACCGGAAACGCCGCGCGCGGATCCATCCCCAGGAGGCTCACCAGAATCAGGCAGGGCGCGTACAGGCCGATGCCCAGCGTCATCAACGCGCCGAGCGCGAAGTTGCCCGTCAGGCCCGCCGCCAACCTCGTACCGCGGAGCGCCAACGCGGTCCCGCCCACGGGCACGAGCTGGAGCTGCGTCATCAGCATGACGGCCGCGGCGGCGAGCAGGGCGAACCCCATTCCGACCTGGACCTTCGCCCGCGGCCACCGGGCCACGACCCCCGCGCCGAGCCACGCGCCCGCCACCGCGGCGGCGATCAGCGTGACCAGCGTGAGAAAATCCACGCGGACGATGGAGATGTAGATCAGCGCCTGAGCCACGGTGGGGAGCGTGTACGCGACGTTCAACGTGCCTGGGATCCACTCGTCGCGCACCGAGTTCCGCAGCTTGAACAGCGACGTCGTGGTGGCGAAGTTCCCGATTCCCAGCGTGTCGAAAAAGCACATCACGAATCCCACGACGGCGTGGAATCGCGTCGCCGGTGGATCGTCGGTCAGACGACCGGCAGCGCGCGCGCTGAGCACCCGCGAGCGCCAGGTCGCGAGAAACCAGCCGGTCACCACCGCGAGCGCCAGAAAGAGCAGCGTCTTCGGGTCCATGACTGGCGATTGTAACGGCCGGACGGCGGATCGGCGAGCCGCCGTTGCTTGACGTTTCTGTCCAACGTCGTTGCTTTCCGTCCATGACCCGCTGCGGAACCGTCGTCCTCGCCGGCCGACCCAACGTCGGGAAGTCCTCGCTCCTCAACGCCTTGATCGGCGAGCACCTGGCCATCGTTTCCCCCAAGCCGCAGTCCACGCGCCTGCCCGTCGTTGGCCTGCTCACCCGCGACGACACCCAGTACATTTTCACGGACTCGCCCGGATTGCTCGAGCCCGAATACCAGCTGCACGTCGTCATGCGCGCCGCCGCCCTGCGCGCCATCGACGACGCCGAGGTCATCGCCTACCTGCATCCCCTACCCGAGTCGCCCGCGCCGCCGCTCACACAGGTCGCGAAACTCGAGCGCCCGCCCAAAGCGCCGATCGTGACGGTCTACACCAAGGCGGATCTCGCGCCAACCTCCACCGCCCTCCACCGCCCTCCACCGTCCTCCACCGCCATTGTGTCGGCCGTCACCGGTGCTGGCCTGGAGCAGCTCCTCGCCGCCCTCCGCGCCCATCTCCCCGAAAGCCCGTTCCACTACGACCCCGAAGAGATGGCCACCCAGCCGATGCGCTTCTTCGCGGCCGAGTTCATCCGCGAGGCGGCGTTCGAGCTGCTGCACGAAGAGCTGCCCTACAGCGTCGCCGTGGAGATCGACGAGTTCCGAGAAGGCGCCGACCCCGTGTATATTCGCGCCGTGGTGTACGTGGAGCGCGCCAGCCAGAAGGGCATCGTGATCGGCGACGGCGGTCGGACCATCAAGGCGCTCGGCCAGACCGCCCGCGCCAAGGTCGAGGCCCTGCTCGGCACACAGGTGTTTCTGGACCTCCACGTGAAGGTGCTGCCCAAATGGCGGCGCCGTGACGCTTCGCTCAAACGCCTGGGGTACGTCCCATGAGCCTCGCCCCCGATCTGCTGGAAATATTGGTGTGTCCCAAGTGCAAGGGACCGCTCGAGCACCGCACCGCGCCCGCCGAAGCCCTGGTGTGCCACGCCTGCCGCCTCATCTACGCCGTCGAAGACGACATTCCCATCATGCTGATCGACGAGGCGAAGCACTTCTGAACGCGCCGCTCGCGCATTTGTTTGACACCCGCCTCCACGAGGCCTAAGTTTAGGCGCGCTCGACCCTTACGCGAGGAGCCAGGTGCGCGGAACGCGCCCGACGATACTCTTTTTCTCGCCGGCTGGTCGCACGGTACCTGACTTCCTGACGCACTGGGTGAACGGCAAAGGACTCACCATCATTCCGGTGCCGGACCCCGGTGACGTGGAGCAGCGGGTGCTGCGATCCCTGCCGCAGCTCGTCGTCATCGATGCCGACGACGGCCCGCAGGGGCTCGCGCTGTGCGGCCGGCTCAAGGCGGACTCCTATTCGGCCATCGTGCCCCTCGCCGTCCTCACCAGTCGGCATACCACCGATCGGGTCCAGGAATGGTTCACGGCGGGGGCGGACGAGGTCATCAGCCCGCTGTTCGAGCCGGCGGAGCAGGCGAGCCGCCTGGACGGCCTGATGACCCGGACCGCGCGCGACGTCGCCGTCAACCCGTCCACCCGGCTTCCCGGCACGACGGAGATCGAGCGCGAGATCCGGCGCCGCATGGAGAACGGCGAGCTGTTCGCCGTCTGCTACGCCGACCTCGATCACTTCAAGGAGTTCAACGACCGCTACAGCTACAACGACGGCGACCGGGTCATCTACATCCTGTCGCGCATCTTGCACGACGTGGTGAAGGGGCTGCTCGCCGGCCGGGGCTTCGTGGGGCACATCGGGGGGGACGACTTCATCTTCATCATCCCGTTCGACGACATTCCCGAGGTGTGCGGCGAGGTGCTGGAGGTGTTCGATACGCTGATTCCGTACCAGTACAACGAGCAGGACCGGCGCGCCGGGTACTATTTCGGGAAGGACCGGCGTGGCCAGCTGCACCGTGTGCCGCTCATGACGCTGTCGATCGGGATCGTGACGAATCAGCATCGCCGCTTCGCGCACCCGGCGCAGGTGAGCGAGCTCGCGACCGAAATGAAGAGCTATGCCAAGACGCAGCCGGGATCGGTGTTCGTGGTCGATCGGCGCCACGACCCGGAGCTCGATGAGACCGAGGGGCGCGCGAGATGAACGTCACCTGTCCGTCGTGCGAGACCGTGTACCGCGTGGACCCCGCCAAGGTCCCGCCGGGCGGGGTGCGTGCGCGCTGCGCGGTATGCAGCAGCGTGTTTGCGGTGAACCCCGCGGGGGCCGGCGCGGCGGCACCCGCCGTCGCAGCAGCCCAGCGGGCGCCCGCTGCTCCGGCGGGTGCCGCCGCACCGCCGCCGTCCGCGGCTGCGCCCCCGCCCCCGCCCCCGCCTCCGCCAGCCGCTCCCGCGCCTGCCACGCGGCCGCCCGCTCCACCACCGCCGCCCCCATCGGTCCCGGTGCCCCCGCGCCCGCCCGGGATGCCGCGCTTTTCGGGGCCGGTGGCCGCTCCGGCGCGGCCTGCCGCACCACCCGCAGCGCCGCCCACGCCCACGTTCCGGCCGCCGGCGTCGCCTCCCTCGCCCCCGCCGTCTCCCGCGGCCCCGGCGCGCGCCCCCGCTACGGCCCCGGCCCCCGGTGCTCGCGCGGCAACTGGGCCCGCTCGTCCCGCGGCGCCCGCCCCTCCCGCTTCTCCCGCGCCGCCCCCGTCGCCCGCTCCCGCGGCGCCGCGTGCGCCGGCGGGCGCCGCCCCCGGACAGCGCATGACGGGCCCGTTGCGGCCGGTGAATCCGTTCATGGTGCAGGACCCGAAGCAGAAGGCCCGCCGGCTCGCGCGGGCGCTCGTGTCCGACCTGGTGGTGTACCATCCCGAAAAGCGTCAGCAGGGGCTGCGCGACGGCACGCTGCCGCAGCTGTTCAAGGACGAGATCGAGAAGAGCTGGCAGGAATACGTCGAGCAGGTCGGGGCCGAGATCGCGAAGAGCACGTCGTTCTGGGGCGAGGCGTTGAACGAGATTCTCGCCGGGGGCAATAAGGTATTTTGAGACTGGCGCCGGGGGTACCATGGCCTTAGCCGACCGATTCGTCGAATTCGACCGTCGTCTCACCGAGCTCGGGAGCTTCCTTTGACGTAGCGGGGAAGACCAAGCGGCTGGGTGAGCTGGAGCACACCATGGCCGAAGGCGGCGTGTGGGCGGACCCGGAGCGGGCGCGTCAGGTGGTGGACGAAGTGAAGAGCCTCAAGAGCTGGCTCGAGCCCTACAACGCGCTGCGCAAGCGGCTGGACGATGCCCGCGGCCTCGCCGAGCTGGCCGACGCGGAGCACGACGAGGCGTTGGCGCGGGAGCTCGACACCGAAGCGGTGCAGATCGCCGGCGACCTCGAGCGGCTCGAGCTCCGCAACATGATGCGCGGCGGCGACGACGCGCGCGACGCGCTGCTCACGATTCATCCGGGCGCAGGCGGCACCGAGTCGCAGGACTGGGCCGAGATGTTGATGCGGATGTACACCCGCTGGGCGGAGCGCCACGGCTTCAAGGTGGAGCTGCTGGACCTGCTCGCGGGAGAGGAAGCGGGCATCAAGTCGGTCGACCTCCAGATCAGCGGGCAGTACGCCTACGGCCTGCTCAAGGCGGAAAAGGGTGTGCACCGCCTGGTGCGCATCTCGCCGTTCGACTCGCAGTCGCGCCGGCACACGTCGTTCGCGTCGGTGTTCGTCTATCCGGTGGTGGAGGAGGACATCGAGATCGAGATCAACCCGGACGATTTGCGCATCGACACATTCCGCGCATCGGGCAAGGGCGGGCAGCACGTCAACAAGACGTCCTCGGCCGTGCGCATCACCCACCTGCCGACGAACATCGTGGTGTCCTGCCAGCAGGAGCGCAGCCAGTTCAAGAACAAGGCGACGGCGCTCAAGATGCTCAAGGCTCGCCTGTACGAGCGCGCGGTGGCGGAGCGTGAAGCCAAGAAGGCGGAAGTGGACAAGCAGAAGACCGACATTTCGTGGGGCAACCAGATCCGCTCCTACGTGTTCCAGCCGTATACCATGGTGAACGACCATCGCACCGAGCTGAAGGTGGCGGACGTCCAGAAGGTGATGGACGGCGACCTGGACCCGTTCATCGAGGCATATCTGAAACGCTTCGGGAGACAGGCCGCGTGACCAGCTTCGTCGAGGCGGCGCGGCGCGAGAAGCTCGCCGAGCTGGTGAAGCGCGGCGTCGTCCCGTTTGCCTATCGGTTCGACCGCACCGGTCCCATCGCCCCGCCGCTCGAGGGGTTCAAGGACGGGGACACCACCGTCCATCGCCTGGCGGGGCGGCTCATCCTGCTGCGCTCCATGGGCAAGACGACGTTCGCGCATCTCGAGGATCGCTCGGGCAGGATTCAGGTCTACTTCAAGGTCGACGATGTCGGCGCCGAGGCGTACGAGGTCGTGAAACTGCTCGATCTGGGCGACGTGATCGGCGTCGAGGGCCCGCTGTTCCGGACGAAGACCGGTGAAGTCACCGTCCGGGTGCAGCGGTTCACCCTGCTCACCAAGTCGCTGCGCCCGCTGCCGCTCGGCAAGGAGGATGCGGAGGGGAAGCGCCACGGCGAGCTGTCGGACCCCGAGCTGCGTGCCCGGCAGCGCTACGCCGATCTGGCGGTGCACCCGGAGGTGCGCGACGTGTTCCGGCAGCGGGCCCGCGCGGTCGGCTACGTCCGAAGTTTCCTCGATGCGCGCGGCTACCTCGAGGTGGAGACGCCGGTGCTGCAGCCGGTGTACGGGGGCGCCTCGGCGCGACCCTTCGTCACCCACTACGAGGCCCTCGACACCGATGTCTACCTGCGCATCGCGGACGAGCTGTACCTCAAGCGCTGCATCGTGGGTGGGCTCGAGAAGGTATACGAGATCGGCCACGACTTCCGCAACGAGGGGATGGACCGCTTCCATAACCCCGAGTTCACGATGGCCGAGTGGTACGAGGCGTATGCCGACTACGAGGTGATGCTGCAGCTCACGGAAGCGATGGTGTCCGGGATGGTGCAGGAGCTGTTCGTCACCACGACGCTGGAGCGGCACGGGGCCACGCTGGATTTCAAGCGGCCGTTCGCGCGCAAGGACTATTACGCCCTGGTGCGCGAGACGGCCGGGATCGACCTCACGCGCGCCACCGAGGCCGAGCTGCGCGCCGCCCTGAAGCGCAAGGACGTCGCCGACGCGGACACGTTTGCGGGAGCGAAGCTGGTGGATGAAGTGTTCAAGAGCTACGCCGAGCCGACGCTGATCCAGCCGACCTTCGTGCTCGATTATCCGTTGGCGTTGTCGCCGCTCGCCAAGCTCAAGCGCGGCGACCCGACGCGCGTGGAGCGCTGGGAGCTGTTCGTTCAGAAGCGTGAGCTGGCGAACGCCTTCAGCGAGCTGAACGATCCCGACGAGCAGCGCCGCCGCTTCGAGCAGCAGGCCCGGCTGCGCGCGGCCGGCGATGCCGAGGCGCAGCAGCTGGACGAGGACTTCATCCGGGCGCTCGAGTACGGCATGCCGCCCACCGGCGGGGTGGGGCTTGGAGTCGATCGCCTGCTCATGATCCTGGCGGACCAGCCGCATATTCGCGACGTCATCCTCTTTCCTATGCTGCGGCCCGAATGATCTCGCGTCTGGAGCTCGGGCTAGCGTTGCGCTACCTGCGCAGCCGTCGCTCGTCGCGCCTGCTGTCGCTCATCACCGTGATCGCGGTTGGGGGCGTCACCGTGGGCGTCATGGCGCTGGTGGTGGTACTGGGCGTGATGAACGGCCTGCAGGCCGATCTGCGCGACAAGATCCTCGTCGCCAACCCCCACCTCCGTGTCCTCACCTACGGCGAAGGGTTGCGGCTCGATGACTGGCGCAAGGTGCTCGGCCAGGTCCGGCGTACGCCGGGCGTCGAGGCCGCGGCGCCCTTCGTACTCACGCAAGGAGGAATCACGGCGGGGCACGACTACGCCGAAGGCGTGGTGGTGTACGGGGTCGATCCCGACACCGCCAGTCGCGCCGTGACGAGCTTCGCCCAGCACTTCGCGAAGGGCGACCTCACCTTCCGGACGACGCGCCGCGACGTGGAAGGCGGCATCGCGCTGGGCACCCGGCTCGCGTCCAAGCTCTCGGCCTTTCCCGGCGATGTGGTGAGCCTGGTGCCGTTCACCGGAACCAAGTTCAACCCCAGCGTCGGCGCCTACGTGCCGAAGTTCCACCGCTACGAGGTGAGCGGCATCTTCGACACCGGCATGTACGAGTACGACAACAGCTACGTCGCGCTCGACCGCCGCGTGGCGCAGCGCTTCGCCGGTCTCGACACCGCGGTCACGGGCATCGAGGTGCGCCTCGCCGACCCGTGGCAGGCCCGGCCGTTCGGCGCGGCGCTGGAAACGCGGCTCGGCTATCCGTACCGCGCGCTCGACTGGCAATCGCAGAACGCGTCGTTGTTTTCGGCGCTCAAGCTCGAGAAACTCGCGATGGCGTTCGTGGTGTTCCTCATCTGTGTGGTGGCCGCGTTCAACGTGGTGGGGGTGCTCTCGATGGTGGTGCGCGACAAGACGCGGGAGATCGGCATCCTGCTGGCGATGGGTCTGCGGCGGGCCGCGATCCGCCGGGTTTTCCTGGCGCAGGGCATCCTGATCGGGCTCACCGGGACGACGCTGGGCGTGGGGCTGGGGCTGGTCGTGGGCGGGATGGTCAACCGGGGTCACTGGATCCCGATCGACCCGTCCATCTATTTCATCGATCACCTCCCGGTGCATACGCAGCCCGTCGACGTGCTCCTGGTGATCGCGGCGAGTCTCGTGGTGGCGACCCTCGCGCCGCTCTACCCTTCGCTGCAGGCCGCGCGGCTCGACCCTGTGACGGCGATCCGCTACGAATGACGGCACTGCTCGAGGCGCGGGGCATCCGCAAGGTGTTCGCCGGCGGCGACGGCCAGCCGCTCGAGGTCTTGCGCGCCGTCGATCTCGAGGTGCGGCGCGGGGAGTTCGTCGCCATCGTGGGCGCGTCGGGGGCGGGCAAGAGCACGCTGCTGCACCTGCTGGGCGCGCTCGACCGGCCCAGCGGCGGGGACGTGTGGCTCGATGGCTCGCGCTACGCCGACCTGGAGCCGGACGCCCTGGCCGACCTGCGGAATCGCAAGTTGGGCTTCGTGTTTCAGTTCCATCATCTCTTGCGGGAATTCTCCGCCCTGGAGAACGTGATGATGCCCCTGCTGATCGGCGGACACGAGGCGCGCCGGGCGCGCTCGCGGGCGGAGGAAGTGCTCTCGCTGGTGGGGCTGGCGGGGCGCATGACGCACCGGCCCGGCGAGCTGTCGGGGGGCGAGCAGCAACGCTGCGCGGTGGCGCGCGCGCTGGTGCACGACCCCAGCGTGGTACTGGCGGACGAGCCGTCGGGCAACCTGGATCACGCCAATTCGGACCGGTTGCACGACGTGTTCTTCCGCCTGGCGCGGGAGTACGAAACGGCGGTCGTGGTGGTGACGCACAACCGGCAGCTCGCGGGGCGGGCCGACCGGATCATGATGCTCGAGGACGGCCGCCTCGTCGCGGTCGGCTCGGTGGACGCGATACCCTGATGATGTGCGACAACTGCAAGGAGCGCGAGGTGGAGATCCATCTCACCAAAGTGGAGAACGACACGAAAGTGACGCTCCACCTGTGCAAGCAGTGCGCGCAGCAAAAAGGGTTCGAGACGGGCGAGTCGATCCTCAAGTCCCCCTTGGGCGGCTTCATCCAGGCGATGGGGAAGGGGGGCACCAACGTCCTCCCCACGCCGGCCGACGGGCTGCGCTGTGCCGCGTGCGGCAGCACGCTCAAGGACTTCCGCGAGTCGGGCAGACTGGGCTGCGCGCAGTGCTACGAATCGTTTTCCGCGCACCTCAAGGATCTGCTGCGCCGCCTGCACGGCTCCAGCCAGCACGTCGGGGAGCGTTATGCGCCACCCGGCGCCGCCGGCGCGACCGACCCGCGCCTGCAACTGCTCGAGCTCAAGGAGCAGCTGCGGCGCGCCGTGGAGAACGAAAACTTCGAGCTCGCCGCCGAGCTGCGCGACCGCATCCGGGTGCTCGAATGATCGACCTCTCGCTCCTGCCCGACGGCGGCATCGGCTGGCTGGACGCCTCGGGGCCGAAGGGCAGCATCGTGCTGTCGACGCGGATCCGCCTGGCGCGCAACCTCGAAGGCTACGTGTTCAGTCAGCGGGCCAAGGACTCCGACCGCACCGCGGTACTCACGCGCGTGGAAGAAGCCGGCGCGGCGAGCGACCTGCTGAAGGTCGCGGCGACCATCCGGCTCGACCGGCTGGAGCGGATCGAGCGGCAGCTGCTGCACGAGCGGCACCTCGTTTCCAAGGAGCTGGCCGGCCTCGATCGCGAGGCCCGCCCCCGCCCCGGGGCCGCCCTGGTGGTGCAGGGGACAGTCGGCGTCATGGTCAACGAGGAAGACCACCTCCGATTGCACGGAATGCGCTCGGGATTCGCCCTGGAGGAGGCGTACGCCGATTTGGAGGCGCTCGACGCGGACTTGGGGCGGCTGCTGCCCTTCGCGTTTCATCCGGAATTTGGCTATCTTACGTCCTGCCCGACCAATGCCGGGACGGGGCTGCGGGCGAGCGTACTTATCCACTTGCCGGGCCTCGTTTTGACAAAGGAAGTCGGGAAGGTGCTTCAAGGGTTGACGCAGGTGGGGCTGACGTTTCGGGGGTTGTATGGGGAGGGGAGCGAGGTCGTCGGGAACTTCTTTCAGTTATCTAATCAGACGACGCTCGGGAAGTCGGAAGACGAGTTGTTGGATCACCTGGGGAAGATCGTGCGACAGGTGATCGAGTACGAGGAGCAGGCACGCGAGGTGCTGCTGCGCACGGCGCCCGACGAGGTAGCCGACAAGACGTGGCGGGCGTATGGGTTGCTGAAGTACGCGCGGAAGCTGACATTCGAAGAGACGATGAACTTGTTGAGCGGTGTACGATTAGGGGTCGGGCTGAATCTGATCCCCGGATTGAGTGTATACACCCTTAACAAGCTGCTGATCTTCACCCAGCCCGCGCACCTCGCGGCGCTCGAGGGACGTCAGACCGGCGATCCCGAGTTGCCGACGGCGCGCGCCACCTATGTCCGTCGGGTGCTCGAGACCGAGGCCGTGTGAGGCAGGGGGATAGATGAACGGCTACAACTTCACGGATCGCGTGCGCAAGGTCCTGCAGATGGCGCGGGAAGAGGCCGCCCGCCTGCACCATGAGTACGTGGGGACCGAGCACATCCTGCTGGGGTTGATCCGCGAAGGGGAAGGGGTGGCGGCGGCGGTCCTCACCAACCTGAACGTCGACCTCGAAGAGATTCAGCAGAAGATCGAGGAAACGGTCAAGAAAGGAAAGGCGGCCGCGGCCGCCGGACCCGACCTACCCTACACCTCGCGCGCCAAGAAAGTGCTCGAGCTCGCCATGAGCGAGGCACGCGAGCTGAATCATTCGTACGTCGGCACCGAGCACCTGCTGCTCGGATTGCTGCGCGAAGAGAAGGGCATCGCGGCGCAGGTGCTCACCGACGCGGGCGTGAACCTGGAGCAGGCGCGGGCGGAGACGCTGCGGCTGCTCGGGAGCGAGATGCCGTCGGGACCCGCGCCTTCCGGCACCGGGGCGCAAGCCCCGAGCCCGAAGAGCGAGAAGAAATCCAAGACCCCCGCGCTGGATCACTTCTGCCGCGACCTGACGCAGCTCGCGGCCGAGGGGCAGCTCGACCCGACCATCGGGCGCCAGAAGGAAATCGAGCGCGTGATGGAGATCCTGTCGCGGCGCAAGAAGAACAACCCCGTCCTGATCGGCGAGCCGGGCGTGGGCAAGACGGCGATCGTCGAGGGGCTGGCGCAGCTGATCGCGAGCGGCCAGTGCCCCGACGCCCTGAAGGATCATCGCGTCCTGTCGCTCGACATGGCGGCGGTGATCGCGGGCACGAAGTACCGCGGCCAGTTCGAGGAGCGGCTGAAGGCGATCATCAACGAGATCGCTCAGAACAAGAGCATCATCCTCTTCATCGACGAGCTGCATACGCTGGTGGGTGCGGGCGCGGCCGAGGGGGCGGTGGACGCCTCCAACATGCTGAAACCGGCGCTCGCGCGGGGCGAGCTGCAGTGCGTCGGCGCGTCCACACTGAACGAGTATCGCAAGTACATCGAGAAGGACGGCGCGCTCGAGCGTCGCTTCCAGACGGTGATCGTCGATCCGCCCACGGTGGACGAGACGATCGAGATCTTGAAGGGGCTGCGCAAGCGGTACGAAGAGCACCACCGGGTGATCATCCCCGACGATACGCTCGACGCCGCTGCGAAGCTGTCGGAGCGCTACATCACGGACCGGTTCCTGCCCGATAAGGCGATCGACGTTATTGACGAAGCCGGTGCGAGGGCACGCCTCGCTACGCAGGTGCCGCCCCCCGAGGTCGCGGCGCTCAAGGACAAGCTCGAGCACATCAACGGCGACAAGGAGAACGCGGTCCGCGACCAGAACTTCGAGCGGGCGGCGGCGCTGCGCGACCAGGAGCGCGAGCTCCAGGCCGACATCCGGCGCAAGCAGGAAGCCTGGGAGAAGGAGCGGCAGACCCACCGGCCCACGATCACCGAGGAAGCCGTCGCCTTCATCGTCTCCCGGTGGACGGGGATTCCGGTGACGCGCCTCCAGGAGGCCGAGACGGCCCGGCTGCTCCGCATGGAAGAGGAGATGCACCAGACGGTGGTGGGCCAGGACGAAGCGATCACGGTGATCTCGCGCGCCATCCGCCGCAGTCGGGCCGGGCTCAAGGATCCCAAGCGGCCGATCGGGTCGTTCATCTTTTCCGGTCCGACCGGCGTCGGCAAGACCGAGCTCGCCCGCGGGCTGGCCCGGTTCCTGTTCGCCGACGCGAGCGCGCTGATCCGGGTCGACATGTCGGAGTACATGGAGAAGTTCTCGGTGAGCCGCTTGATCGGCGCGCCCCCAGGCTATGCCGGCTACGAGGACTCCGGCACGCTCACCAAGGCGGTGCGGCGCAAGCCCTATTCGGTGGTGCTGCTCGACGAGATCGAGAAGGCGCACCCCGACGTCTTCAACATCCTGCTGCAGGTGCTGGACGAAGGGCACCTCACCGACAACTACGGACGCGTCATCGACTTCAAGAACACCGTGGTGATCATGACGTCGAACGTCGGCGCTCGCGACATGGTGAAGGGCAAGGCACTCGGCTTCGCGCAGCCCGACAGTCGCGCGAGCTTCGAAAAGATGGCGGAGAAGGTCAAGGAGGAGATCAACAAGACCTTCAATCCCGAGTTCCTGAACCGGCTGGACGACATCATCGTATTCCACCCGCTCACGCGGGAGCACATCGCGCAGATCGTTTCGATTCTGCTCAAGGAAGTGCAGCGGCGGTTGGGCGAGGAGGAGCTCACGCTCCGGCTGACGCCGGCGGCCTCGGATTTCCTGGTGGACCACGGGTACGATGAGCATTTCGGCGCGCGTCCCCTGAAGCGCGCCATTCAGAAGTACGTGGAAGATCCGCTGTCGGAGAAAATCCTGGTCGGCGAGTTCGCACGGGGCGACGAAATTGAGGTCGACGTGGCCCCGGACAAGGAACGGCTGGCGTTCCGCGCGCTCTCCGGCTCGAAGGCGTGACCCGCACAGCTTCGCTCGTCATCTTGCTGGGTGGTCTGGCGCTCCTGCCCGCGCGCGCCGTGCGCGCGCAGGGCGAGGCCCCCGCGCAGGCGCCTGCCGCCGTCGCACCCGATTCCATCGTGGTCCTCGGCCTGCGCCGCGTCGACCGCAAGCAGGTGCTCGACCAGAGCGGCCTGGCGCCCGGCCGGCCGCTCGGGTACCGCGACGTACAGCGCGCCATCCAGGCCCTCTACGCCACCGGCCAGTTCGACGACGTCCGCGCCGAGCAGGACACGGCCCGCGGCCGCCAGCTCCTCATCCTGCACGTGCGGGAGCGTCCCATCCTGGTGAAGTGGGCGGTGCGCGGCGTGGGCCGGCTCTCGGAATCGAGCGTGCGCGACAAAGCCCAGCTCGCCGAAGGGCGGCCGCTCGACCCCGCGGCCCTGGCGCGCGGGCGCGGCCGCATCGACTCGCTGTACCGCGCCGAGGGCTACTACCTGGCCCACGTGAGCGTGATCAAGGTGTACGAGGCCGACTCGGCTCGCGTCCGGGTCGTGTTCGACGTGGACGAGGGGCGGCGCGTCGCCGTGGCGCGCGTCGCGATGGAGGGCAACACGCACCTCCCGACGGACCGGCTGGTGGGCTCCATGAAGACCCGGCCCGAGGGCTTCTGGTGGTTCCGCTCGGGCGAATACGACGACGAAAAGCTGCGCTCCGACCTCCAGGAGCACCTGCCCAAGCTGTATGGCGACAAGGGCTTCGTGGACTTCCAGGTGCTGGGCGACACGCTGCTCGTGGACGACTCGACCGGCAAGGCGACGCTCGTCGTGCGCGTGAGCGAGGGCGAGCCGTACCGCGTCGGCACGTTCGAAATCGTGGGCAACCGGCGCTTCTCGACCGAAGAGCTGCAGCAGCTGTTCCCCTTCAAAGCAGAAAGCCGCAGCGGCTTCCTCGGCCTGGGCGGCACCGAGCACGGTCCCGCCTACTTCAACGCCGCGAGCTGGGACGACGCCACGCAGCAGCTGCGGACGCTCTACTACAACAACGGCTACATCTACGTGAACGTGCAGCCCCAGGTGATCCGGCGCTCGGCCCCGGACGGCAAGCCGGTAGTGGACCTGCGCTGGGCGATCAATGAAGGGCAGCCCGCGATCGTCAACAAGATCGAGATCTCGGGCAACGACGTCACCCACGAGCGCGTGATCCGCGACGCGATCGTGCTGTTGCCCGGAGACGTGTTCCGGCAGGACGCGCTCATCCGTTCGTACCAGAACATCTCGAACCTCGGCTTTTTCCAGCAGCCCCTGCCGTTCCCGGACACCCGGCCCGCCAACGACCAGGGCGACGTGGACGTGATCTTCCGGGTGACCGAGAAGCACACCGGCAACATCAATTTCGGCGCGTCGGTGGGACAGGGCACCGGGGTGGGCGGGTTCCTCGGACTGGACGAGCCTAACCTGTTCGGGCAGGGCAAGAAGGGCCATTTCCAGTGGCAATTCGGTCAGAACATCAGCGACTTTTCCGTCACCTACACCGATCCCGGGATCCGCGAGTCCCGCGTTTCCGGGACGTTCGACGTTCACAACACCCGGCTGCGCTACACTATCGCGGACCTCGGCACGCTGCGCCGCCGGGGCGTCAGCCTGCAGTTCGGGTTCCCGCTGTTCCATGACCGCTACACGCGGCTGTTCGTGTCGTACGGGATCGACGACCAGTCGTTCACCGGCGCGAGTACCGGGCTGGCGGCGCTGCGCTGCAACAACTGCATCCGATCCACCTTCGGCGTCTCGCTGCTGCGCGACACTCGTATCGACCTGCCGTTCCCCACCGCGGGCACCATGCACTCGATCGGGCTGTCGCAGTCCGGTGGGCCGTTGGGCGGCTCGGGGGATTTCCAACGCCTCGATCTCGAGGGCCGCTGGTACGCTCCCCTGGGGCAGCTGGGCGGTGCGGCCAGCACGGCGCCGATCCGCTTCGTGATGGGCCTGTCGTCGCGCTCAGGGCTCGTGTTCGGGAATTCCCCCTTCTTCGATCAACTGTTCACCATGGGCGGAGTGCAGTACGGCATCCCGCTGCGTGGCTACGACGAGTTCTCCATCACGCCCCGGGGATACGACCCGACCGCCGTCAACGGCCAGGCGACGGCCGGCTCGTTCGGGAAGGCGTATTTCGCCATGACGGGAGAGATCGGCGCCCGGCTGTCGCAGATGTTCTATGTGAACATGTTCGTGGACGCCGGCAACGTGTGGGCGAACGCCGGTGAGTTCAATCCCACGCGCCTGTTCCGCGGGGCCGGCCTCGGCTTGAGCATCATTTCGCCGCTCGGGCCCATTGGGATCGACTGGGCGTACGGTTTCGACCGTACCGATTCCTTCGGCCGCCCGGCGCCGGGGTTCAAGCTGCACTTCAAGCTGGGCAACTTCTTCTGATCGGACTCCCCGCGCGGGCGGGGGAGGAACGGACAGCGGTCTTTCTCTCGGGGAGACAGCTATGAGGTGTGTGGTGACAGTGTGGACGTGGGTCGGGCTCGTCGCGGCGGCACCGGTCGCACTCGGCGCGCAGGCGCAGGGCACGCTCAAGATCGCCTTCGTCCACTCGCAAGCGATCCTCGAGCAGACGCCGGGATACGCCGCCGCCGAATCGACGCTCAGCAAGGAGGGCCAGAGCATCCGCGACACCCTGCAGCGGATGCAAGCGCAGTGGGACTCCTCGATGAAGGCCTTCGAGCAACAATCCCTGGCGCTCTCCTCGGCCGGGAAGCAGGCGAAGCAGCGCGACCTGCAGGCCATGCAGCAGCGCCTGCAGCAGCGGCAGACCGAGATGCAGAACCGCTACCAGCAGCGGGAGCAGGAGTTGCTCCAGCCGATCCAGGCCCGGGTCATCGGGATCGTCAACGGCATCCGCGCCGAGGCTAATTACGCGCTCATCTTCGATATGGACGGTCAAAACAGCAGTGTCTTCCTGGCCGTCGACCCGAGCCTCGACGTCACCGCCAAGGTGATCGAGCGGCTGAAGCAGCCCAAATAGGGCGCGGCGAGCCCGTGCGCGACCGGCAACAGTCGGAGGGCGGCGGGGACAGCGGAGCCGAGTCCGTGCGGCGCTTGAGCGCCCGCGACATCGCGGCCCTGACCAGCGGTCAACTCGTCGGCCCTCCGGACGTGACCGTATCGGGCGTCGCGCCCTTGGACCGAGCCGGCCCGAACGACCTGTCGTTTCTTGCCGCCAGACGCTATCTCCAGTATTTTCAACGGTCTAGCGCAGCCGTCGTGCTCTGCAAGCCAGATCTCGTTCAGGAGGCGCCGGAGGGTCCCGCCTGTCGCGTGCTGGTGCGCGATCCGCACGTGGCGTTGCTCGCGGTCATTCCGGTGCTCTATCCTGAGCCAGCCTGGGAGCCGGGGATTCACCGGACCGCCGTGATCGGCGCGGGGGTGGTGTGGCAGGAGCCCGTGGCGATCGGCCCGTACGCGGTGCTGGGTCGCCGCGTACGGCTCGGGCGCAACGTGCGGATCGGCGCGGGGTGCGTGCTGGGGGACGACGTCCAGTTGGGTGACGACGTGCAACTGTTGCCCCAGGTGGTGTGCTACGGCGGGACCGTGGTGGGAAACCGGGTCATCCTGCACGCCGGCGTGCGGCTCGGGGCGGACGGGTTCGGCTACGTGCCGGGCAAGCGCGGGGAGCTGCCCCGCAAGATCCCCCAGGTGGGGCGCTGCATCATCGGCGACGACGTCGAGATCGGCGCCAACACGACCATCGATCGCGGCAGCGTGGACGACACCGTCGTGGGCCCGGGGACGAAGATCGACAACCTCGTGCAGATCGGCCACAACTGCCGCATCGGGGCGCGCTGTCTGATCGCCGGTCAGGCGGGAATCGCGGGCAGCACCCACGTCGAAGACGACGTCTTCCTGGCGGGCCAGGCTGGCCTCGCCGACCATGTGACGATCGGGCGCGGCGCGCGCGTCACGGTGCAGGGAGGGGTGATCGGGGACATCGACGCAGGCGCCACGGTGTCGGGGTATCCGGCGCGCCAGCACCGCGAGTTTCTCCGGGCCCAGGGCGCCCTGTACCGGCTGGCGCAGATCGTGGACGAGCTCGAGGCACTCGTGCAGCGGACCGATGGCTCCCAGCACTAGGCGCAGCATCAAGCACAAGGCGGCGGTTTCGGGCACCGGGTTGCACACCGGAGCGCGCACCGAAGCCACGTTCCTGCCCGCGCCCGCGGGGCAGGGGATCGTGTTCCGGCGCGTCGATCTGGCGGGGAAGCCCGAGGTGCCGGCCCGGCTCTCGGAGGTCGAGGCGGTCGAGCGGCGCACGGCGATCGGCAAGGGCGAGACGACCATCCACACGGTCGAGCACGTGCTCGCCGCGGTCGCGGCCCACGAGATCGATGACCTGACGGTCGAGCTCACGGGCCCCGAGCCGCCGATTCTCGACGGCAGCGTCCAGCCCTACTTCGAAGCGCTGACGCACGCCGGCCCGACCGAGACGAGCGGCGAGCCGGTCATCCTGACCGTGCCGGCGCCGTTCACGGTCACCGACGGGGACTCGACGTACGTCGTCGCCCCCGCCAAGGAGCTGCGTCTCACGGTGACGATCGAGTGGCCACACCCCCTCATCGGGCGCCAGTCGGGGAGCTACACGGTCACCACAGAGACGTTCGCCACGGAGCTGGCGCCCGCGCGCACGTTCGGGTTCGTGAGTGAGGTCGAGTCGCTCAAGGCGCGGGGGCTGATCAAGGGCGCGTCCCAGGCCAACGCCATCCTGCTCGATGAGCGGGGGCTCGCCAATGGGGCCCAGCTGCGCTGGCCGGACGAATTCCTGCGCCACAAGGCGGCGGACATCATCGGCGATCTGGCGCTTACGGGCGCGCGGATCCGGGCGCACGTCGTGGCCGAGCGGCCCAGCCACAGCGGCAACATCGCGCTGGCCCGCGCCCTGGCGCGCGCGGCGCGACGCACCGGCGCCGCGCCCAAGATGGACATCGGGCGCATCATGGACGTGCTGCCGCACCGCTATCCCTTCCTCCTGGTGGACCGCATCATCGAGGTCGAAGGCCAGCAGCGCATCGTCGGGATCAAGAACGTCACGATCAACGAGCCGTTCTTCCAGGGGCACTTCCCGGGCCACCCGATCATGCCCGGCGTGCTCATCATCGAGGCGATGGCGCAGGTGGGCGGCATGCTCTTGATGGGCTACTTCGAGGGGCAAAACGTCGAGGACAAGGTGGTCTACTTCATGTCGCTCGATAACGTCAAATTCCGCCGCCCAGTCGTGCCGGGCGACCAGATCCGCTTCGAGCTCGAGATGCTGCAGTTCCGCGGCAAGACGTGTAAGATGAAAGGCGTCGGGTACGTGGACGGGCAGGTGGTGGCGGAGGCCGACATGATGGCGACGGTGGTCGATCGGTGATCCACCGGACTGCCCTGGTCGATCCCACCGCGCACATCGGGAGCGACGTCACGGTCGGGCCGTACGCGATCATCGGACCGCGGGTGACGATCGGCGAGCGCTGCCACGTCGCCGCGCACGCGGTGCTCGAGCGCAATGTCAAGATCGGCACCGGCGTGAGGATCGGATACGGCAGCGTGCTCGGCAACGACCCGCAGGACTTGAAGTACCGGGGCGAGGATACCTGGGTCGAAGTGGGCGACGGCACCGTGATCCGGGAGTACTGCACCATCAACCGGGGGACATCGGCCACCGGGAAGACGGCCGTGGGGCAGCGCTGTTTCCTCATGTCGTACGTGCACCTCGCCCACGACTGTTACATCGGCAACGACGTGATCATCGCCAACGCGGTTCAGATGGCCGGGCACGTCACCATCGAGGACCGCGCGGTCGTGTCGGGACTGGTGCCGATTCATCAGTTTGTGCGCATCGGCACGTTCTCGTTCGTGGGCGGGGGCTCGCGCGTCAATCAGGACGTACCGCCCTACACCAAGGCCGTGGGCAATCCCGTACACCTCTACGGGCTCAATTCGGTAGGGCTGCAGCGCGCGGGCTTCTCCCCCGAGGTGAAGCTCGCCTTGAAGCGCGCCTACCGCCTGCTGTTCAATTCCGACATGACCGTGAGCCAGGGCATCGCTAAGGCGCGTACCGAGCTGCCGCAGATCCCCGAGGTGGAGAACTTCCTCAAGTTCATCGAAGGGTCGCAGCGGGGAGTGCTGGTGTGAGCGCCCGCCCCTCCCCCCCGCCGATCCGGGTCGGGGTGGTCGGCACCGGCGCGCTCGGGTTCCACCACGCCCGGCTGCTCTCGCGCATGCCGGGCGTGGGATTTTCGGGGATCTACGACAAGAACCCGGCGCGCGCCGCCGAGGTGGCGCAGCAGCTCGGCACGGTGGCGCACCCCACCATGGCGGCGCTGCTCGATCGCGTCGACGCGGTGACGGTGGCCGTTCCGACGCCCGCGCACGCCGAGGTGGGGCGCGCCGTGCTGGAGCGGGGGATCGCTCTGCTCATGGAAAAGCCCCTGGCCGACACGCTCGCGGGCGCGGAAGACCTGGTGCGGTGCGCGGCCGAGCACGGCGTGGTGCTGCAGGTGGGTCACGTAGAGCGGTTCAACCGGGCCGTGCGCGCCGCCGCGCCCTATCTGGACGAGCCCCGCTTCCTCCAGATCGACCGCCTCGCCTTGTTCCAGCCGCGCGGCACCGACGTCGCCGTGATCCTCGACCTGATGATCCACGACCTCGATCTCGTGCTGGAGCTGGTGCGCGCCCCGGTCACGGACGTTCGCGCCACAGGAGTCGCGATCCTCACGCCTCACGTCGACATCGCGAATGCGCGACTCGAGTTCGCCAACGGCGCCATCGCGAATGTCACGGCCAGCCGGGTGTCGCGTGAGCGCACGCGCAAGCTGCGCATCTTCCAGCCGACCGGCTACTGCTCGCTCGACCTGGCGCAGGGCAGCGGCGATTTTTTCCGCTTGAAACCCGGCTGGCAGGGTCTGGGCGCCACGAAACTCGAGCAGATCGTGGAGCACGTGCGGCTCGAGGCTCCCGAGGCGGAGCCGCTCCGGCTCGAGCTCGAGAGCTTCGTGCGCGCCGTGCGAGGCGAGGAGGACGTCGTGGTGTCGGGCGCCGCAGGAGCGCAGGCCCTGGCGCTCGCGTTCCGCGTCGCCGCGGCCGTTCAGGCTTCCCCCCTCGCGCCGCCCGCTCCACCACCCGCGCCCCCGGTCCCCCACGCCGCCACGCGGCTGTGAGTGCCGTTCCAACTATTCCCGGCAAGTCCGCTACGCGTTTGGCGACTGCAGTTGGAACGGCATGAGCCGCGCGCCGCGGATTTACATCTCCGCCGGCGAGCCGTCGGGGGATGCGCATGCCGCGGCCGTCGTGAGCGCGCTCAAGCGCCGCCTCCCCGCCGCTACGGTGGAGGCGTTCGGCGGGCCGGATCTCGAGGCCGCGGGCGCCGTCGTGCTCGACCGCATGGAGCGCTTTTCCGTGGTGGGCTTCGTCGAGGCGCTGTGGAAGCTCCCGGCTCACCTCCGGCTGCTCGGCCGGGTGCGCGACGCCTTCCGGGCCAAGCGCTACGACCTGGTGATCCTGGTCGACTATCCGGGCTACCATCTGCGCGCGGCGGCGGCCGCCCGCGAGGCGGGAATCCCCGTGCTGTATTACATCGCCCCGCAGATGTGGGCATGGGCGCCGGGGCGTGTGCGCCGGCTCGCGGCGGTGCGGCGCCTGGCCGTGATCCTGCCGTTCGAGGAGCGGTTCTTTCGTGATCACGGAGTCGCGGCGACGTTCGTGGGCCATCCGCTGCGGGACCGGCCGCCCCCTCCGCCGCGCGTGGAGGCCCGGCGCACCCTCGGCCTCGACCCCGCGCGACCGGTGCTGGGCTTGTTCCCGGGGAGCCGTTCCCAGGAGGTGAACCGTCTGTGGCCCGCGTTCCGCGGCGCCGCGGCTCGGATCGTCGCCGTGCGGCCCGAGGTGCAGGTCGTGGTCGCCGCGACGGGCCGGGCGCACTACCCCGGCGCCGGCGCCATCCGCCTGCATCGGGGCGATCCGCGCACCGTGTTCGCCGCCGCCGAGGCCGGGCTGTGCAAGTCCGGCACGACCACGCTCGAAGCCGCGCTCGCCGACGTCCCGATGGCGATCGCTTACCGGCTCAATCCCGTGTCCTTCGCGATCGCGATCCGCGTGCTGCAGGTGCCCCACGTCGGCCTGGTGAACCTGATCGCGGAGCGCGAGGTGGCGCCGGAGTTCCTGCAGAGCGCGGCCACGCCCGCCGCGCTGGCGGACGCGGTGCTGCCGCTGCTCGACCCCGGGAGCGACGCGGCCCGCCGCCAGCGCGAGGGGCTCGCCCTGGTACGGGAGCGGCTCGGGCCGCCGGGCGCCTCGGAGCGCGTCGCCGCCCTGGCCGCCGAGCTCGCGGGGTGACGACGCTCCTGGCGGGGCTCGTGCGCCTGCTCGCGGCGACGTGGCGCTACCGGGTACGGGGGTGGGAGCACGTGACGACGGCGCGCGCCAGCGGCCGCCCGGTGATCTACGTGCTGTGGCACAGTCGCATCCTCCCCTTGCTCTATCATCGCCGCAACGAAGGCATGGCCGTGCTCATCAGCCGTCATCGGGACGGGGGATACCTCGCCGAGCTGTCGGAGCGCTGGGGATACCGTGTGGTGCGCGGCTCGTCCAAGCGCGGCGGCGACGTGGGGCTGCTGGGCCTGGTGCGCCACCTGCGGCAGGGAGGAGAGGTGGCGCTGACCCCGGACGGGCCGCGCGGCCCGGCGGAGCGGATGAAGCCGGGCGCCCTGGCGGCCGCCCAGCACGCCAAAGCCCTGGTGATCGCCGCCGGCGCGCGTACGTCGTCCGCCTGGTGGATCCGGTCGTGGGATCGCTTTTGCCTGCCGCGTCCGTTCGCGGCCGTAGACATCGTGTACAGCCCGCCGTTCTTAGTCGACGAGGGCAAGGCCGCGCTACGCCAGGCGCTCACCCGCGCCGAGCAGGACCTGGAGCGTGTGACGTATGGGGACGAGGGAAGGGGGAAGGGGGACGGGTGAGCGCGGCTCGCGTCGTACGGTGGTTGTGGGGGACGTCGCCGGCGGCGCGCGTGGCGCGGCTACCGCTCGTGCCGCTGGCCGGCGTGTATTGGGCCGCCATGCGGGTCCGCGCCGCCCGCTACGCCGGCGGCGGCGTGGTGCGTCTGTCCCTGCCGACGATCGCCGTGGGGAACCTGTCAGTCGGAGGCACGGGGAAGACGCCGCTCGCCGCCTGGATCGCGGCCTACTACGCGCGCCGGGGATGGAAGCCGGGGATTCTGCTCCGCGGGTACGGCGGCGACGAGCCGCTGGTGCACCGCCGGCTCGTGCCCGAGGCGGTGGTGGTGGCGAACCCCGATCGCGTCGCGGGCGCGGCGGCGGCGCGGGCGGCCGGAGCCCGCGTGCTCGTGCTGGACGACGCGTACCAGCTGCTGGGAGTCGCGCGCGACGTGAACGTCGCCGTCGTCAGCGCCGAGAGCTGGGCAGGGTCGCCCTGGCCGTTGCCGGCTGGTCCGTGGCGCGAGCGGTGGGAAGCGCTGCGCCGCGCGGACCTGATCGTCGTGACCCGGAAACATGCGCCGGCGCCCGCCGCGGTGGAGGTCGCCGGGCGGCTCGCCCGCCGTCGGCCCGGGACGCCGATCGCCATCGCATGGCTCACGCTCGAGCGCCTCGAGGGGATACAGTCTGGAACGCACTCGGGGCTCGGGATCCTCGCGGGGCACGACGTCGTGGCGGCCGCCGGCATCGCGGACCCGGCGAGCTTCGCGGCGCAGCTTGCCGCCGCGGGAGCGCGGGTGCAACTGCTGGCGTATCAAGATCATCACGCGTACGGCCCGAGCGATCTCGGGCGGCTCGTGCGGGCCGCGGCAGCGGGCGGTTATGTTGTAGTCACTGAAAAAGATGCCGTGAAGCTCCGCGGCCGCTGGCCGGAGGGGATCCCGGAACCGCTGGTCGCGGTGCTCGGCGTCCGCTGGGAGCGCGATGGCCGGGTGCTCGAGCAGGCCTTGGACGCCGCGCTCGGGCCGGCCGGACGTTCCTGAGAGCCCACTGGTGCGCGAGGGACATGAGCGAACCTGCGATCAAGCCGCAATCCCCGCCGGTGATCATTCGACCGGACAAGGACACGTTCCTGGCCGAGGAGAATCCCTTCGAAGCCATGATGGAGCGGTTCGACCACGCCGCGCAGCTCCTGAACCTCGATCCCGGCCTGTACAAGGTCCTCCGCAATCCCGAAAAGCAGATCATCGTGTCGGTGCCCGTGTTGCGCGACTCGGGGGAGCTCGACGTCTACACCGGGTACCGCGTGCTGTACAACACGTCACGCGGGCCCGCGAAGGGCGGCATCCGCTTCGACCTGAACGTCACGCTGGAGGAGGTCAAGGCGCTCGCCGCCTGGATGACCTGGAAGTGCGCGCTCGTGAACATCCCGTTCGGCGGGTCGAAGGGCGGGGTGGTGTGTGATCCGAGCACGATGTCGCTGAACGAGCTGGAGCGCGTCACACGCCGCTACACGGCGAGCATCATCGAAACCCTCGGTCCCGACTCCGACGTCCCGGCCCCCGACGTGAACACCAACGAGCGGGTGATGGCCTGGATCATGGACACCTACTCCATGCATCACCGCCACACGGTGACGGCGGTGGTGACCGGCAAGCCGATCGAGATGGGTGGCTCGCTCGGGCGCCGCGAGGCGACGGGCCGGGGGTGCATGATCGTCACTCGTGAGGCACTCGGGAAGCTGGGGATGACGCTCAAGGGGGCGCGGGTCGCCGTGCAGGGATTCGGCAACGTGGGATCGGTCGCGGCGGACCTGATGGCGAAAGAGGGGGCCCTGATCGTCGGAGTCTCGGACAAGTCCGGGGCGCTGTACAGCGCCAAGGGGCTCGACGTTCCCGATCTCCTCAAGTGGGTGCGGGAGCACCGCCAGCTGGCCGGCTACCCCCAGGCCGATGCGATCGCCAAGGATCAGCTGCTCACGGCGGAGTGTGACGTGCTGGTGCCGGCCGCGACCGAGAACGTCATCACGCGCAAGAACGCGCCGCAGATCAAGGCCAAGGTGATTTGCGAGGGGGCGAACGGTCCCACCACGGCGGCCGCGGACGAGATCCTCGAAAAGAAGGGCATCTTCGTGATTCCCGACATCCTCGCGAACGCGGGCGGGGTGACCGTCAGCTACTTCGAATGGGTACAGGACCGCGGCGGCTACTTCTGGGACGAAGACACGGTGAACCGGCGACTCGAGTCGATCATGACCCGGTCGTTCCACGAGGTGATGGCCATCGTCGAGAAGCACAAGGTCTCGACTCGCATCGCCTGTTACATGCTGGCCGTCGACCGTGTGGCGGCGATGCACCGGCTGCGTGGGATGTATGCCTGATGCAGTATCGTGTCGTCGCGGTCGGCCGCGTCCGTGACGCGGGCGTCCGCGCGGCGTGTGACGACTACCTGGCTCGGTTGAGGCGCTACACGCGCGT
>DATNOR010000022.1:0-20257 GCA_035601235.1 Gemmatimonadales bacterium
GTCTCGAGCGCCAACCGCCGGCCGCCGCTGCCGATCGTGCCCGTCACGCGGCGGGGTCCCAGGCGACCGGTGACCATGAGCGGGAAGTCGGTCTCGATGTCGCCGTTCACCGTGCTGGCGCGCACCTCCGTCGACACGTTGGCAGGCAGGTTGAGGGTGATCCCGCCGTTTACGGTATGGAATTCGAGCGCGTCGGTCCATTGGGCGCGGCCCATCGACGCCGTGATCGAGCCGTTCACCGTCGAGGCCTCCGCGCTGCCGGACGTGGACACCCGAATGCTGCCGTTCACGCTGTGCGCTTCCACGTCGCCCGACAGGTTGGCCGCCTCCACCTCGCCGTTGACCGTATGGCCGACGAATCGCACGCCCGCCGGCACCCGGACGGTGAAGTTCACTCTCACGTCGTTGTCATGCGTGCTCATGTGACCGTGCTCGCCCGTCTCGCAGGTGTTCTCGCGCGCGCCGTCGCTCGGGTACACTGCGCAGATGGTGACCCCATCCTCGTGCTGCACGACCTCGATCTTCACCTCGTCCGGGTCGCTGCGGTGCGCATGCTTCACGGCCGTTACCTCGACCTCACCCGAGCCGGCGACGGCGTCGATGTCCCCGTTCACGCCCTTGATCTCGATCGTCTTGCCCGCGGCAAGCTGGGCCTTCCAGTGGAACTCACCCTGGGCCGCCGCGGGGCGGGCGAACGGCAGGGCGGCCGCGATGACGAGCGGCGCGAGCGTGGCCAAGCGCATGGTCATTCCTCCTCGTGGTCGTTGTCGTGGTCCTTGTCCCAGTCCTTGTCCTTGACCCGCCAGTCCTTGTCCTTGCCCAGCTGGCCGGGACGACACAGCCGGATGTCCCCATTGAACGATTCGAGCTCCAGCCGCGCGCTCCCCGAGCCGATCGTGAAGCTGAAACGGTGCTTGGTCTTGCCGGTCAGCTGCACCGGGAAGCAGGCGCTGAAATCACCGTTGAACGTCGAGACCGACACGGAGACGCTGGATTTCTCGGGGATCGACACCCGCAGGTCGCCGTCATGCGTCGAAAAGCGGTAGCGCCCGCCGTCCTTGATGATCCCGTCGTACGTCACGTCGCCGTTCACCGTGGTCGCTTCCGTGTTGGCGGACTCGATCTGCACGAGCGAGATGTCGCCGTTCACCGTCTCCGCCGAGACGTCGCCCGAGATCTGGCTCGCCTTGATCGTCTCGTTCACGCTGCTCAGGTCGATACGGCCGCGTGCCTTCTCGAGTGTCACGTCGCCCTGCACCGACTTGAGCGAGACGGTGCCGACGCCGCCCGAGACGTTCACCGTGCCCTGGACCGTCTCGGCCGTGATCTCCCCCTGGCTCCCCTCGACCGAGATGTCGGTGTAGACCCCGGACAGGGCCAGCGCCATGGCGGCGGGGACCGTGATCTCGTAATCGACCACCTGGGACGGCCCGCGCCGGCTCTCCGATTTCACCCGTACCACCTGGTCCGACGCGTCGATCGTGATGCGGTCCCGGCTCGAGTGGCTCGCCGCGATCCGCACCGCGCTCTTGCTCCACGTCTTGACGGCGATCTCCCCGCCGAAGTTGTTCACCTCGAGGCGGGCGCCCGCCCGCACGGGGACCGTCGTGTCGGTCTGTTGCGCGAGCGCGAGGCCTGCCAGCGTCGCCAGGGTCGTGAGCATCTCGTCCGTCCTCCTCTAGGTCCGCGCGCCCGCGAGTGCCGCCGCCTGCCGCAGCAGCTCCAGTTTGCGCCGCATCTCTTGGGCCAGGTGCAGATTCAGATATGAGTTCGCCGGGTCCGCGGCCAGCGCGCTCTGCGCGTCGCGGATCGCGCGGTCGATGATCCCGAGGTTCTTCTCGATCACGCGCACCGTGGCCGTATCGAGCCGGCTGCGACCCTGGGCCAGCACGCGCTCCAGGCTCGCCACCGCCGCCGCGTATCTGGGATTCGCCTCGTAGGTGCCGACGTTCGTCAAGATCGGGCTTGGGGTCGTGGTCGCCTGCGGGGCCTGCGTCGGCGTCGGCCGGTGGCCGAGGAGCCACGCCGAGCCCGCCGAGAGCAGGGCCAGCGCGACCGCGGCGGCGGCGAGCTGCGGGACGGTGAAGGACAAACGTCGGCGCGCCCGCCGGGCGTCAAGACTCACCACCCCGACGTGTCGCGCGATCGCGGGCCAGAGGTCCGCCGTGGGGGGCCTGTCGTCCAGCGCCTGCGCGCGGGCCACGACCCGGCGCAGCTGCTGCAGCGTCGCGCGGCAGTCGGCGCAGCCCGGCAGGTGCGCCTCGAGCCCCGCGAGTTCCTTCTCGGGAAGATCGCCGTCCAAGTACTCGGAGAGTCGGTTTGTCCAGGTATCGCTCATTCAGGCTCCCTTCTCAGTTCCGCGTTCCGCGTTACTCCAGATGCCGGCGCAACGCCATGCGCGCATGATGCAGCTGCGATTTCGACGTCCCCGGCACGATCCCCAGCAGCTCGGCGATCTCCTCGTGACGGTAGCCCTCGATGTCGTGCAGCACGAACACCTGCCGGGCTCCGTCAGGCAGCTGCTCGAGCGCGGCCTCGAAATCGAGCGACAGCTCCGCCGTGTGCGCTCGGCCCGCCGCGCCGTCCAATGCGCCCTCCGAGTCGTCGTAGCGGCCGCGCTCCGTGCCGATCGTGGTCCGCCGGGCCAGGATGACGTTCACCGCGAGGCGGTGCAGCCATGTCCCGAACGCCGCCTCCGCGCGAAACGTCGAGAGCTTGCTCCACGCCCGCACGAACACGTCCTGCGTGAGATCGTCCGCGTGCTCCTCCCCGGTCATCCGCCGGGCCAGGCTGTGAATGCGCGCGACGTGCGTACGGTACAACCGCTCGAACGCCCGCCCGTCCCCGGAAGCGGCGAGCGCCACGTCGGCTGTTTCCGCGTCCCGCCCCGTCTGGTTGAGATCCCTGCGCAGTGTCGCCACCCCGGGAGTGGTGAGCTCCATGTGCCTGATTCGATATGGCTTAGGGGTGAAAGGTTGTAGCGGATCGGGTAGATTGCGAGCCGTGACCACGAGCCTATCGGCCCTCGCCGGCCTCGGCCTCGTGCTCGGGCTGCGACACGCCTTCGAGCCGGACCACTTGGCGGCGGTTTCGACCCTGGCCACCCGCCAGGGGCGGCTGCTCGACGCCTGCCGGCTGGGCCTCGCCTGGGCCCTGGGGCACACCGTGAGCGTCGGGGTGGTAGTGGGCGCGATCATCCTGTTCGGGCTGACCCTGCCCGCACGCTTCGCCCCGGCGGCCGATTTTCTGGTGGCCCTGCTGCTGATCGCTCTCGGTGGGTCGGTGTTGTGGCGCTATGCGCGCGGGCGGTGGCATCTCCACGTACACGCCCACGGCCAGGGCGGAGAGCCCCACCTCCATCTCCACAGTCATGCTCACGGCGTCGCGCACCGGCACGCGCACCCGCGCGGCGACGCCGGGCGTTCCCTCGGGTTCGGCCTGTTGCATGGGCTCGCCGGCAGCGCCGCGCTCCTGCTGCTGCTCGTCGCCGCCGCGCCCACGCGTGGGGCGCAGCTCGCCTATTTCCTCGCCTTCGCCGCCGGCACGACGATCGGCATGCTGTGCGTGTCGTTCTCGCTAGCCGGGATGGTGCGGCTCGCGGCCGGCCGCAGCGCGCGTTGGGTCACGCTCCTCCACCTTGGTTCAGCAGCCGCGAGCGCAATGGTTGGAGTGGCGCTCGCGGGACGAGTGGCCGGCGTCCTTTGAGCCGTCTAAGTTAGACCCCCTCGCTTTCTGAGGAGCTCCCCGGTGTTGCGCTTCCCATCCGCCGTGTGCCTCGTCGTCTGGCTATCACCCGCGGTCGCGTCCGGTCAGGGCGTGACCCCCGATACCACACCGTTTCACCGCGGTCAGTGGGCCGCCCAGTTCGGTGCGGGAGCGAGCTTCGCGAGCCTCGGCTTCGTCAAGTTCACGACACCGACGCGCGCCTGGGTGCTCGACTTCCACTTGAGCGGCGGCCACACGCATAGCACGGCTCACCGCGGCGACTCGCTCCTGTCAGATGGCTTCACCTCGAGCGCGACGGTGAACACGCGTGTCGGCCGTCGGTTCTATCAGGCGCGCGGGAAGGTCGTCGCGAGTTTTCAAACACTGGGCGTGCTCGGCGGGTATACACACGCCTGCCAGGGAAACACCGTCATTGTCAGCTTCTGCGACAACGGATGGGACGCGGGGGCATTCGCGGAGCTCGGCGGCATTTATCTCGTCAGTCCGCGGCTCAGCCTGGGAGGCGCCGCTACGGCCTCCTTCACGTACGAGCGCTCGCAGGGTCGCGACAACGCGGGGGATCGGGAAACGCACTGGGCATACGGCGGGGCGTTTCAAGGATTGTCGTTCACCGCGACGGTGTACTTCTGAAGCGTTTCGCTCGGAAGCCCCAGGTATGGCTTCCCCTCGCGCTGCTGCTCGGCTGCCTCGACAGCTTCGCTCCTGCGGGCGCGGTCGAATTCACGCCACCCGCCGAGTACCAGACGTGGTGGAGCGCGATCGAGGCGTGCGCCGGCCTCTGGGGCAAGTTCGATCGCCTGGAATGGTACGAGGTGCCGGGCGTGGACTACCCCTGTCCCGCTTACGAAGGCCGCTGCGATGGCTGGTGGCAGCCACCACACACGATCTACCTCGCCTATCGGTGGCGCAACGACCGCCAGCTGGTGGAGCACGAGATGCTGCACGACCTGCTGCAGCGGGGGGATCATCCGCCGGTGTTTCAGGCCTGCGGCGTGTAGACCCGACCCCGCCACTGCACCCGCTTCGATCCGCGCCACGCCGACCGCATCATGATCCACGCCACGACACCCGCGCCGAACGGGTAGAGCAGCGCATACCAGAGCGGCGCACCGTCCGCCCAGTACACGGCAACCCAGATCGCAAGTGAGATCAGGGTCGTGACAGCCGCCCACCACCACGTGAACACCATCCAGGCCAACGGCGGCACGATCCACAGCAAGGCCGGCAACCACATGACATGAGGCGCGACCTGCCGCACCAACGGAATCGGCGGAAAGGCGAGCGGCACACCGGTGGCGAGGTTCTTGGTCCACCCTTCCTCGATGCGGGCGAGGCTGCGGTACATGCGCGTGACCATGTACTGCTCCCCGTGTGTCAGGAAGATGTCGAGATGGTGTCTGACATAGGCTTGGGCCAACGCCATGTCGTCCACCACGCTTTCCTTCACGGCCTGGTGTGTGCCCACGGTCTCGTACGCCGCACGAGTCGTCAGGATGAACTGGCCGTTCGCGATCGCGTCCCATTCCACCCGAGTCCGGTTGATGCGTCGCAGGTCGCCCACGCGCGCCGCAAGGGCGACGAACACGTGCGGCTGTACCAGCCGCTCCCAGAAGGTCACCATTTCCTGGCGCGAGATCACACTCACGAGCGCGACCCGCTCGGTCGTGAGCACGCCCACCGCCCGGCCAATGAGCTCCGGGTGCTGACGCGTGTCGGCGTCGACGAACAGCAACAGCTCTCCTCGCGCCACTCGATAGCCCTGCACCAGCGCCCACTGCTTGCCGAACCATCCGGACGACAGCTCCGCTCCGCGCACCAGCCGCACTCCCTCCATCCGCTCCACGATCGCCGCCGTGCCGTCGGTCGAGCGGTCGTCCACCACGATCACCTCGAGCGGCCGGTAGGCCGTCGCGAGGATCGAGCGCACGCACGCCTCGATGTTGTCGGCTTCGTTTCGCGCCGGGACGATCACCGAGACGAGCGCGCCGCCGGTCTGGGGCGGCCAATCTGTCAGACGGGGGCGGCGCGTGGCGTAGCGGTAGACGAGCAGCGCCAAAAACAGCGCGTACGCGGCGGGGATGCACCACGTCACCCGAGCTTGTCTCCTTCCACCGCGCCCACCACGGTCGCCGCGGTGAGCGTCCCGAACACGTTGGTCATGGTGCGGAACATGTCGGGGACGCGATCGAGCCCGAGCAGCAGCTGCAGGCCGGCCAAGGGAAGCCCGGTGGCGGCGAATGCGGGGACGAGGCTCACGATGCTCGCCGACGGCACGCTCGCGACGGTGAGCGAGGCGAGGAACACCGCGGCCCCCGCCTGGAACATGCTCCCGACGCCGAGCGACACGCCGTACAGCCGGGCCACGAACAGTACGGCGACTGCTTGGAACAGAGCGCTCCCACCCCGGCCGATGCTCGCGCCCAGGGGGAGCACGAAGCTCGCGACCGGACGTGAGATCCTGAGGTCGCTCTCCGCGGCGTCGAGCATGACCGGGAGCGTAGCGAGCGAGGACGTGGTCGAGAACGCCATCAGCAACGGGGCGCGCACGGCCCCGAGGTAGCGCCGCGCGCCGAGCCGCGCGACCAGCAGGACGGCGGGCAGGTACACC
Organism: Gemmatimonadales bacterium; assembly: GCA_035601235.1. Lineage (GTDB taxonomy): Bacteria > Gemmatimonadota > Gemmatimonadetes > Gemmatimonadales > GWC2-71-9 > AG41. Next base: position 6,335 of record DATNOR010000022.1, read on the forward strand.
GCCGCGATGAGCAGCGTGAGCCCCGCGATCACGGTGGCGATGAACATCGCCATCATTACGATCAGGCGCACGCCGAACAGCGCCACCGAGCTGGCGACGATCGCGAAGATGCCGAGCGGGGCGAGCAGCAGCACCCACCGTACGATGCGGATCAGCGCCTGCGTGGCCACCTCCGCGAGCTCGGTAAGTGAGCGGCGTTTCTCGTCGGGCAACGCGGCGGCCGCGACGGCGAAGATCGTCACGAACACGATCAGGGGGAGGAGGTTCCCGTCCACCGCGGCACGCACCGGATTCGCGGGGATCAAATCCACGATGAACCGGGCGCCGGTCGTGACTTGCTCGGCGGCGTGCCGCACGCCCCCGGAGTCGGCGGCGGCCATCTGACGCAGGGCCGCTTGCTGGTCGGGATTGACGGGCGCGAGTGGTAAGAGCAGCGCCGCCACGCCGAAGCCGATGAGGATCGCGACGATGGTTGTGGCGCAGAAGAAGCCGAGCGTCCGGACGCCCAGCCGGCCCAGTCGCCCCACGTCGCCCAGCCCCGCGACGCCCAGGAACAGCGCTGTCACGACGAGCGGAATCACCACCATCGACAGCAGGTTCTGAAACAACGTGCCCACCGGCCGCAGCAGCGCCGAGACCGAGAGCAGCAGCGGTGACCTGGTGACGGCGGCCGCGATGCCCAGGGCGAGCCCCGCGATCAACCCGACCGCCATCGAGACGTGGAGTCGCACGCTATTATTTACCACGCTCTGAGAACGGCTGACACCCTGGCCACACCCGCACGGCAAACCTTCCGGCTTCCCACCGTGTCCGTCGAGGTCACGAGCGCGGGCACTGACCGGCCCGTTGTCGTATTGCCGGGCGCGTCCGCCGCGCTCGCTGGTCGGCTGGCGCGGGCGGGCTTCGCGACGGTCACGTTCGATGCGCAGGCGTCCGGAGACTTGGACCTGGTGCTCGAGGCATTGCAGCGCGGTGCGCTCGGTCTCCGCGCGGCGCGCTACGGACTGGTCGAGCGCCGGGACGACGGATCGATCGTCCTCACGCGCGTCGCAGCCGGGGCGCGATTCCCCGGCCCGACCGTGCGCGACGTGGCCGCGGTGGTGCAATGGCTGACGCAGCACCTGGTGTGATCACGCTCGCCGCCGTGCGGCGGGCGCTCGCGGGTCATCACCCGCAACCGGCCGAGGCGGCGGGCGCACGCCCCGCCGCGGTTTCCCTGGTCCTGGTCGACGGTCCCGCAGGCGCCGAGATCCTGATGATCAAGCGCGCCGAGCGCGCCGGCGACCCGTGGTCGGGCCAGATCGCGTTTCCCGGCGGGCATCAGGATCCCGAGGACCGCGACCTGCTCGCGACCGCGGTGCGCGAGACACGCGAGGAGACGGGGGTGGAGCTCGCTGCCGCGGAGCGGCTCGGCGTGCTCGATGATCTCGTGCCGCGCACCGTGACGCTCCCACCGGTCATCGTGCGGCCGTTCGTGTTCGCATTGTCGCGCCGCCCCGTGCTCACGACCAACGTCGAGGTGCAGCGGGCGTTTTGGGTGGCGCTCGCCCGGCTGTCCGAGCCCGCCGTGCGATCGCAGGTGACGCTCTCCCTCAGCGACGCTGTGCGGACATTCCCGGCCTATCGCCTCGGCGAGGACATCATCTGGGGCATGACAGAGCGCATCCTGACGCCATTTGTCCACATAATCACTAAAGTCTAGCCACCGCGAATCCCCATATTTGCTTGACAATATCATCAGATTAGTATAGCCTAAAGATAGGATTTAAATTGTTGTGCTGCCGCCTCATACCTGGGGCGCGGCCCAGCTATTTCGCGCGCCTTTCCGGCAGGGAGAATCGGCATGCACGCGCTTATCAAAGACGCCGGCCCGCCCCTCACGCGGTCGGTCGAAGATTACCTCAAGGCCATCTACCATCTGTCGAACCAGGGGGGCTTCGCGGCGACGAGCGACATCGCCGCCATGCTCGACGTGGCTCCGCCTTCGGTGAGCGGCATGGTCAAGCGGCTCTCGGAGACCGGCTTGATCGAGCACGTGCCGTATCGCGGCGTGCAGCTCACCGCGCAGGGCCGGCGCGCGGCCCTGAAGATGATCCGCCGCCACCGCATCCTCGAGCTCTATCTGATGCAGCACTTGGGCTACGACTGGGGCGGCGTGCATGCCGAAGCGGAGCAGCTGGAGCACGCCGTGTCGGACGAGCTGGTCGAGCGCATGGCCAGCGCCCTGGGGCAGCCGTTGTACGACCCGCACGGCGCCCCCATCCCGACGGCGGCGGGAGAGATCGAAGAAGCCGAGCTGGTCTCGCTCGCCGATGCGGCGGTCGGCTTGAAGCTCGAGCTGCGCCAGGTCGGGACGCAGGACGCGGCGCGGCTGCATTACCTGGCGGAGCAGGGCCTCACGCCCGGCGTGCTGCTCACGGTGAACGAGCGCCAGCCGTTCAACGGGCCGACCACGATCGCCCTGGTGCCATCGGGCGATCCGCGGGTGGTGGGACGAGAGCTGGCGCAGCTGTTGTGGTGCCGTCAGGTGCCGGTGGACGGGTATGGCGCGGCCGCTCGTTAAGCCCGACGCGGGGTGGCGGCGTCCGCGCCTCGCCCCGAGCCTCGCCGAGGCGTACCGCTCGGTTCCCGTCGATGCCCGCACCTGGTGGCGCCGGGCGCTCGCGTTCGCGGGCCCGGGCTATCTCGTGGCCGTGGGCTACATGGATCCGGGCAACTGGGCCACCGACTTGGCGGGTGGCTCGGCGTTCGGCTACGCGCTGCTGAGCGTCATTCTCATCTCGAATCTGATGGCGATTCTGCTGCAGGGCCTCGCCGCCAAGCTCGGCATCGTGACGGGACGGGACCTGGCGCAGGCGTGCCGCGACCACTATTCCCGTCCCGCGACGCTCGCTCTGTGGATCTTGTGCGAAGTCGCCATCGCCGCCTGCGACCTGGCGGAGGTGATCGGCTCCGCGATCGCGCTGAACCTGCTGTTCGGAATTCCGCTCCCGGTGGGGATAGTGATCACGGCGCTCGACGTGCTGCTGGTGCTGTTCCTGCAGCACAAGGGCTTCCGTCTGCTCGAGGCGTTGGTGGTTGCGCTCATCGCCACCATCGCCGGCTGCTTCCTGTTCGAGATCGTCATCGCCCGCCCCGCGCTCGGGGCCGTGGTGCCAGGCTTCGTCCCGACTCTCGCGATCGTGCGTGATCCGGCCAAGCTGTACATCGCGATCGGCATCCTGGGCGCCACGGTCATGCCGCACAACCTCTACCTGCACTCGTCCATCGTGCAGACGCGGCGCTACGAAGAGTCGGCGGCGGGCAGGCGCATGGCCGTGCGCTACGCTTTTTTGGACTCCACCGTGGCGCTGAGCCTGGCGCTGTTCATCAATGCCGCCATCCTGGTCGTCGCGGCGGCGACGTTCCATCGCGCCGGTCGCACCGACGTGGCCGAGATCCAGCAGGCCTACCAGCTGCTCACGCCGCTCCTGGGCGTGACCGGCGCGAGCGCCGTGTTCGCGTTCGCCCTGCTCGCCTCCGGCCAGAACTCGACCCTGACCGGCACGCTCGCCGGCCAGATCGTGATGGAAGGGTTTCTGAACATCCGGCTCAGGCCCTGGCTGCGTCGCCTGATCACACGGGGCATCGCGATTGTGCCCGCCGCGCTCACCGCTATCTTCTTCGGGGAGAACGGCACCGCGCGACTCCTAATTCTCAGTCAGGTGATCCTCAGCCTGCAGCTCTCCTTCGCCGTGTTCCCCCTGGTGCAGTTCACCTCGGACCGGGCCAAGATGGGGGAGTTCGTGAACCCGGCGTGGCTCAAGACGCTCGCCTATGGCGTGGCGGTCGTCATCGCGGCGCTCAACGCCCTGGTGCTGGTGCAGGCGTTCGGCGGGCTGCGGTGATGTACCGCCGCATTCTCGTCCCGCTCGAGCATTCCCCCGCCGACGAGACGATCCTCACCCACGTGCGCGCGCTGGCCCGGGACATGGGCTCGGCGCTCGTCCTGATCCACGTGGCGGACGGCTGGGTGGCCCGCAACATTCGCGAGCTCGACCTGCGCGAGTCGGAGGAGATGCGCGACGACCGGGCCTACCTCGAGCAGATCTGTGCCCGACTCACCGCCGAGGGGTTCGATGCCGACGCCGTGCTCGCCGGAGGTGACCCCGCCACCGAGATCGCCGCCGCTGGAGAACGGGAAGGCTGCGACTTGATCGCCATGGCCACGCACGGCCATCGCCTGCTGGGGGATGTAGTAAGAGGCAGCACCGCGACAGCTTTACGACACGTCACTAAAATCCCGGTGCTCATGGTCCGGGCAGAAAAGAAATAGCACGCTAGGTCGTGCGAGCTTGCTCTAACGCTCGCAAGATGGCCCCCAAGCGCCGATCGCGGGCTTCCCGCAGCGTGCCCAGCTTGTTCTTGTACGCCCGCTCCACGCTGTGTATCAGCGCGCGCTGCTGCTCCGGCTCGAGCCGCTGCCAGGTGGCGAGTTGACCCCACCAGTCCTCGAATGTCGCCAACAGCTGCTGCAGAAACAGCGTGACACCGCCGTCGCCCGCGGCCAGATGATAGGTGAGATGTGGGCCCGCGGCGGCCCAACCCAGCGCTGGACCGAGCGACACGGCCCGGTCCAGCTCGTCCACGTCGATCACGCCCTCGAGGACCAGATCGATACACTGTCGCCACACCGCAGCGGCAATCCGCCCCACCACGTAGCCCGGGACGGCTTTCTTCAGGAGAATCGGCATCCGCCCCAGCGAGCGCAGATAGTCCTGGGCGCGGGCCACCGCCGCCTGGGTGGTCCGCGGCCCGGGCACGAGCTCGACCAGAGGAATGAGCTCCGGCGGATTGAGCGGATGGGCCACGAGGCAGCGATCCTGGCGCCGGCAGCGCGCGAAGATGTCGCCGGGCGGGAGGCCGCTCGAGGAGCTGGTGAGCAGGGCCTCGTGCCCGGCCACCTGCTCGATCGACTCGAACAACCGCTGCTTGGCGAGCAGGTCTTCGGCGATCGCCTCAGCCACCCAGTCTGCGTCCTTCACGGCCTGGAGCAGGCTGCGCGCCTGCACGAACTCGAGCAGCCCCCGCTCCACGATCCCCTGACTGGCCCGCCCCTGCTCTACCAGCGCGCGGGCCCGCTGGGGCACCTCCACCTCGGCCCGCTCGAGTCCCTGCGCGCTGGCGTCGAACAGCGTCACCGGCCACCCCGCCGCGACGCACAGGGCGGCCCAACCGCACCCGATATCCCCCGCGCCGATCACGGTGACCTTCCGCGGCAGCGCCATCAGACCTGGACCTCTTCGGAGGCGATCGGCGTCGCCGCGGAGCGCGTCGCCCAGCGGAACACGCGCTCCGAGAGCAACCGCCGCACCGGCCCGAGCTCCACTCGCGTCGCGACCTTCACCCGCGCGCCCTCCGGGTCGACCCGCGTGTGCCCGCGGTGGTCGGCGTCGTCCAGATCCACCGTGAGCCGCTGCTCCTCGAACTTTAGGGCGCCGGGATGCACCAGCTCGGCGATCGGCAGCACGTCATTCACGATGCAGCCATCCAGTCCCTCCTGCCGCTTGTGAAACTCCATGTAGAAGCGGAGCGCGTCCTGCATCCACACCGCCTGCGCGGCGCCGGAGTGGGCCAGGCGGGTGACTTCATTGGGCGTGAGAACCAGCTGGCGCGTCACGTCCAGGCCGACCATCTCGGTCGGCAGCTCGGCGCGCAGCACGACGTCGAGCGCCTCGGGATCGCACCACGCGTTGAACTCGGCGTAGCGCGTCGTGTTGCCCTGTGCGGCCACGTTCCCGATCATCGCGAGGTGACGCTTCACCTTGTCGCGCACCAGCGCCGCGTCGCGCCGCAGCGCCAGCGCCAGACTCGTCACCGGGCCGAGCGTCACCAGGGTGACCGGCTCGGGTTGGTCGGTGAGCAGCCGGTCGAGCGACTTGACGAAATCGAGGATCACGCCCGCCGGAGGGAGCGCCGCGTAGCCGAGCCCAGATTCGCCGTGCGTGTCGCTCGCCACCGCGAGCGGCCGGGCCAGCGGGCGCCGCGCCCCCACGCCCAGAGTGGTCCGCTTGCCCGCCCGTCGCACGATCACGACCGCGTTGCGGTAGGCGTTCTCGACCACCGTGTTGCCGTACGAGACCGATATCCCACGGACGTCGAGCTCCGGCGAGCAGAGCGCCAGCAGCAGCGCCAGCATGTCGTCGATGCCGGGATCGGTGTCGATGATGACGGGAATGGCGACGGGCGACGCGGGAGGGGTCGGGGTCGGATCGGTCACGAACTGAAGGCTAGGGAACGCGAACCTCCTTTGCAATAGTATCGCGCAGATTGCGGAACTCGCCCTCCCCGCCGAAGCCGAAGATACGCTCGATCACCCGTCCGCGCCGGTCGAGCAGCACCGAATAGGGGAGCCCCCGGTAGTGATACGTCTGCTTCATCCGACCGCCCCCCACCAGGATCGGAAACGGGGGCCGGAACTGACGCACGAAGGCGAGCATCTTGCCCGTGTCCACGTCATCCGAAATCGCCGCGATCGCGAAGTCCTTGCGGTCCAACTCGCGATACAACGCGGCCATGTGGGGGAACTCCTCGCGGCAGGGGTCGCACCACGAGGCCCAGAAGTTCACGAGCGTCACCTTCCCCCGGAACGTCGCGGTCGTGAGCGTGTCGCCCGTGAGATCGGGCAGGGAGAAGGCGGGCGTGAACGGCTCGCGACCGCCGGGCGCCGCCGGAGCGGCCGCCACGAGCGAATCCGCGTCGAGCAGGACGAGCGCACCGCTCCGATCGAGCGCGACCGCGGTTTGCCTCGCGCCCAGGTGCCGGGTCGCGACGATTGCCCCACTCGCCGTGTCCACCACGTCCAGCCGCAGCCTGGTCGCGCTCGAATCGTCCGAGCCGAGGGCGTACAACCGGCCGTCGGGCCCGAGCACGAGCGCCACGTTCACGAGCCGGCTTCGCAGCTGCAGCTCCGTACTCCCCCGCGGGGGCGGCAGGAATACCGGATCGGACTCCGTTCCCGCCAGTCCCCGCTGCGCCGTCCAGCGCAGCTCGCCTGCCGGACTGTATTTGCGAATCTCGTCGCGCACCAGCGGGGCGAAGTACACCGACCCATCCGGCGCCGCGGCCACCGCCCCGGCATTCACCAGATGACCGAGCAGCGGCACGGCCGGCCGCCGGATGGTGGCGAGCCCCGCCACGGGGCGACCCAGCGTGTCGAGCACGCGGATGAGCGGAGCACTGTCGGGCTCGGGGCTCGCGAGCTCGGGGACGTAATACGGGGAGCGCACGGCTACGACGCCGCTCCCCCGGCCCCCCCCTCCCCTTCCGGCCGCCGCGTACAGCGAGGCGACGTCGGGGCTGTCCCACTCCCGCACTGGCCGGCCCGCGGTGTCGAGCACCACGCCCTCGCCGGTGCGCTCGGTGACGAGCAGCTCGGCAGGGCCGAGCGGGGCCACGGCCATCGGCGTCGCGAGCCGGGGGCTCGAGAGCTGGCGCACGACGTGCAGCCGTGCATCGAAGGCGAGGATCCGGCTCTGGTCGGGGTCGGGGGCCCACGAGCGACCCCCAAGGGGAGCGGCCGGCGAGCGGCCGAGGAAGAGGAGGGTGAAGCCGCCGGGCGCCGGCGCGCGACAGCCGAGCATGGCTGCCGCGAGCACGGCGCCCAGGGCGCGGCGCATCAGGTCGCGGGTGAGACCGTCTTGATCTCGATCGTGTGCAGCCCGCTCACCATCCGGTGCGTGCCCGTCACTTTTACTTTGCCTTCCACATACTGCTCGAGCTTCGAGTTCTGCGGATCGCCGGGCTTGGAGCTCACCGGCAGGTAGATAGTGCCGTCGGTCCCCAGAATGCCGAGCGGCACGCCTGCCTTGGCGCACGCCGACGCGCAGGCCTTGTGAGCGGCGCCCGACGCGCCGTTCGTGGTGTGACAGTTCAAGTCGACCACCGAGCCGGTGATCGTCATCTCGTTGCCCGCCGTCGCGGCGTGGCCCTGCGCCGCGAGCGGCAGCGCGCACAGGCCCAGAACGGCCGTCGTGGCGAGGATGCGCTTCAACATCGGTTCATCCTCCTTTAGTCGGTGTTGATGTGAACCTCGGAGACTCCGTGTACCATACGTCCCGGCCCGTGGTTCCGGATTGGCGTATATTGGCGCCATGAGCGCGGTCTATCGCGAGCTGCTGGAACAATTTGGCACAGGGTGGGAGCGCGGCGATGTGGACGCGATCGCCGCCGTATTCGCACCCGACGCCGTGTTCCTCGGCTCGCCGTTCGGCGAGCGCACTGCCGGGATCGACGCCATCCGGGCATACTGGAAGGACGTCCCCCTGAACCAGGCGGAGGCCACGTTCAAGGCCGGCGAGGTCCACGCGGCCGGGCCCTGGTTCGCTGCCGAGTTTCGCTGCACCTACCGGCGGCGCCGCACGGGCGAATGGGTCGATACCCGCGGCGCCGTCTTCTGCGAGACCAAGGACGGCAAGATCACCGAGATGCGCATGTACTGGCACCGCAACCCCTAGACGCTAAATCCCCTGGCGGGCGCGGGTGTACTCGAGCGCCTGCTCCAGCAGCTCGGCGCTGCGCAATCCCACCCGCATCGCCTCCGTGACGGCGTCTTCCTCCTCCATCCCCAGCTCCAGCATGAAATAAGGAATGAGACCTGCCCCGACGCGATTGCCGCTGGCGCAATACACGAACGCGGGCCGTTTGCCCGCGAGCTCGCGCACCGCCGCGACGAAGCTCGTGAACGTGGCATCGCTCACCGCGCCGTGCCCGATCGGGATGCTGCGATACTCGAGTCCCGCGGCCACCACCGCGTCGGGCGTGCGGAACGGGCGCGGCTCCATCGGCTCGCGGATGTCGATCACCACGGCGCAGCCGGCGCGCTTCAGCGCCGCGAGGTGCTCGAGCGCGGGCTGTCCCCCCGTCACCACACCGGGGATCGGCTCGGAGGCGTTGGGGACGCCGGCGATGGCATCGAGCAGTTGGCTCATTGGCACGACCGCGGCTAGCTTTCCACACACAATCTATCCTCATGTCGCCCGGCATGACGTCGCCTCGCCGTCCCTCGCTGCGCGTCCACTTGAAGCCGCACCACAAGCTGTGGCTCAACTGGGACGGTGCGTTCCTCATGGGGCCGCGCTACCTACGGTTTCTCGATGCCGTGGATCGCACCGGAACCATCCGGGCGGCGGGCCGCGAGGTCGGGTGGAGCTACCGCACCTGCCTGAACCGCATCCGTGAAATGGAACGGGTGCTCGGCGCCAAGGTGCTCGCCACGACGCGCGGCGGCGCGCTGCGCGGCGGCGCCCGCCTCACCCCCGAGGCGCGACGCCTCGTCAAGCTGTTCGCCCGCTGGAAGCGCGAGGCGGTGCGCCTGAGCGACGTGGCGTTCCGGAAAATCCTGCCCCGATAGGCACCATATTGCCTATCGGCTGGGCGCGCGCTAGCTTGCCCGCGTGCGCTCGGTCGCAGTCGTCGCGGTCCTCACCCTCTCGACGGCGCTGCGCCTGCCGGCGCAGGCACCCGCGTCGTTCTCGACCACTCCCAGGCTGACCGGCTATTTCCAGCCCCGCTTCGAGACGCTGGGCGACACAGCGTCGTTTTTTCTACGGCGGGTGCGCTTCGCGGTGGAGGGAAACGTCACACCCTGGGCGTCGTATCGGGCACAGATCGAGATGAGCACCAACGGCGTCGGCCTCGTTGCGGCCGCGCCGCTCGCCTTCTCCGCGACCGACGTCTTCATCAGGCTGGCGCACCGCGCCTGGGGCGCGACCGTCGGCCAGTTCAAAGTGCCGTTTTCCCTCGAATCGCTGCTCGGCGCCTCGGTGCTCGAGACCAGCGAGCGCTCCCGCATCGTCAACGTCGCCAAGCGCGACCTCGGCGTGCAGGCGGACTGGACCCTCGCGGGCCGGCTGGTGCTCCAGGCCGCGGTCGTCGACGGCGAGGGTCCGAACAGAGCCGTAAACCCCGACAACCGCATGGCGTACTTCGCGCGCACCGTGGTCACGCCGGTCAAGGGGTTCGACCTGGGTGGCGCGTTCGGGGGGTACAGCGACTCGAGCGGCGCGAACGTGCAGGGCGTGTACCGCGCCGCGCGCTGGACGGCGCGCGCCGAGTACATCGACGGGCACAATCGCCGCACCCAGGTCCACACCAGAGGGTGGTATGGCCTCGCGGGCTACTACGCGATCCCGCAGCGCGTCGAGCTGGTCGGCCGGGTCGAGCAGTTCGACCCCAGTAACCTGGTCGCGACCGATCGCTCCACCGGCTATTTGATCGGGCTGCAATACTTCATGCGCGGCGACAACTTCAAGATCCTCGCCGACTATGAAGCGTTCCGCGAGCAGGCCGTGCAGGTGAGCAACAACCGCGGCGTGGTGCAGATGCAGGTGCGGTGGTGAGATGAGACGGCGGTCGCTGTTTATCGCATTCGCCTTCACCGCCCTTCACCGCCCTTCACCGCCCTCCACCGCGCAGTCCCCCGAAGTCATCCTGGCGACGACGACCAGTACCCGCGACGCCGGGCTGCTCGATTCGCTGCTGCCCGTGTTCGAGCGACAGACCCGCTACCACGTGAAGGTGATCGCCGTGGGGAGCGGCCAGGCCCTGGCGATGGGGCGCCGCGGCGACGCCGACGTCGTGCTGTCGCACGCCCCCGAGGCGGAGCGCGTGCTGGTCGATTCGGGCTACTTCGTACGGCGGCGGCTCGTGATGCACAACGAGTTCCTCGTGGTGGGGCCCGCGTCCGATCCCGCCGGGTTGCGCGGCCTGAGCGACGCCGTCGCCGCGTTCCGCCGCCTCGCGGAGCGCCGTGCCCCCTTCGTATCGCGCGGCGATCAGTCGGGCACGCACCAGCGCGAGCAGATCCTGTGGAAGCGCACCGGCATGACCGCGCCCCCGCGCGACGGCTGGTACGTCGAGTCGGGCCAGGGCATGGGGGCGACACTGCAGCTCGCCGACGAAAAACGCGCCTACACCCTCACCGATCGGGCGACCTACCTCGCCTGGCGCGACAAGCTGCAGCTGGTGCCCATGGTGGAGGGCGATTCCCTGCTGTATAACGTGTACCACGTGCTCGAGCTCAATCCCGCGAAGGCCGCCCGCGTGAACCTCGCCGGCGGCCGTGCCCTGGCCGACTTCTTCGTCGCGCCCGAGACGCAGGAGTTGATCGCCGGGTTCGGGAAGGCACGCTTCGGCCAGAGCCTGTTCGTCCCCGACGCGGGCAAGCCCGACCGCTGGTAGCCCTGTCTCATGCGGGGACAGACATGTCTCCCCCCGGGGTCACTCCTTAAACGCGTGGCGCGGCACATAGTCCTACGGGAACCGGCACGCTTCTTGATCGCTTGCCAGGGATCAGGGTATATAGAGGATAGGCCCATGCTGCTGCCATTGATGCTCTCGCTCGTAGGCTCCGCGCTCGCTCCCGCGAATGCGGCGTCCGCTCGAGTCGTGAGCGATGACCCGCCGATCAAAGTCTGGCTCAATCACGACAACTACTACCGCGGCGACAAGGCGCGCGTCAACGTCCGTCTGGACGACGACGGCTACGTCGTCGTGCTGCGCGCCGATGCCGACGGCCGGGTGCGGGTGCTGTTCCCACTCGATCCGGGCGACGACGCCTTCGTGCGCGGCGGCGAGACGATCGAGGTGCGCGGCCGCGGCGATCGCGAGGCGTTCTACGTGGACGAGCGCGAGGGCTCGGGCGTGGTGCTGGCAGCCCGCTCGGCCACGCCGTTCAAGTTTGACGCCTTCGCGCGCGGGGATCACTGGGACTACCGCGTGCTCGACGTACGCCAGTCCGGTGACGACAAGGAAGCCGCGCTCGTCGACCTCGCGCAGCGCATGACCGACGGTCATTTCGACTACGATGCCGTGACGTACGTCGTCTCGGTGCAGCGGGCCTACCGCGACTACTACCCGTCGTCTTACGACGTGGGCTTCGGCTGGGGCTGGCCGTACCGCTACGGCTACGTCGGCTCCTGCTACGATGCGTTCTTCTACGACCCGTTCTATTGCGGCTCGTACTACAGCCCGTTCTACGATCCGTTCTTCTTCGGCGGGTTCGGTTTCGGCTACCGGCGGCCCTTCGTGTATCGCCCGTACATCTACTACACGGGCGGCGCCGGCTTCTACAACCAGCCGCACAACCTGTTCGTGAACCGCTTGCGGCCCGGCGTCGGCTCCGGTCTGTATTTCAAAGATCGGCTCGGCACCAATGTGAACACGGGTGGCATCGGACCGCGGTCCCGCGATCCCCTGAACCTCGTCTCGCGCTCGGACCCGCGCGCCGTTCCGGTGCGCCCGGCGGCGTTCCCCGTGCGCGCGCGGCCCGATCGTCCTGATCGGCCGGACGTAAGCAGGCCCGACCATCCCGACCATCCGGATCGCCCCGATCGGCCCGATGTCAGAACCCGGCCGGACCACCCCGACCACCCGGACCGGCCGTCCGAGCAGCCGCGGGCGCGCGAGCCCGAGCGGCGTGAGCCGTCCCGCGGCACCGACCGGCCCGCGGTCGAGCGGCCGCGCGACTCTGGTGGGCGTGACCGTGGCTCGTCCCCGCCGCCCAGCCGCGGTGGTGGTGGCGGTGGCGGTGGTGGTGGTGGTGGAAATCACGGGGGCGGGGGCGGGGGCGGCAGCGTCAGTCGGGGTGGCGGGGGCGGCGGCGGCGGCGGTGGCAATCACGGGGGCGGGGGCGGAGGCGGAGGCGGGGGCGGTCGCCGGCGGCCGTAGACACATCGGTTAGGTCGGTTTGGTAGGGGCGCAGCATGCTGCGCCCCTACTTTTTTGCGTGCACATTCCCGCGATGCACATTCCCCCGCCATGACCGACCTGAAACGATCCCTGCGCCTGGTGGACGGACTCGCCATGGTCGTCGGCATCATGGTCGGGTCGGGGATCTTCCGCACGCCCGGCCTCGTGGCCGCGCAGCTGGGGCGCCCGTGGCTCACTTTCGTCGCCTGGATCGCGGGCGGGGCCCTCGCGCTGCTCGGCGCGTTGTGCTTCGCCGAGCTCGCGACGCGCCACCCGGCAGCGGGCGGGAAGTACGTGTACGTGCGCGAGGCGTTCGGCCCGCGCGCCGGCTTCGTGGTGGGGTGGGTCGAGGGACTGGCGATCTATCCCGCCGCGATCGCGGGGATCGCGGTGGTTGCCGGCGAGTACACCGGCCGGCTCGCGGGCCTCGAGGCGGGCCACACGCGCTGGGTTGGGGCGGGGTTGGCGGCGCTGTTCACGGCGATCAATCTCGCTGGCGTCGCGTCGGGGCGCTGGGTGCAGAACCTCGTGACCGGAGCGAAAGTGCTGGCCCTGGCTGGCGTCGTGGTGCTCGCGTTCGCCCTCGGCGGCGGCGTCGGATGGCGCTCGACGCTCCCCACGGCGCCGACCGGCACCGCCACCCTGGTCGCGCTGGCGCTCGCCTCCCAGGCGGTGATCTGGACCTACTACGGCTATCTCGACGTCGCCAAGATCGCGGAAGAGGTGGTCGACCCCGGCCGCACGCTGCCGCGCATCCTGCTGGGCGGGATCGGCACCGCGGCGGCGCTGTATCTCCTGCTCAATGCCAGTTTCTTCCAGGTGCTACCGATCGACCGCATCGCCGCCTCGAACCTGGCACCGGGCGACGTGGCGGCCGAGCTCACCGGGGCGCGTGGCGGCACGCTCGTGGCCGCGCTGGCGGTGCTCATGGTGCTGGCGTCCTTGAACGGCAACATCTTCGTGACGCCGCGCGTGATCTTCGGGCTGGCGCGCGAGGGGCTGGGCCCGAGCGCCCTGGCGCTCGTGAACGGGGGCGGCACGCCCTGGGTCGCGATGCTGCTGGTGGGGGCGGTCGCGATCGCGCTCGCCGCCACGGGCTCGTTCGAGTCGCTCTTGGGACTCGCCATCACGGTGATCCTCGTGATCGACAGCTTCACGGTGCTGTCGCTGTTCCGGCTGCGCGCACGGCAGCCG
>DATNOR010000023.1:0-15934 GCA_035601235.1 Gemmatimonadales bacterium
CTCATCGCCGCCGCCGAGCGGCCGCTGCTCATGGTCGGCCACGGCGTGGTGTTGAGCGGCGCCTACGACGCCGTGCGCCAGCTCGCGGAGAAGACCGGGATGCCGGTGATCACCACACTGCTCGGGATCAGCGCGCTGCCCGTCTCGCATCCGCTCCACCTCGGCATGCCGGGGATGCACGGCGAGGTGCACGTCAACCGCGCCATCCAGCGCGCCGACGTGATCGTCGCCATCGGGTTGCGGTTCGACGACCGCGTGACCGGCAATACGAAGGGCTTTGCGCCGCGCGCCAAAATCGTGCACGTGGACCTGGACGCCTCGGAGATCGGCAAGAATGTGCCGGTCGCGCTCCCGCTGGTCGGCGATGCCCGCGGCGTGACAGAGCGGCTGGTAGCGGCGGTCGCGCCGCGCAGCTGCGAGGCGTGGCTCGCCGAGATCCTCGGCTGGGCCCGGCCGCCCGTCGACAGCTACCGCGGCGACCTCTCGCCCGACGCCATCGTTGCGGGAATCCACACCGCCGCCCACGACCGCTGCACCATCGTGACCGACGTGGGCCAGCACCAGATGTGGGTCGCGAAGCTGTATCCTTACGGGCGGCCTAACACGCATATCACGTCGGGCGGGCTCGGCACCATGGGCTTCGCGGTGCCGGCCGCGATGGGCGTCAAGCTGGCGCGGCCGCGCGAGGACGTCTGGGCCATCTCCGGCGACGGCGGGTTCCAGATGAACATGCAGGAGATCGCGACCATGGTGCAGGAGCGCATCCCGGTGAAGCTGGCAGTGTTCAACAACGGCTACCTCGGCATGGTGCGGCAGTGGCAGCAGTTCTTCCACGGCAAGCGCTACTCGGCCACGCCCATCTGGAGCCCCGACTACGTGAAGCTGGCGGCGGCCTACGGCATCCCGGGGTGGCGCGTCGAGCGGGCCAGCGAGCTCGAGTCGGTGCTGGCACGCGCCAGCGTGGCCGAGGGGCCCGTGCTGGTGGAATTCGTGATCGAGCAGGAAGCGAACGTGTTCCCGATGATTCCGCCCGGCGCCACGCTCTCCGAGCCGATCGAAGCAGAGCCGGCCGCCGGCGTGAGAGACTGAGCGGCGCGATGGCGTACGCGCTGTCTCTGTCCGTCGACCAGGACCTGCTCGCGCTCGGCCGGGCGGTGGGCGAGCTGCGGCGCCGCAACCTCAAGGTGTCGGCCATCACGCTCTGCCCCGGCGCGGACGCCGGCGAGGCGCGGCTCACGGTGATCGTGGATGCGGACGAAGGCACGGTGGAGATGGCGATGCGCAAGCTGCTGAAGGTGTCGGGCGTGCGCGGCGCGACGCGCGAGCCACAATAACCCCAACGACTCGAGAGCGACCAATGCCTGGAACCTCCTCACTGCGGGTGTACTACGACGCGGACGCCGACCGCGCACGCTTGCGCGGGCGCACCGTCGCGATCATCGGGTACGGCAGCCAGGGACACGCCCATGCGCTCAACCTGCGCGACTCGGGCGTCCCGGTCATCGTCGGACTGCGGCCGGGCGGAGCGTCGTGGGCCCGCGCGGCGGCCGAAGGGCTCGACGTGCGCCCGGTGGCGGACGCGGCCCGGGAGGCGCACGTCGTGATGATGCTCGTTCCCGACCAGCACGGACGCGCGGTCTACGAGCAGGACGTGGCTGCGGCGATCGTCCCCGGCAAGACCCTGATGTTCGCCCACGGGTTCAACGTCCACTTCAAGCAGATCGTGCCGCCCGCGGGCGTGGACGTTTCGATGGTGGCTCCCAAGTCGCCCGGGCATCTGGTGCGCAGCGAATTCCAGGCGGGGCGGGGCGTGCCGGCACTCGTCGCGGTCGAGCGCGACGCGAGCGGCCACGCGCTCGCCGACGCACTCGCGTATGCCGCGGGGATCGGCTGCACCCGCGCCGGCGTGCTACCCACCTCGTTCCGCGAGGAGACCGAGAGCGACCTGTTCGGTGAGCAGGTGGTGCTGTGCGGGGGAGTCACGGCGCTCGTCACGGCCGGCTTCGAGACGCTCGTGGCCGCCGGCTACGCGCCCGAGCTCGCCTATTTCGAGTGCCTGCACGAGCTCAAGCTGATCGTGGACCTGATGTACCGCGGTGGCATGAAGTTCATGCGCTACTCGATCTCGGACACCGCGGAATACGGCGATTACACCCGCGGCCCGACGCTCATCACGCCCGCCGTCCGCGCCCGGATGCAGCAGATCCTGGCCGATATCCAGAGCGGCGCCTTCGCCCGTGAATGGATCGAGGAAAGTCGCCAGGGCGGTGCCAACTTCCAGCGCATGCGCCGCGAGCAGAACGACCATCTGATCGAGCGCGTGGGCGCGACGCTGCGTGCCATGATGCCGTGGTCGGAGGAGGGGAAGGCGGGACTCGGGGTTCGGGACTCGGGACTCGGTAAAGACGCCCGAGTGCCGAGTTCCGAGTCCCGAGCCCCTAATCCCGAACCCCTTCGAGCATGAAGCCTCGAACGCTGTTCGACAAAGTCTGGGCCTCCCACGTCGTCCAGCGGCTCCCCGACGGACCGGAGCTCTTGTACGTGGACCTGCACCTGGTCCACGAGGTGACCTCACCCCAGGCGTTCGAGGGGCTGCGGCTCGCGGGACGCCGGGTGCGGCGGCCCGAGCTCACGGTCGCGACGGTGGACCACAACGTGCCCACCGACGATCGCACCCTGCCCCTCGCCGACGCCCTGGCGGCGCGCCAGGTCGGGGCGCTCGCGGACAATGCGCGCGAGTTCGGCATCGAGCTGTTCGACCTCGCGTCCCCCCGCCAGGGCATCGTGCACGTCATCGGCCCCGAGCTGGGCCTGACGCAGCCGGGGATGGTCATCGTGTGCGGCGATTCGCACACGTCCACGCACGGCGCGTTCGGGGCGCTCGCCTTCGGCATCGGGACGAGCGAGGTCGAGCACGTGCTCGCGACCCAATGCCTCGTCGTCATGCGACCCAAGACCATGGAGGTCCGGTTCGCAGGAGTGCCCGCCCCCGGAGTCACGGCCAAGGACCTGGTGCTCGGGTTGATCGGGCGCATCGGGACGGCGGGGGCGACCGGTCATGTGATCGAGTACACGGGCGAGGCAATCCGCGGGCTCTCGATGGAAGGCCGCATGACGGTGTGCAACATGTCGATCGAGGCGGGCGCGCGGGCCGGCATGATCGCACCCGACGACACCACCTTCGCCTACCTCGCCGGTCGGCCGCGCGCGCCCGAAGGGGAGCGCTACACGCGCGCGGTCGCAGGCTGGCGCCGCCTCGCGAGCGACGAGGGAGCGGTCTACGACACGCGGGTCACGCTCGACGCGGCGAGCCTCGCCCCCCAGGTGACGTGGGGGACGAACCCCGGCATGGTGGCGGACATCACGGCGCGCGTGCCCGACCCTGCGGGCATCGCGTCGGCCGCGGAGCGGGAGGCGGTCGAGCGGGCGCTTGCGTACATGGACCTGCGGCCCGGCACTCCGCTCGAGGGCCTCGCGATCGACCGCGTGTTTCTCGGCTCGTGCACCAACGCACGGATCGAGGATCTGCGGAGTGCGGCCCGCGTGGTGCGCGGTCGCCGCGTGGCGGCGGGCGTTCGCGCCCTGGTCGTGCCGGGGTCGCAGCAGGTCAAGGCTCAGGCCGAAGCCGAGGGATTGGACCGGGTGTTCCGCGAGGCGGGGTTCGAGTGGCGCAATTCGGGGTGCTCGATGTGCCTCGGCATGAACCCGGACATCCTGGCGAGCGGCGAGCGCTGCGCGGCGACGTCGAACCGCAACTTCGAAGGCCGCCAGGGGCGCGGTGGCCGCACGCACCTGATGAGTCCCGCCATGGCGGCCGCCGCCGGGATCGCCGGGCACCTCGTCGACATCCGGCGGTGGGCATGACGCCCTTCGTGCGGCACGCCGGCCGGGTCGCAGCCCTGCCGCGCGTCAACGTCGACACCGACCAGATCGTGCCGAAGCAGTTTCTCAAGCGCATCGAGCGGACCGGGTTCGCCCCGGTCCTGTTCCACGACTGGCGCTACCGCGCCGCCGGCTCGCCCGACCCCGCGTTCGAGCTCAACCACCCAGCGGCCGCGGGGGCCAGCATCCTCGTCGCCGGCGCGAATTTCGGCTGCGGCTCGTCGCGCGAGCACGCCGTGTGGGCGTTGCGCGAGTACGGCTTCCGCGCCGTCATCGCGGAGTCGTTCGCCGACATCTTCTACGCGAACTGCTGCCAGAACGGACTGCTCGCGGTGCGCCTGGTGCCTGGAGAGGTTCGTGAGCTGTTCGCCCGCCACACGCGCGCCGCCGGCCGCTACGATGTGGTCGTCGATCTCGAGGCCCAGACCGTCGTCGACGACGCCGGCTTCCGCGCCGCGTTCAGCATCGCCCCTTATCATCGCGAGATGCTGCTCTCCGGGCTCGACGAGATCGGGCGCACGCTCGTCGCGGAGGCTCAGATCGCTTCGTTCGAACGCGGAAGGGGGAACGCGGAACGCGGAACAGACGAGCAAGCGTCGGACCTCGCTGTTCCGCGTTCCGACTTCCGCGTTCCGCGTTCAGACGAGGGAGACGTGGCATGAAGGAGTACCAGGTCACCGTCCTCCCCGGCGACGGCATCGGCCCCGAGGTCACGGGCGAAGCGGTGCGCGTGTTGCAGGCTGCGGGCGAGCGATTCGGACTGCAGTTCGACCTGAGTCACCATGCCGTTGGAGCCGCGGGGGTCGCCGCGGCGGGCGATCCGCTGCCGGCCGAGACCCGGACGGCAGTCGTGAAGGCCGACGCCGTGCTGCTGGGCGCCGTAGGTGATCCGTCGCTCGATCATGCGCCACGCCAGCTGCGGCCCGAATCCGGCCTGCTGGCGCTGCGCAGCCTGCTCGGCGTCTACGCCAACCTGCGGCCCGTGACGACCAACCCGGCGCTCGCCTTCTGCTCCCCCCTGAAGCCGGAGCACCTGGCCGGGGTGGACATCCTCATCGTGCGCGAGCTGGTCGGCGGGCTGTACTACGGCGAGCCGCGCGGCAAGGCGAACGGGGCCGCGGTGAACACGTTGCGCTACACCGAGCCCGAGGTCGAGCGCGTGGCGCGCGTGGCGTTCGGCGCGGCGCGGCGCCGCCGTCGGCGCCTGCTCTCGGTGGATAAGGCGAACGTGCTCGAGACGTCGCAGCTGTGGCGCGAGACGGTGACGCGCATGGCCCAGGACTACCCCGACGTCACGCTGGAGCACGCCTACGTGGATTACGCCGCCATGCGGCTCGTCACCGACTCCGCCGGCATTGACGTCCTGCTCACGGAGAACATGTTCGGGGACATCCTGAGCGATGAGGCCGCGGTGCTCGCGGGATCGCTGGGGCTGCTGCCATCGGCGTCGCTGGGCGACGGCCCGGGGCTGTTCGAGCCCATCCACGGCTCGGCGCCGGCGTTGGCCGGCAAAGACGTGGCCAACCCGATCGGGGCGATCGCCTCGGCGGCCATGCTGCTGCGCTACGGGCTCGCGCTGGCGGAGCCGGCCGCGGCGGTGGAGCAGGCGATCGCCGCGGCGCTCGACCAGGGGGCACGCACGCGCGACATCGCCCGGCCGAGCGACCGCATGATCGGCACGCGCGAGATGGGTGCCTGGATCGCGGAGCTGGTGCGGTCGCCGGCAAAGCGGCCGCTGTCGCTGGTGCGCTAAGAGTCGGTCACCGCCCCCAGGCTCGCGCTCGACACCAGCTTCGCGTACTTCGCCAGCACGCCCGTCGTGTAGCGCGGCACGGGTGCCTTCCACGCCGCGCGCCGTCGCGCGATCTCCGCCTCCGGCAGCTCGAGCTCCAGCCGACGTCGCTCGGCGTCGATCGTGACCTGGTCTCCGTCCCGCACCAGCGCGATCGCCCCCCCGACGGCCGCCTCGGGTGCCACATGTCCCACGACCAGGCCGTATGTCCCGCCCGAGAAGCGCCCGTCCGTGACGAGCCCGACCTGGTCGCCCAGCCCGGCGCCGATGATCGCCGACGTGGGCGAAAGCATCTCGCGCATGCCCGGGCCTCCCTTCGGACCCTCGTACCGGATCACGAGGACGTCTCCCGGCTTGATGCGCCCCGCGAGGATCGCGGCGAGCGAGTCTTCTTCGCAATCGAACACGCGCGCCGGGCCCGTCATCTTCAGGTGTTTGATCCCCGTGATCTTCGCCACGGCGCCTTCGGAGGCCAGGTTGCCGCGTAGCACGGCAAGGTGCCCCTGCGGGTAGAGCGGCCTGCGCCACGGCCGGATCACTTCCTGATCGGGCCGGGGCTCGTCCGGAACGTCGCGCAGCACTTCCGCGACGGTCTGGCCGGAGACCGTCGCCGCGTCCCCGTGCAACACGCCGTGCGCCAAGAGGATTTTCATCACCTGCGGCACGCCTCCCGCCCGGTGCAAGTCCGTGGTCACGAATCGACCCGACGGCTTGAGGTCGCATAGCACGGGCACGCCCTCCCGCACGGTCTCGAAATCGTCGAGCGTGAGCGGCACACCTGCCGCCCGCGCGATGGCGAGCAGGTGCAGCACGGCGTTGGTCGAGCCCCCCAGTGCCATGACGACGGCGATGGCGTTCTCGAACGCGGTGCGGGTGAGAATGCCGCGCGGCCGCCGGTCGTGCCGCACCGCGTCCACGAGCACTTCGGCCGAGCGCGCGGCGCTGTCGCCCTTCTCGCCGTCCTCGGCGGCCATGGTGGACGAATACGCCAGACTCATGCCCATCGCCTCGATGGCCGACGACATCGTGTTCGCGGTGAACATCCCGCCGCAGGCGCCCGCGCCGGGGCAGGCCCGGCGCTCCACCTCGAGCAGGTCCGCCTCGGAGAGCTTGCGCGCGCTGTACTGACCGACCGCCTCGAACGCGCTCACGACGGTCAGGTCCTGTCCTTTATAATGTCCCGGCTTGATGGTGCCGCCGTACACGAACACCGCCGGGATGTTCATGCGCGCGATGGCGATCAGCGCGCCCGGCATGTTCTTGTCGCACCCGCCCACGGCCAGCACGCCGTCCACGCACTGGGCATTGCACACCGTTTCGATCGAGTCGGCGATCACCTCGCGCGAGACGAGGGAGTACTTCATGCCCTCGGTGCCCATGGAGATGCCGTCGCTCACCGTGATCGTGCCGAAGGTCTGGGGCATGCCGCCGGCGGCGCGCACGGCGGCCTCGGCGCGCAGCGCCAAGTCGTTGAGCTTGGCGTTGCAGGGCGTGATCGTGCTGTGCGCGTTCGCGATGCCGATGATCGGCTTCGTGAAGTCCTGATCGCCGAACCCCACGGCGCGCAGCATCGCGCGGTTGGGCGTGCGCTCCACGCCCGCCGTGATCGTGCGGCTCCGGAGGGGGCTCATCGGCTCATCGCTCGCTCAACCTCTTCCAGATGCGGATCGATCTCGACCGGCCGGTTGGCGTGCGGCGGGGCCGGATCGCGCTCCTGGTGATAATGCGTCACGCTCGCGGGATCCTTGAGGACGTGTCCCGTGAGGATCGCCACGACCCGGTCTCCGCTCTTGATCACGCCGTCGCGCGCCAGGCGTCGCGTGCCCGCGATCGCCGCCGCGCTGGCGGGCTCGCAGCCGATGCCCGCTCCATCGACCACCGCCTTCGCCTCGAGAATCTCAGCGTCGCTCACCGCGATGACCACGCCATCGGTGTCGCGCACCGCCCGGACGGCGCGGTCGTACGACACGGGGTTGCCGATTTGGATCGCCGTGGCGACCGTGTGCGGCTCCACCCGGTGACGCCGCGCGAATCCCTCGCGGAAGCTCAACGCGAACGGCGCCGCACCCTCCGCTTGTACCGCGGCGAGACGGGGAACGCGGTCGATCAGTCCCCACTCGCACGCCTCCGCCAGCGCTTTGCCGAAGGCGGCGGTGTTGCCGAGGTTGCCGGCGGGCACCACTATCCAATCGGGTGGCTGCCACGCCAGCTGCTGCAGCAGCTCGAGCACGATCGTCTTCTGACCCTCGAGGCGGAACGGGTTCACCGAATTGAGAAGGTACACACCCAGCCGGTCGCTCGCCTGATCGGCCAGCTCGAGGCACTGGTCGAAGCTGCCGCGCACCAGCAGCGTGCGCGCCCCGTAGGCGAGCGCCTGCGCCAGCTTGCCCAGGGCGACGTGGCCCTTGGGGACGAGCACGAGCGCGGGCAGGCCGCCCAGGGCGGCGTAGGCGGCGAGGGCGGCGGCGGTGTTGCCGGTGGACGCGCACGCCACCGCGCGCGCGCCGATGCGCCGCGCCTGCGTCACGCCCACCGTCATGCCGCGGTCCTTGAACGACCCGGTGGGGTTCTGGCCCTCGTGCTTGAGCAGCAGCGCCTCCCCTGTCGCGCCCGCCCAGCGTGCCACGGCCGGGCTCGTCATGAGCGGCGTGTTGCCCTCCGGGTAGGAAAGCACCTCCTCTGGCGCCGCGCTCGGAAGCACCGCCTCGCGATAGCGCCACACGCCCGATGCCAGGACGCCCCGCCGCACACCCCAGCGCGCGTCGAACGTCGCGCGCAGTGCAGCGCCGCCCTGCGCCGGAGGTCGGTGGCGCACCTCGAGCAGGCCGCGGCACCGCGGGCAGCGGGTGTGGGGGTCGGTCTCGGGAATCTCGTTGCCACAGCTCGTGCAGAGCTGCCAGGTGTCGCTCATGCGCCGGCGAGTTTCAATACGTCGTTCAGAATGCCGCCCGCCGTCACCGCCGGTCCCGCGCCCGGTCCGGTGATGACGAGCGGATTCTTCTTGTAGCGCATGGTCGTGAAGATAAACTGATTGTCGGTCCCGTTGAGCGAGGCCATCGGGCTCGACGCGTCGACCACCACCAGGCCGACGCGGATGCGTCGCGGCGTCACGATCGCCCGGTAGCGCAGTACGCCGCCGCGCGCCGCGGCCGCGGCCACGCGCTTCTCCCAGGGCGCGTCGTATTCCTCCAGGCGCCGCAGGAACTGCTCCCGCGACAGGCGGTCGGCGCCGTCGGGGACGAGCGATTCGACGGCGATGTCGTCGAGCTCCCCCCGAAAGCCCAGCAACCGGCCGAGAATGAGCGCCTTGCGCGCCACGTCGAGCCCCGAGAGGTCGTCGCGTGGGTCGGGCTCGGGATACCCCTTCGCGATTGCGCCGCGCAGCGCCGCCGAGAACCGCGTGCCCCGGCCCAGCTCGCCGAACAGGTAGCCGAGCGTGCCGGAGGGGCAGCCCTCGATCTTGGCGACGCGATCGCCCGACTCCACGAGCTTCTGGTAGGTGTCGATGATCGGCAGGCCCGCCCCCACCGTCGCCTCGTGCAGCAGGCGGCGGCCATGCGCCTGGGCGGCCGCGCGCAGCTCGTCGTAGCGCCGCTGGTCCGCGGTCACAGGGCGTTTGTTGGCGAGTACCACGTGCATCCCCGCGCCCAGCGCCGCCTTGATCGTGTCGGTGGTGTCGTCGGCCGTGAGATCGACCAGCACCGGGTTCGACAGTGCGTGCCGCGCCACGAACCCGACCGCCTCGGCGGCGCTCGCCCGCCGCCCGCCGGTCGCCTTGGCGAGCGCGGTGCCCTTGGCCTTGGCGGCGGCGAGCGTCGCCAGCCGCCGCGGCGACAGGCCGCGCGCGTCGAACACCAGACCGCTGCGGTCGATCAGCCCGACGATGCGGAGCGTGACCGCATCCTGCTTCACCTTCGCGATCATGGGCGCGAGGGTGCGCCCGATTTGTCCGAACCCCAGCAGCACCACGTCGGTCCGGTCGGGGTGCGCCACCGCCCCGCCGCCGATCTTCGAGAGCTGGAACGCCGCGTGCACGGCGCGCTGCGCCCGCGGGGCGTCCTTGGCGTCGACCACGAGCGAGAGGTTCAGCTCGGACGAGCCCTGCGCCGTGGCGATCACGTTGATCCGCGCCTCCGCCAGCGCCGAGAACACGCGCGACGCGATGCCGGGCGTGCCCGCCATCCCGAGCCCCACCACGACCAGCGTGGCGAGACCGGTCTGCACCTCCACGCCGTCGATCTCCTGGCGCGCGATCTCGGGCCGGAACGTCTCTTCCAGGCTCTTGCGGGCGCGCTCGGCGCTCTCGGCCGGCACGCTGAAGCAGATCGAGTGCTCCGACGACGCCTGCGTGATGAGCGAGACCGAGATGCCCTCGTGATGCACCGCGGCAAACGTCCGGGCCGCGATGCCCGGGACGCCGAGCATACCGCTGCCCGCAACCGTCAAGAGCGCTTGTCGCGGAATCGCCGACAACGCCTTCACGGGATACTGATGCAGCGTGCGGCGGCGCGAGATCTCCGTGCCGAGCGACGTGGGGTCCACGAACGGGCGGATCCGGATCGCGACGTTCCGCTTCATCACGGGGATCAGCGCCCGGGGATGCAGCACCTTGGCGCCGTAGTAGGCGAGCTCCGCCGCCTCTCGCACGTGCACCTGCGGCACCACGCGCGCGTCGGGTACGATGCGCGGATCGGCGGTCAGCAGGCCCGGCACGTCCTTCCACAGCGACACCTCGCGCGCGCCCAACACGCGCGCCAAGAGCGTCGCGGTCAGATCCGAGCCCCCCCGCCCGAGCGTCGCCACCTGGCCGTCCGGCGCGGCACCGAGAAAACCGGGCACGACCGGCACCACGCCGCGGGCCAAGAGCGGCCGCAGCACCGTGCGCGCGCTCCGCTCCGTGCGCCGCAGGTCGGGCGACGCGTTGCCGAACGTGCCGTCGGTCTGCACGATCTCGGCGGCGTCGACGTACGCCGCCGGGCAGCCGGCGGCGTCGAGGGCGGCCGCGAACAGCCGGGCCGAGAGCCGCTCCCCTCGCGCGGCCAGGTAATCGGTGGTGCGGGGCGTGAGCTCGCGCAGCACACCGAGGCCACCCGCCACCTGCTCCAGCTCGGCGAACGCCGCGTCGATCAGACGCAGCAATTCCTCCAGTCGGGCGCCTGCGGGTACCAGCGCCCGCGCCGCGGTGGCGTGCTGCGCGCGCAGCGACTCGGCCACCGCCCGTACGTGACCCGCGTCGCCGCGCGCCGCGCGGGCCGCGCCGTCGAGCAGCGCGTCGGTCACCCCGCTCATCGCCGACACGACCACCACCAGCGGGTCCGGGCGCTGGGCCCGCACGATGCCGACGGCGTGACCGATCGCCGCGGCGTCCGCGAGCGACGCGCCGCCGAACTTGTGGATGTGGGGAGCACGCGTGGGGCGGGCCCTGGCCCTGGCCATAGATCCTCAGTCGATCTCGTAACCGCCGGCCGGGCGGTCGGCGTGAAACGCCTGCGCCACGATGCCACGGGCTTTCCAGGCCCGCACCATGGCGTCGCCCACGGCGCGCGCGCGGTCGCCCGCGACCACCGCGACGACGGTCGGTCCCGAGCCGGAGAGCGTGGCGCCGGGCGCGCCCGCCTGCCGCGCCGCTCTCGTCACCTCGTCGTATCCGGGCACGAGCGAGCGCCGAAACGGCACGTGCAGCACGTCATCGAGCCCCGCGGCCAGCAGGCGCAGGTCGGCGTGCGCCAGGCCGTGAACCAGTGCGGCGCTCTTCGCGGCGGCCCGCGCCGCGTCCGCGTGCGGCAGCGTGGCCGGCAGCGCGGCGCGCGCGCGCTGCGTCTCAACCGTGAACTCCGGCACGGCGAACACCAGCGCGAGCGACGGGTGCAGCGGCAACGGCGTCACGACCAGGCCGTCGGTCTCGCGCAGCACGAGGTTCGCGCCACCGAACACGGCGGGCGCGACGTTGTCGGGGTGGCCCTCGAGCTCGCTCGCGAGCTCGGCCAGGGCGGGGGCATCAAGCTTGAGCCCCAGCAGCCCCACGGCGGCCGCCGCTCCCGCCACCGTAGCGGCCGCCGAGGAGCCGAGCCCTCGGGCCACCGGAATGTCCGAGTCTGCGGTCAGGGCGAGGCCGGCGGGCACGTCCTGCGCGCAGCGCCGGCAGGCGGCCACGAAGCCGCGATACAGCAGGTCCGCCTCGGGTGCCGTGTCGAGGGCGCGGAGCGTGCCGCCGCGCTCGATCGTAATGAACTTCCCGGCCGCGTCGGACACCCGGGCGGTGACCCGCAGCCAGCGCCCGACGGCCACACCGACGCAGTCGAACCCGGCGCCCAGATTGGACGTCGAGCCGGCCACCCGCACGGTCACGCTCGCTCGCATCGCCTGCTCTTTCGGGAAACAGAAAAGCCCGGGCATGCCACGCCGCGGGCCGTCGCTTTTTAGCACCTTGTTTAACGTGGCGGCAATACGCGGCAAATCACCACGAGCACTACGGTTATATGTATGTTCAATACTCGCCGCAGGCATCCGATGCGTCAAGGAGCAGCGATGGAGCAGATTCGGGTCGGCATTCTCGGGGCGACGGGGACCGTCGGGCAGCGCTTCCTGCAGCTGCTCGAGCGGCATCCGCAGTTCACCGTCACCGCGCTGGCGGCGTCCGACCGGTCCCAGGGCAGGCCCTACGCCGACGCGTGCGCCTGGAGACTCCCGGGCGAGGCGCCAGATGCCGTGCGCAGCCTCGTGGTTCAGGCGCCCGAGCCGCCGCTCGACTGCGACCTGGTGTTCTCGAGCCTCCCCTCCGACGTGGCGGGGCCGGTCGAGACGCGCTTTGCGCGCGCGGGGTACCCGGTCCTGACCAATTCGTCGCCGCACCGCATGGACGAGGCGGTGCCGTTGCTCATTCCGGAGGTGAACCCCGATCATCTCGCGCTGCTCGACGCCTGCAAACAGACGGGCGGCGGCTTCATCGTCGCGAACCCCAACTGCTCCACCGTGATGATCGCGCTGGCCCTGGCGCCGCTCGTCACCCGCTTCGGCGTCGTGAAGGTGGTTGCCACCACGCTGCAGGCCATCTCCGGCGCGGGATACCCCGGAGTGGCCTCGCTCGACATCACCGATAACGTCGTTCCTTTCATCGCCGAAGAAGAAGAGAAGATCGAGCGTGAAACGCGGCGGATTCTGGGCTCGTTGAGCGCCGGTGGCGTGAGCCCCGCGGCGTTCGCCGTGAGCGCGCAGTGCCACCGCGTGAACGTCGTCGATGGGCACCTGGCGGCGGTGCGGGTCGAGCTCGGCAGGCCAGCGGAGCCGGCCGAACTGCGCGAGGCGTGGGCGTCGTTTACGGGCCTGCCGCAGGCGCTCCGCCTGCCCACCGCCCCCGAGCGGCCTATCGTCGTGCGCGACGAGCCGGACCGCCCCCAGCCGCGGCTCGACCGCGAGGCGGGGCGGGGGATGAGCATCACCGTCGGCCGCATCGCCCGGGACGCGGTGCTGGGGCACCGTTTTGTGGTGCTCAGCCACAACACGATCCGCGGGGCCGCGGGTGCGGCCGTTCTCAACGCCGAGCTCATGCTCGCGAAGGGGTACCTCGCGGCGCGCTGAGGCGCACGTGGGTGTGACCTGGGTCACGTGCCCCGCGCAAGCTATGCCGCAGTGACCGATGGCCCTGCACTGCAGTCTTTAGGTCGGAAGCGCCGCCGCAGCGTTGTTCACATCCGCAACCGTCGGAGGATTGTCGCATGCGCCGTGTCACCCCGAGTGCCGCGCGGGTCGCCGCCGGCACGATCGCCGTCGCGCTGATCGCTGCCTGCTCCACCTCGCCCGTGACGTCTCCCCAGAATCCCGTGCTGACACAACCGCAAGCCAACGCCGTCGCCGAAGTGGTCGCGACCGATGCGGCCTCGCTCATCGGTGGGGCGACGCTCGACGAGGCGACCGGCATGCCGTTCGCCGTGGCTCCGATGCCGGGCGCGCCGGCGATGGCCCCGTCGTCCGCGACCTGCACGCCCACTCGCACCCCGTCTCCCGTGACGAATTCGGACGGCGACCCGGTGCCCGATTCAGTGCGCATCGATTTCACCGGCTGCACGTTCACCGGTGACGGGCACACCGCCACGCTGAGCGGCTCGATCGACATCGTCGATCCGACACCGACCACGACCGACCGCGCGTTCCGCACGCGCTCGAATGCGTTCACGCGGACCGTGACCAACTCGACGACGGGGACCACGCGCTCCGTGGTGGAAAACGGCGTCCGCTCGGTGGTGGGCGCCGCCGATCAGATTCAGCTCCTGGATACGACGCAGACCGACTACACGTACGGCAGCGGCGCCACCGCGTCGCACGCCCGCAAGTGGCTCGCGACCTTCACCGCGGACCAGGCGGGCTCCATCCAGATGGGCTCGCCCCTCCCCAGCGGGAGCTGGAGCGTCTCGGGGTCGTCGACGTTCACGTCCGGCACCAACAGCTACGCGCTCTCGGTGACCACGAGCGATCCGCTGCATTACAACGCGAGCTGCAGCGTCGAGCCCCGGTTCGATTCGGGGACGCTCACGGTGCAGGTGACCAAGGGCACGACGTCGACGACGGTCACGATTACGTTCACCGGCTGCGGCCAGTACTCGGTGACCAGGTCGGCCGCCTAGCGCTCGACTGACCCCGGGCGCACGCCCGGGGTGACCGGAAGGTCGGCTGTTTCGAGGCCCGATCCCGCTGCCGGATCGGGCCTCAATGCTTATTATGGGCCTCTGGTCCATGCCCACGTCATCCTCAATCCCGCCGCGGGGCGCGGCGCGGCGGCGCGCGCGCTCGACCCGATCGTGCGCGAGTTCCGGCGCCAAGGCTGGGGCGTGGATGCCGAGCGCACCGACGGTCCGGGGCACGGCGCCGAGCTCGCGGCGCGCGCGGTCCGCGCGGGGGCGCGTCATGTCGTGGCCGTGGGCGGTGACGGCACCGTGCACGAGGTGGCGAACGGCCTGCTGCGCCACGCGACCGGTCAGGGAGCGGCGCACCCTGCGACGGCCGTACTGGGCGTCGTGCCGATCGGCACCGGGAACGACTTCGCCAAGCTCGTCGGCGTCTACGGGCACGCTCCGGTGCGCGCGGTGCAGCGCCTCGTCACCGCGCGCCCCGTCGCGTTCGACGTGGGGCGCGTGTTCGACGAGTACTTCGTGAACAGCGCGGGAGTCGGGTTCGGGGCCGAGGTGGTGCGCGTCCGGAACGCGATGCCAGGTCTGTCGGGGTTCCTGTCGTATTTCGTGCCTGTGTTCCGCGCGTTCGCACGGTTTCGGCCCCCGCGCCTCGAGGTGCGGGCGTCCGGATTCGGCGAGACGGGGTACATGATGATGGTCGAGATCTGCAATGGCACGACGGCGGGAGGGAGTTATCGGTTCGCGCCGGCGGCGCGCCCCGGAGACGGGCGGTTGGACGTGTGCGTCGTGCGGCGCGTCTCGCTCGCGCGCTTCCTGCTCGCCATACCGCGCGTGATGCGCGGCACCCACGGCACCATGCGGGAGGTGGCTCTGTTTCAGACCCGCAGGATCATGTTGCGCTCGCTCGAGGGACCGCTGGTCCTGCATCTGGACGGCGAGCTGCGCGAGCCGGCCGCGCGCGAGTGCACGGTGCGCGTGGAGCCGGGGCGGCTGAACGTGCTGGTGGCGCGATGACGCGAGACCGGATCAAGGGGCAGGTCGTGGGCGATGTAGGGGCGCAGCATGCTGCGCCCCTACGTTGGATCTCCGTTACCGTCTGCCTTCTCTCCGCCAGTGCCGTCCGCCTGTCGGGACAGGTTCCCGATACGTCCCATGCCCCACCCCCCCTCCCGCCCATCGTCGCCACCGGCGCCGTGGTCGTCGCGTCCGATACGACGCATCGCGTGCGTCCGATGGGGGCGTTCCTCCGCTCGCTCCTCCTGCCCGGCTGGGGTCAGGCGGTGACGGGGCGGCACGTCGCCGGCGCCGTGTTCGCCACGTGGGAAGGCGTGAGCGCCATGATGACCCTCAAGGCGCGCTCGGAGTTCCACTATTTGCGGGAGGCGGGATCCGCGAACGTGGGGGCCAAGCGCCAGGAAGTGCAGGACTGGCTCGTCCTGTGGATCTTCAACCATCTGTTCTCGGGCGCGGAGGCGTTCGTGTCGGCGCACCTCCAGGACTTTCCCAGGGAGTTGAGAATCCAGGCCTTCCCGGGCGGCGTGGGCTTCAGCGTGCCGGTGCCCCGTCCGTGAACGGCGCTCCGCTCGGCGTGTTCGACTCGGGAATCGGGGGCCTTACGGTGGCGCGCGCCCTG
>DATNOR010000024.1:0-14090 GCA_035601235.1 Gemmatimonadales bacterium
GAGGGGGCGGAGGGGGTGGAGGGGGGCGCGGTCGGGGCGGGGGGCGTGGCGGACGCGGCCGGGGACGCGGCGGCGAGCGGCGCGATTCGGCGGAGCGCCAGCGTGAGGGCGACGGGCTGATCGAGAACGTCATCGCGATCAACCGCGTGGCCAAGGTGGTGAAAGGCGGCCGGCGGTTCGGCTTCAACGCGCTCGTCGCCGTGGGCGACGGGCACGGGCATGTCGGCGTCGCGACGGGCAAGGCGAACGAGGTCAGCGAAGCCGTGCGCAAGGCGGTGGAAGCGGCGCGCCGTCGGATGATGGAGGTGCCGCTCACGGGGACGACGATCCCGCACGAGATCGTCGGTCATCACGGCGCCGGCCGCGTGCTCCTGAAGCCCGCGGCGTCGGGGACCGGGGTCATTGCAGGTGGCGCGGTGCGCGCGGTGCTCGAGTGCGCCGGCGTGCGCGACATCCTCACGAAGAGCCTCGGCTCGACCAACCCGCATAATATGGTACGGGCCGCCCTCGACGCCCTGGAGCACCTCACGACGGCCCGTCACGTGGCTCGCGAGCGCGGCGTGGAGCTCGAAGCGATCCATTACAAGGCCCGCCAGGAGGCGGCGCATGGCTAGGAAGCCCCCGACTCGGAAATACCGCAAGCGCAAGCCGGGTCGCGACCGCGTGCTGCCGCCCCCGGGCAAGGGCCCGCTGCGGATCGTCCAGGTCCGCTCCGGAATCGGCCGGCCGGCGTTCGAGCGCCGCACGCTCGAGGCCCTGGGCTTGAAGCATCACCAGGACAGCGTGGTGAAGCCGGATCATCCGGCGCTCCGCGGCATGCTCCATCAGGTGCGTCATCTGATCGAGGTGACGCCCGCGAAGGCAGGGGAGTAGACGATGCCGAAGGCGAAAGCGAAGGCGAAGGGAAAGGCGAAGCCCAAAGCCCGGCGCGCGCGCGCGACCCCCAAGGCCAAGGCGCCCGCCGGGCCCGCCGGGGAAATACGGCCGCTCACCCTGTCGGACCTGCGGCCGCCGCCCGGCTCGCACCGCGCCCGCATCCGCAAGGGCCGCGGGCCCGGCTCGGGGATCGGCAAGACCGCCGGCCGGGGCGGCAAGGGGCAGACCGCGCGGACCGGCGGCCAGACCCGGCCCGGGTTCGAGGGCGGGCAGATGCCGCTGATCCGCCGCATCCCCAAGCGCGGCTTCACGAACCCGTTCAAGCTGCCGGCGCAGGTGGTGAACGTGCGGCACCTGGGCCGGCTCGCCGAGGGCGTCGAGGTCACGCCCGACACGTTGTTCGGCGCCGGGCTGGTGCGCCGGCCGGACCGCCCCATCAAGCTGCTTGGCATGGGGGACGTCCAGCGCAAGTTCAGCGTGAAGGGCGTGACGGTGTCGGCCTCCGCCCGCTCGAAGATCGAGCAGGCGGGCGGCACGATCGCGAGCTGACCGCATGACCGCTCCCCGGCTGCCCAACCTGTTCAAGGTGCCGGAGCTGAAGGCGAAGATTCTCTTCACGCTCCTGTGCCTGGTGG
This sequence comes from Gemmatimonadales bacterium, assembly GCA_035601235.1. Lineage (GTDB taxonomy): Bacteria > Gemmatimonadota > Gemmatimonadetes > Gemmatimonadales > GWC2-71-9 > AG41. The sequence continues at coordinate 1,512 of DATNOR010000024.1, forward strand.
TGTACCGCGTCGGCGCCCACATCGCGACGCCCGGCGTCAACGTCCAGGCCCTCGCCGACTACCTGAAGAACCAAGCCCAGGGCACGCTGTTCAGCCTGTACGACCTGTTCGCGGGTGGCAGCTTCGGCCGGGCGACGGTGTTCGCGCTCGGGATCATGCCGTACATCTCGGCGAGCATCGTCTTCCAGCTCGCGGCGCCCGTGTTCCCCGTCGTCGAGAAGATGCAGCGCGACGAAGAGGGTCGGAAAAAGCTCACCCAGTGGACCCGCTACCTCACGGTGGTGTTGTGCCTGTTCCAGGCGTACGGCTACGCCCTCTTCACCGAGCAGATCGCGGGCGCGGTTGCCCATCCGGGGTTCTTCTTCCGGCTGACCACGGTGCTCACTCTCACGACCGGCGGCGTGTTCGTCATGTGGCTCGGCGAGCAGATCACGGAGCGCGGCATCGGCAACGGGGCGAGCCTGCTGATCTTCTTCTCGATCGTGGAGCGCATCTGGCCCGAGACGATCCGCACGATCGACGCGCTGCAGGCGCGCAGCCTCAGCGTGCCGACCCTGCTCGCGGTGCTGGTCGTGATGGTGCTGGTGGTGGCGGGCACGGTGGCGGTGACCGTGGCGGCGCGGCGCATCCCGATCCAGATCCCGCGCAAGGTGATGGGTCGGGGCCGGATCCGCGAGGGACAGAAGACGTTCATCCCGCTGCGGCTCAATACCGCCAACGTGATGCCGATCATCTTCGCCCAGTCGCTCATCATCGTGCCGGGCACGATCGCCGCTTTCAGCGGCAACCAGACCTTGAAGCACCTGGCCGAGTATTTCAACGTCACGTCACCGGTGTACCTGATCTCGAGCGCCGTGCTGATCATCTTCTTCGCCTACTTCTACACGTCCATCATCTTCAACCCGGTGGACCTGGCGGAGAATCTCAAGAAGCAGGGCGGCTTCATCCCCGGGGTGAAGCCCGGGGCCGCCACCGCCGACTACATCGACGACGTGCTCTCGCGGATCACGTTCCCGGGTGCGCTGTTTCTGACCATCGTGGCGATGCTGCCGATCGTCGTGTCGAACATCCTCGGCATGCCGTTCGGATTCGGCGGCACGGCGTTGCTCATCGTCGTGGGCGTGGCCCTCGACACGGTGCAGCAGGTGCAGCAGCATCTGCTGCTGCGCCATTACGACGGCTTCATGAAGGAAGGGCGCGTCAAGTTCCGCGGCCGCCAGCGCTACATGTAGGCATGCGGTGTTCATCCTCCTGTTAGGCGCGCCGGGCTCGGGCAAGGGGACCCAGGGGAAGATCCTCGCCGAACGGCTGGGTCTGCCGAAAATCACGACGGGCGATATCCTGCGCGCCGCCGTGAAGGCCGAGACGCCGCTCGGCCGCGAAGCGAAGAAATACATGGACGCCGGCTCGCTCGTGCCCGACAGCGTGATCCTGAGCATGATCAAGGAGGAGCTCGCCAAGGCGGAAGCACAGCAGGGCGCCGTGTTCGACGGGTTCCCCCGCACCGCCGTCCAGGCGGAGCTGGTCGACCGCACGCTGGCCGAGCGCGGCCAGCGGCTCAATCACATCGTGCTGCTCGACGTGCCCGAAGAAGAGCTGGTGCCTCGGATGATGGGACGGGCGGCCCACGAAGGGCGTTCCGACGATACGCCCGACGCGATCCGGACGCGCCTCCAGGTGTACCAGCGCGACACCGCCCCCCTCATCGCCCATTACGCCGAGCGCGGCATCGTGAAGCGCGTGCCCGGCGTGGGCGCCGTGGACGAGATCGCGATGGCGATCCAGCGCGTCATCGGGCGATGATCACGATCAAGTCGCCCCGCGAGATCGAGACGATGGCGGGCGCCGGCCGCATCGTGGCGGCGACGCTCGCGCTCGTGGAGCGCCACGTCCGCCCCGGCGTGTCCACAGAGGAGCTCGACCGCCTCGCCGAGCAGTTCATCCGCTCGCACCCCGGGGCCCGGCCGTCGTTCAAGGGATTGTACGACTATCCCGCCACCCTGTGCACCTCGATCAACAACGAGGTGGTGCACGGTATCCCGTCGTCCAACCGGGTCCTCAAGACGGGCGACCTCTTGAGCGTCGACGTGGGAGTGTGGCTCGACGGGCTGCACGCGGACTCGGCGGCGACGTTTCCCGTCGGCGCCGTGAGCGTGGACGCGGAGCGGCTGCTCGCCACCACCCGGACCGCCCTCGCGGCCGGCGTGGCGCAGGCGCGCGCGGGCAATCATGTCGGCGATATCGGGCACGCCGTCCAGCAGGTGGCCGAGGGGGCGGGCTACTCCGTCGTGCGGGAGCTCGTGGGACACGGGATCGGGTCGTCGTTCCACGAAGATCCCCAGGTGCCGAACTACGGCAAGCCGCGGCGCGGGCCCCGCCTCGTGCCGGGGATGACCATCGCCATCGAGCCGATGGTGAACCTGGGCGGCGCCGACATCCGCACCCTCGACGACAAGTGGACGGTGGTCACCGAGGACGGCTCGCTCTCCGCCCACTTCGAGCACACGGTGGCCATTCTCGAGAACGGTGGGCCGCCGCGGGTGCTCACGACCGCGGACTGATTTCCCTTTCGAGTCGGGCCATCGCCTCCAGCATCGCCTCCCCCTGCGCGGGATCCGACAGGCCGGCGAGGTTCACGCGTATGTTCTCGATCGCCCCGGCGACAGCGGCCCGGGCCAGCGCTTCGGCGACCTTGGCGTCCGAGCGGGCATTCCTGTTACCGATCTCCGCGATCTCGCGCGCCAGCGTGATCAGCCGTGCGGCCCGCCGGGCGACCTCGATCGGCGGTTGCGCCGCGCCGACGAGTCCCGCGTCGATGGCCCGCACGCGGGTCGCGTCGTCCTTGGGGATCCGGTAGGCCGCACTGACCTTCGCGTACGCGGCGGCGTCGTCGTCGACCAGGCGGCGCAGCTCGGCTCGCAGCGTATCCGCCTCGCTGAGGACCTCCGCGGCGCGCCGTTCCACAGCGGCGTAGGCCTTCCGCCCCACGGTCAGCCGGGCCACCATCGCCACCAGCGCGCCGGCGAGCGCGCCGGCGAGCGCCGCCGCGCTGCCCCCACCCGGGACGGGGGCCCCACCGGCCAGGTCCTCGAGCCAGCCGTCGAGCGTCGGTCCCTCGGCGGCACGGATCTTCGCCTCGAGCAGGTGGTCCGCCGCGTCGGGCAGCCGCAGCGCGGCCGCGCCCGCGCCCAGGATCGCGCGCTCGGGCACGAGACCCACGACCTCGCTCCGCACGACGGCGACGCCGCGGGCGCGGGCCTCGGCCTCGACCGCGGCGTACACCGCCGCCGGCGGCGTCGTGTCGATGTCGAGCAAGTTCATCGACACCTGGGTCCGTCCCCCGACTTCGAAGCCGGAGGCCTGAACCGCCGGCAGGCCACCGCTCGAGGTACGGATGCGCTTCGCGATCTCCTTGGCGACGCCCACGTCGACCGTGTCGAGATAGATGTTGAACGCCACGAGGAAGGGTCGCGCTCCCACGGCCGTCGCTCCCGCCGTGGGATGGATGCGACGCGGGCCGAAGTCCGGATCGGCGGCCGGATCGGTGCCGATGCGCTCGCGCAGGCCCTCGAACTCGCCCTTGCGGATGTCCGGCAGGCGCTCCCGCTCCGCCCGCACGGCCGCCTTGGCGTAGAGATAGATCGGGATGCCGAGCTCGGCCGCCGCCCGCTCGCCGAGCCGCCGGGCGAGCGCGACACACTGGTCCATCGTCACGTCGCGCACGGGGATAAAGGGGACCACGTCGGTCGCCCCCATGCGAGGGTGCTCGCCCGCGTGGTTGGTCAGGTCGATCCGCTCGGTGGCGACGCGCATGGCGGAGAGCGCGGCCTCCACGGCCGCGTCCGGTGGAGCGACGAACGTCAACACGGAGCGGTTGTGCGACCGGTCGGCCTGCACGTCGAGCAGGCGGACGCCGGGGACGGTCGTGAGCGCCGTGCGGAGGGCCTCGATCGTCGCGGCGTCACGGCCCTCAGAGAAATTCGGTACACACTCCACGAGGGGCATAGGCACGGTCAGGCGCTCTTCAGCACGCCCATCAGCCAGTGATGCAGCAGCGGATTGCCGGCGACGAGGGAACCGTGCTGCAGCACGTCGTCCGAGCCGTCCAATGTGGTCACGATACCCCCGGCTTCCCGGACCAGCACCACGCCAGCCGCCACGTCCCACGGCGCGAGGGTCAGCTCCCAGAAGCAGTCGAGGCGGCCCGCGGCTACATCCACGAGATCGAGCGCCGCGGCGCCGGCCCGGCGGATGCCGCTCGTCGCTCCCATCACCGCGGCGAACTGGTCCTGGTAACGGCGCAGAATTGGGAGCTGCTTGAACGGGAACCCGGTGCCGACCAGCGCGTGGCGCGGCTCGGTGAGGCGCGACACGCGAATGGGGCGCTCTCCCTGCCAGGCGCCGAGCCCCGCTCCCCCCCAATAGGCCAGGTCACGCACCACGTCGTGCACGACTCCGATGCGCAGCGTGCCACGCAGCGCGCACGCGATCGAGACCGCGTACTGCGGATATCCGTGCAGATAGTTCGTCGTGCCGTCGAGCGGGTCCACGATCCACGCCACTTCCCCCGCGGCCGCGACGTGCGGCGACAGCTCTTCGCCCATGACCGTACTGCCGGGCACGTCGCGCGTGAGCGCCTCGGTGATCAGCGCTTCCGCCCGCCGGTCGGCTTCGGTCACGAAATCGTGGCTGCCTTTCTCGATCCAGTCCGCCGCCGGGGGTGGCGTGGTGTCGCGGAGAAAGGCGGCCGCGCGTCCGGCGGCGCGCCGGGCCACATCGACTAAGTCTTTGAGTTCTCGCACCTTGCGGCGCTCGCCTCCACCCGCGTAGGTTGTGAGCCCATGGCGCGCGTCTTCTCCGGTATCCAGCCCTCGGGCGAGCTGCACATCGGCAACTATCTGGGCGCGGTGCAGAACTGGGTGCGACTGCAGCATCAGCACGACTGCCTCTTCTGCGTGGTGGACCTGCACGCCATCACGCAGCCCTACGACCCCGCGACCCTGCCGCAGCGCACGATCGACATGGCGGTCGGGCTGTTCGCCTCCGGGCTCGACGCCGGGCGGGCGATCGTGTTCGTGCAGTCGCACGTGCCGGAGCATGCCGAGCTGAACTGGCTCTTGAACACCGTCACGCCGCTCGGCGAGCTCGAGCGCCAGACCCAGTTCAAGGACAAGGCCCAGCGTCAGGAGAGCGTTCCCGCGGGACTCCTGAACTATCCCGTTCTCCAGGCCGCCGACGTGCTCCTGTACGAAGCAACCCTCGTGCCCGTGGGCGAGGACCAGCTCCAGCACCTCGAGCTGATGCGCGAGATCGCCCGCCGCTGGAACAGCCGGTTCGGTGACGGCTTCGCTTTTCCGGAGCCGCAGGCGCTGCTGTCCACGGCCAAGCGGGTGCTCGGGCTCGACGGTCAGGCCAAGATGTCGAAGAGCCTGGGCAACACGATCGGTCTCTTCGAATCACCGGAGACCATCTGGGAAAAGCTCAAGCCCGCGGCCACCGACCCGGCGCGGGTCACCCGTAAGGATCCGGGTAATCCGGACATCTGCAACATCTTCACGATTCACCAGGGCTTCTCCCCGCCCGACACGATCAAGCTGGTGGCGCACAACTGCCGTACGGCGGGGTGGGGCTGCCTCGACTGCAAGCGGGTGCTGGCGGACAATATGATAGCGGCGCTCACACCCATCCGCGAGCGGGCCGAGGCGCTGCGCGCGGAACCGCGCCGGGTGCTGGACCTGCTGCGCAGTGGTGCGGGCAAGGCGCGCGCGCTCGCGCGCCGCACGATGGCCCAGGTACGGCGCCGCATGGGCTTTCTCGGGGAGGCGGACGGCTGATGCAGCACTTTCTCTCGGGCGTCGTCCAGATGTTCCGGCTGGAGCTGTTTCTCCAGCTGTGTCTCGCGACCGTGTTCGGCGGCGCCATCGGCCTCGAGCGCGAGCTCGGCGGCAAGCCGGCGGGGTTGCGGACCAATATCCTGATCTGCCTCGGCTCGGTGATCTACACCAAGCTGTCCGTCGCCATGGCCACGGGGACCGCCGATCCCACGCGCATTGCGGCGCAGATCGTGACCGGCGTGGGGTTCATCGGCGCGGGAACGATCCTGCACGCGCGCGGCGCGGTCGTGGGCCTCACCAGCGCCGCCACGATCTGGGTGGTCGCCGCCATCGGCGTGGCGCTCGGCGCCGCCTTCTACTGGGAAGCCGCGGGCACCACGCTGCTGGTGCTGCTCGTGCTCCAGGGGCTGGGACGCGTCGAGCGGCTGGTGGCGCGGCAGTCCACGCAGAGCAGCCTCCTGGTGCACGCCCGCCCCGAGCCCGCCGCGCTGGACGAGCTGGAGACGGTGGTGCGCCGCACCGGTCTCGAGATCGAGCGTCAGGCGAGCCGGCGCGAGAACGTCGATCTGGTGATCGAGTTCACGCTGCGCGGACCGAAGCGGCTGCACGACGAGGTGATGATCGCTCTGCTGCATCACCCGGGCGTGCGCACGGTGTCCACCGGCGAGTGACGCGCCGGCTGGTGGTCGACCTCGCTTCGCCTCGCGCCGCCTGGCGGATCCCGCCCGCCACCGTGCAGACCATCCGCGCAGCGCTCGGCTCCGGCTGGGAGGTCGTCCAGGTCCAGGCGCCCGCGGCCTCGGACGGCGACGGCGGCTCGGGGAACCCGGAGGCGGTGGCGGCCGCCCGCAGCGCGGAGATTTACGTCGGTTACGGCGTCCCGCCGGGGGTGATCGCTGCCGGGCGGGGCACCCTGCGCTGGGTGCATACCGCCACGGCGGGCGTGTGGATGAGCCTCCCGAGCGTTGCCGGGACAGGGATCGTACTCACGAACAGCGCCGCGGTGCACGCCGAGCCGATCGCCGACTGGACGATCGCGGCCCTCGGCTATTTCGCGCGCGGCCTGGACCGGATGCGCGGGTTTCAGGCAGCGGAGCGCTGGGCGAGCAGGGAGCTCACGGCGCTCCCGGTCTCGGTGCGCGAATTCGCCGAGCTGCGGCTTGGCGTGTTCGGCCTGGGCGGCATCGGTGGGGCGATCGCGCGACGTGGCATCGCGCTGGGGATGAGCGTCGCGGGGGTGCGCCGGCAGCCGGAGCGAGGAGGGCCGCCAGGGGTTCGCTGGGTGGGCGGCCTCAACGCCCTACCGCGGCTTGCCGCCGAGAGCGATTGCTTCGTCATTGCGGCGCCGCACACGGACCAAACGCGCGGAGCGGTGAGTCGGGAGGTCCTCGAACGCCTGCCGCCCGAGGCGATCGTCGTGAACGTGTCCCGCGGAGAGCTGTTGGATGAGACGGTCTTGCTGGACCTGCTCGACGCGTCGCGCCTGCGTGGTGCAGCGCTCGACGTGTTCACGGTGGAGCCGCTCCCCCCGGGCCATCCCTTCTGGCGCCACCCCCGCGTGCTGGTGAGCCCCCACGTGGCAGCCGTGACGGCCCGGTTCTGGGACCGGGAGACGGGCCTCATCGTGGACAACATCACCCGCTATCTTGCAGGGTCCCCGCTCACCAACACGGTCGACCCGGAGGCCGGCTACTAGTGGACGAGAAGTCCAAGGGCGCCCGCGCCAGCGCCGCCACGACGCACCAGCGCGGGATCGAGCAGATCATCAAGGCGGCGATCGACCGCAACGCCTCCGACCTCCACATCAAGGCCGGAGACGTGTTCCGTGCCCGGATCGACGGCAAGCTCGTGCCGTTCACCAAGCAGCGTCTCACGCCCGAGCAAACCAGGGCCATCGCCCAGCACCTCATCGCCAACGACGAGGATCGTGCCCGGCTCGACAAGCTGCGGGACTACGACTGCTCCTGGGGCATGCCCGGCGTCGGGCGGTTCCGCGTGAACATCCTGCGGCAGCGCTCGTCGTTCATGATCGTCATGCGCGTCATCCCGTTCGACGTGCCGACGTTCGATACGCTCAAGCTGCCGGCGATTCTCCCCAGCGTGGCGGCGGCCGAGCGCGGCCTGATCCTCGTGACCGGCGTCACGGGCTCGGGCAAGAGCTCCACCATGGCGGCGATCGTCAACCACATCAATCAGACGCAGCACAAGCACGTCGTGACGCTCGAGAACCCGATTGAGTTTCTGCACCGCGACATCAACAGCTCGGTGACCCAGCGGGAGATCGGCGTGGACACGGATAACTTTCGGGCCGGGCTGCACGCCGCGCTGCGGCAGGACCCCGACGTCGTCATGATCGGCGAGATGGAAGACGCCGCGACGATCGATACGGCCCTGAAGGCGGCCGAAACCGGGCATCTCGTCATTTCCAGCCTGCACACCCCCGACGCGGTCAGCACGATCACCCGCCTGGTGTCGATGTTCCCGCCCGAAGAACAGGAGGTCACCCGCCTGCGGGTGGGTGAGGCGCTCCAGGCGGTGGTGTCGCAACGGCTGCTGCCGCGCGCCGATGGCCACGGACGGGTGCCCGCCGTGGAGGTCTTGATCTGCACCGCCGTCGCGCGCGACCTGATGAAGGACCCCGCCCGCACGCAGGAGCTGTACGACTACATCACCGAGGCTCGTGAACAGTACGGGATGCAGACCTTCGACCAGCACCTGATCGAGCTGGTGATGGACGAAGCGGTGACCTACGAGGCGGCGGTGGCGGTGGCCACGAACCTCAAGGAGTTCGAGCGCCAGTTGCGCGACGAGCGTCGCCGCACCCGGGTCGCCGCGCCGGCGGAGACGACCCCGCATCGGTGATGAGGCGGTGATGGCACGGCAGCTCACGGGCGTGCTCGCTCCCATCACCACGCCGTTCGACCGCGCCACGGGGGAAGTCGCCCCGGTCCACCTGCGTGACAATGTCACGCGCCTGGTGCAGGACGGGCTCGACGGGGTGGTGGTGGCGGGGTCGACCGGGGAGTCCGCCCTGCTCGACCCGGACGAGCAGCGCCGCATGGTCGCGTGGGTGAGGGACGTCCTGCCGGACCAGCGCTGGCTGGTGGCCGGTACGGGTGCCGAATCCACGCGACAAGCGGTCGCCCTCAGCCGCGCGGCCGGCGCGGAGGGCGCGGACGCGGTGCTGGTGCGCCCCCCGAGCTACTACGCGGCGGCGGTGTCGCCGGCGAGCCTCGTGGATTACTACCGCGCCGTTGCGGAGGCGAGTCCCATTCCGGTATTGGTGTACAACATCCCCAAGTACACGCACCTCCCCGTCGCGGCCGCCCTGCTGCAGCAGCTCGCCAGCCACCCCAACATCGTGGGCGTGAAGGACTCGTCGGGTGACACCAAGAACCTCGCCGCGTACCGGGACGCCGTCCCCCAGTGGTCCGTGCTCGTCGGCTCGGGGTCGCTCTTGTATGCGGCCCTCGAGCTGGGGTGCGATGGGGGCGTGCTCGCCGTGGCATGCTTCGCCGCCCGGCTGTGCGCCGGCATTCTCGCGGCGTTCCGGGCCGGCGACCGCACCCAGGCGGGCAAGCTGCAGGAGCGTCTCGTGCCGCTCGACAAGGAGATCGTTGCCAAGCTCGGGCCGGCGGGGGTGAAGGCGGCGATGGACGCGGTGGGAGGGGGGCTGTACGGCGGGCCGGTGCGCGCGCCCCTGGCGCCCGTCGCGGCAGCGGAGCGGGAGCGCGTCGCCAAGCTCGTCGCCGCTTGACCGACTATCGGGGCCTGCTGGCCGAGCTGGCCGTTCCCAGGCTCGCCGGCACGTCCTCCGCCGAGCAGGTGCGCGCGGTGCTCAAACGCGAGCTCGCCGCCCGCGGGTTCGTCGTCATGGAGCAGCGCTTCACCGGTCGGTCCCTGCTGCACCGGTTGGCCCGCGTCCCGCTCTCGGGCGTCAACCTGATCGCCGTCCGTCCCCGCGCCCGCGTGGCCACCTGGCTGGTGGCGCACTACGACTCCAAGGGCCAGCCCCTCTCCATGGCCGCGCGCCTCGGGGCGGCGGCTCTCGCCGGGGTCGGTGCAGTCGAGCTGCTCGGCCTCGCGCTGCGCGCCGTGCTGGGGGGCGTGCATCCCAGCCTGCTGGACGGCATGCTCGGCGGAGCCGGCGTCGCGGGAGCCGCCCTGCTGGCGGTGAACCGGGTGACGGATCGCTCGGCCGGAGCGGTCGACAATGCCGCGGGGGTGATCACGGCGTTCGCCACGGTCGACGCCCTGCCTCCCGACGCCCCGGTGGGGTTGATCCTTCCGGACGCCGAGGAGTACGGCCTGCTGGGCGCTCGCGCCCTGGTACGAGAACGGGCGCACCTGCTCGCCGACACGACCATCGTCAACTTCGACGGCATCGACGACCGGGGCCCGACGATCGCGCTGCTGCATCGCGCCGGGGCCACGGTCGACCGGGTGGCCCGGACGCTCGCCGCGAGACGCGCCCGCTGGCTCCCCGTTCTCGTAGACGGGCTCGCGCTCGGGGCGACGGCGCGCGAGTGCGTCACGATCATGCGAGGCGACTGGAGCACCGCCCGGGTCGTCCATACGTTGCGGGATACGGCCGCCCGACTGACGCTGGACGGCGCCCGCCGAGTGGCGGGAGGAGTGGCGGCGGCGCTCTTCCCAGGCTGAAGCTCGCGCGTCGCCGGGGAGCGCGCATCTTAAGTGCCATGACCCTCGATTGGGCTCGCGGCCCCGCACCGGGCGCCGACGACCTCGACCAGCTCGTCTACCTCTCCCACCTCATCGGGCGGGAACCACGCCTCGTGCAACCGGGCGGCGGGAACACGTCGATCAAGCTGGGTGAAGCCTTGCTGGTGAAAGGCAGCGGCACCGACCTGCGCACGATCGGGCGCGAGGGGTTCGCGCGCCTGTCGCTTCCGCGGCTGGCTGCGCTGCGGGACGTCGCGGCAATGAGCGACGTCGACCTGATGCGGTTCATGTCGAGCTGCCTGCTGCAGGCCGGCGGGCCGGAGCCGAGCGTCGAGACGCCGCTGCATGCACTGCTTCCCCATCGGGTCATCGCGCACACCCACGACGTCGCCACGATGAGCCTTACGAACGTGAGCGACGCGACGGCGGAGCGCCTCGTCGCCGAGCTGTTTCAGGGCGAGGTCCTCTACGTCCCCTACATGCGCCCGGGGTTCCCGTTGGCTCGGATGGTGAGTGGCATGGTAGACGGGATTTCACCGCGGGCCATGGGCCTCGCGCTGGCACATCACGGCCTGGTGGTGTGGGGAGCGGATCCGGCGGAGTGCTACGCGCGCCTGGTGCGCGTCGTGCGCCGCATCGACGATTACCTCGAGCGCAGCCGGCGCGGTCGAGCCGTGCTGGGGGCAACCCCTCGCTCGATCGCCACTGCGGAGGTCCGCCGGCGGTGCGCGGAACTCGTGCTGCCCGTCGTGCGCGGCGCGCTCGGGCCGCCCGCAGGGGGTCGGGTGATCCTCCATTTTGACGACTCCGAAGACATCTTGACCGCCCTCGGGGCGGAGCGGCTGCCGTCGCTGGTTCGCCGCGGCGTGGCCACGCCGGAGCACATCCTGCGCGCCGGCCGCCTTCCCCTCTGGCTCGACCTGGATCCGTCCGCGCCGCCGGACCGCATGGCCGACGCCGTCCGCACCCAGATCGCGCAGCAGCGGGACGAATACGAGGAGTATCACCGGCGCTACGCCGCCCCAGGAGAGCGGCCGCTCGACGACTGGGCCAAGGTGCTGCTCGTGCCGGGGCTGGGGATGATCACGGCGTTCCGGGACAAGCGGGGCGCGGTCACGGCCAATCTGTGCTACCGGGCCGTGCTCGAGACGATCACGAACGCGGAAGCGATCGACGCGTTCCAGTTCATTCCCGAGCCGGAGGTGTTCGCCTTCGAGCACTGGCCCCTGGAGCGGCGCAAGACCGAAGAGCAGGACGCGCGGGAGCGCGCGTCGCTCCTCGTCCCCCGTCACGTCGCCGTCGTGATCGGCGCGGGAAGCGGCATCGGACGCGCCGCCGTCCGGCGGTTCGCGGAGGAAGGCGCGCACGTCGTGGTCGCGGATCTCGACCAGGCGGCCGCGGAGACGGTGGCGACGGAGGTCCAAGCGGCTTGCCCGGGCCGCGCCGTCGCGGTCCGCGTGGACGTCCGGGACGACGCGAGTCTCGCTCACCTGGTGAGTCGCACCGTCCTCGAGCTCGGCGGGCTCGATTGCCTGTTCTACACGGCGGGTCTGGCTCCCCGGTTCGCGGGACTGACGGACGTCCGGCGCGAGGATCTCCAGCGCCAGCTCGAGGTGCACTACCTCGGCGCGGTCCTGGCCATGGGCGCCGCGGCAGCCGTGATGCAACGCCAGCGATCGGGCGGCTCGATCGTGGCGTCTGTGTCCAAGGCGGCGCTCGTGCCCGGGCGGGAGGCCGTGGCGTACGGCGGGAGCAAGGCCGCGCTGCTGCAGGCGCTGCGCGTCGCCGCCGTCGAGTTGGGCAGCGACCGCATTCGGGTGAACGCCATAAACGCCGACCAGGTCGAGACACCGTTGTTCCGGCGGTTCCTCGAGGAACGGGCCGCCAGCGCCGGGGTCTCCGTGGAGCAGCAGCTCGAAGTGTACCGCCGCCGCACCGTCATGGACGTATCGCTCATCCCGGCCGAGGCGGTGGCGGACCTCGCCGTGTTGCTGGCGAGCGAGCGGTTCCGCTTCACCACCGGGGACATCCTTACCGTCGACGGCGGTCTTCCGGAGGCTTT
>DATNOR010000025.1:0-21615 GCA_035601235.1 Gemmatimonadales bacterium
CTGAGCGAGCGCGCGGCACGCGCGCGAGCGAAGGATCTGTTTGAGGAAAGCGGATCCTTCGCGCCTGCGGCGCTCAGGATGACAGGCTCCGTCGCTTCGCGGAGTAGGGAAACCCGGGCGCAAGCCCGGGGTGAGTGATACCTTCCCGGCATGACCAATCTCACCCGTCGTCTCGCCCTCACCGCTCTCATCGTTCTCGCTCCAACCGCACTCGCCGCGCAGCAGGGGTCGTTCACACTCGATCAGGTGATGAGCCCGCCGTTCCCCGACGAGCTCGTCGCCGCGCCCCGCGGCGGCGCCGTCGCCTGGGTGTTCAACGCGCGCGGCGCCCGCAATATCTGGGTCGCGGCACCGCCCGACTATCGCGGCAAGGCGGTCACGAGCTACCCGGAGGACGACGGTCAGGAGCTCACCGACCTGCGCTGGACGCCCGATGGTCGCGCGATCGTGTACGTGCGGGGCGGCGGGCCGAACGGCAAAGGCGAGTACCCGAACCCGCACAGCCTCGTCACGGGCGTCGAGCAGGCGCTGTGGATCGTGACGGCGACCGGCGGGACGCCACGACACCTGAGCGAGGGACACGCGCCGGCGGTATCGCCCAAGGGCGACCGCGTGGCGTTCGTGCGGCATGGTCAGGTATGGTGGGCCTCGCTCACCGACACGGCTGGGCAGGCCGAGCAGCTGATCCACGCCCGTGGGTCGGCGCGCTCGCTCCGCTGGTCGCCCGACGGCGCGGCGCTCGCATTCGTGAGCGACCGGGGCGACCACGCGTTCATCGCGGCGTACGACGTGGCGACCAAGGCGCTGCGCTTTCTCGACGCGGGCGTCGATTCGGACGGGGAGCCCGCCTGGTCGCCCGACGGCCGGCGCCTCGCATTTCTGCGCATCCCGGCGGGTGCGGACGGGCTGCCGTTCACGCCCCAGCGCGCGGGCCAGCCGTGGTCGATCCGCGTGGCGGACCTCCCCAGCGGGGCCGGCCGGCAGGTATGGATCGCGGACACCGGTCGGGGCAGCGTGTTCCGCGAGATCGTCGCCCCGAATCAAATCGTGTGGGGCGGCGGGGATCGCATCGTGTTCCCATGGGAGAAGGACGGCTGGACACACCTGTACGCGGTTCCGGTGGGCGGCGGTCGGGCCACATTGCTCACGCCGGGCGGCTTCGAGGTCGAGCACGTGGCCGCGAGCCCCGACGGCGCCACGATCGTGTTCAGCTCGAACCAGGACGACATCGAGCGGCGCCACATCTGGAAGGTGGCGGTAACGGGGGGTCCGCCGGCGGCGCTGACCCGCGGCACCGATCTCGAATGGACGCCGGTCGTGACGGGGGACGGTCAGGGCGTCGCCTGCATCCGGGCGGGTACGCGGACACCACCCCGCCCCGTACTGATCGGCATGGGCGGCGGCGCGCCGCGCGATCTCGCCCCGGGAGCGATTCCCGCGGAGTTTCCCGAAGCGGCGCTCGTGGACCCGCAGCCGGTGCTTTTCCCCGCCGCCGACGGCATGACGATCCACGCCCAGCTCTTCCTGCCGCGCGGGGTCAAGCCCGGGGAGCGCCGCCCGGCCGTCGTGTTCTTCCACGGGGGCTCACGGCGCCAGATGCTGCTCGGCTGGCACTACTTCTATTACTATCGCAACGCCTACGCCCTGAATCAGTACTTCGCGAGCCGGGGCTACGTGGTGCTGTCGGTCAACTACCGCAGCGGCATCGCCTACGGAATGGAGTTCCGTGAGGCGCTGCACTACGGCGCTCAGGGGGCGAGCGAGTTCAACGACGTGCTCGGCGCGGGACTGTACCTGCGCGGCCGGCCGGACGTGGACCCCAGGCGGATCGGCCTGTGGGGCGGCTCGTACGGCGGGTTTCTCACGGCGCTGGGGCTGGCGCGCGCGTCCGATCTGTTCGCCGCGGGCGTGGACCTGCACGGCGTGCACGACTGGAACATCGAGATCCAGAACTGGGTCCCGACCTACGACCCGGTCAAGCTGGCCGACGCGGCCAAGCTCGCCTACGAGTCCTCACCGATCGCGTACGCCAAGGACTGGCGCTCCCCCGTCCTGCTGATCCATGGCGACGACGACCGGAACGTACAGTTCAGCCAGACGGTGCAGCTCACCGCCGCACTGCGCACGCAGGGCGTGGACGTGGAAGAGCTGATCTTCCCGGACGAGATTCACGATTTTCTGACGCACGCGCATTGGGTCGCGGCCTACGAGGCGGCGGCGGATTTTTTCCAGCGGCGGCTGGGGGGAGGAACGAGCACGACGAGTCGCCGGTAGGTTGACTGACCCCGGGCGCAAGCCCGGGGTTCACGGTCGGCGGTGCCCCGTGAATTCCTAGCGCACCCCGCCCATCAGTCGCTGCACCGGTCTGATGAGCAGAAACATCACCGCCGCGGCGCCCAGGGTGACGGCCGCGGTCACGCCGAACAGCGTCGGCAGGGGCGTCGTGCTGATGAATCCCGCCGACCAGCCGGCCAGCTTGTTGCCCAATGCGTTGGAGAGGAAGAACACTCCCATCATGAGTCCGACCACTTGCTTCGGCGCGAGTTTGGTCACGACCGACAGCCCGACGGGACTGAGACACAACTCGCCCAGCTCTTCGATGAAATAGGCGGCGACGAGCCACAGGGGGCTGATCCGGACGCCGCCCTGCGCGATCGCGCCCGCCGGCATGAGCAGCACGAAGGCCAGTCCCACGAACAGCAGCGCGAGCGCGAATTTCGCGGGAGAGGACGGCTGGCGGGGCCCGAGCGTCACCCACAGCCAGGCGAAGGCGGGCGACAGCAGGATCACGAACGCCGCCTGGACGGACACGAACCACGACGCATACAGCTTGATGCCCAGCAGCTCGAGGTGGACGTAGCGGTCCGCGAACAGATTGAGTGTAGACCCTGCCTGCTCGTACGCCCCCCAGAAAAGCGACGCGAACGCGAAGAACACCACCACCGCCGTCATGCGCTTCCAATCCTCGGTCGTGAATCCCCCGGTCGATCCCGGCACGGGAGCCGCGCCCGCGGCCGCGCCCGGTCGGGCGGCCAGACGCTCGATCGCCGGCGCGAGCCGCCGGCGTCCGAGGACGTATTGCGCCAGCCCCAACGTCATGCCCACACCGGCGCAGGCGAATCCGAGATGCCAGTCCACACCCTCGGCGAGCTTCCCGGCGACCAGCGGCCCGAGCAGCGCCCCGAGGTTGATCCCCATGTAGAAAACCGAGAACCCGGCGTCGCGCCGCTCGTCGCCCTGCTCGTACAGCGAGCCCACCAGCGTGGAGACGTTGGGCTTGAGCAACCCGGTCCCGAGGACGATCAACGAGAGGCCGGCGTAGAAGAACGGCAGGGCATGCAACGCGAGGGTGAAGTGGCCGAGGGCGATGATCGTCCCGCCGAGCAGCACGCTCCGGTAGTGACCCAGCCAGCGATCGGCGATCACCCCGCCGAAGATCGCGGCGAGCCACACGCTGCCCACGTAATTGCCGTACACGGCGCCCGCGTGCGAGTCCGTGAAGCCGAGCGCCTTGGTCATGTACAGGATGAGGAAGCCCCGCATCCCGTAGTAGCTGAAGCGCTCCCACATCTCTGTGAAGAAGAGTGTGGACAGGCCGCGGGGATGGCCGAACCAGCCGGCGTCGGCCATCAATCGAAGAGCTCGTTCTGCTCGATCGGAACGGTCGTCTGGGGAGCGCGCAGCAAGTCCCCCATCCGCTGCTCCCATTGCTCGACGTCGAAGTGGTGCTCGTGCTGCAGGGCCCGTCGCAGCGTGGGTGAAAAGGTGTGAACCGCCGCCAGCAGCTCGGTGACCGTCTCTCGCAGCGCCTGCGCCTGGAAGCCCCCCTCGCTCGCCCCCATGTCCTCGAGAATGCTTTGCTCCGTGCGCGACGCGATGATCGGCTCGGCGCGGCCCTCCACGAACACGTTGGTCCGCCGCTTCGGCCCGCGATCCTCTTCGATCGGCATGAGCCCGATGATGGCGTCCGAGCGCCAGTACTTGCCGTACCCGAGAAACACCATGCGGTCGCGCTTGATATCCATCGTGCCTCCGGTGCGCCGCCCGTCGGCGCTCCGTGGTCCGGGACCGAACGCCACGCGAAACCACTGCCACATCCGGTGGAACACGCCCATGGCCGGCGTCGCTACTCTTTCTTCATCTTCTTCTTGAGCTCCCGCAGCTGGCGGTCGGCGGCGGCTTCCCGCCCCGCGCGATCGAGGCGCGACTTGAGGAGCTCGTCCTCCGGGTCCGCACCGGGGCGGGCGCCGCCCGCCGCCTGCAGGTCGCGCCACGCGCGCTCCGCGGAGCGCTCCGCCTCCGTGAGCGGACGGTCCTGCTCGGCGCGCGCCAGCTGCGCCTCCATATCCGCCAGCTCTCGCTCGTACAGGGCGAGCTCGTCGCGCAGCGCCGCCAGCTTCTTGTCGAGCACGCCGGCGCGCTCGCGATGCTTCGCCGCGAACCGCCCCGCGACCGCGACGGTCTCCGCATCCTGAATCTCGGACGCGAGCCGGCCGCGCCGCTCCGCGTCGGCTAGCCGCTGGCGCTCCTGGGCGAGGTCCCGCTCGGTCCGCGCGACCGCGTCTCGCGTCTCGACCACGGCGACCTTCGCTTCCACCACCGCTTCGCGCATCTGCCGCGCCAGGTCACGCAGGTCTCCCGGCGGCGTGGCCGCGTCGAGGGCGGCACGCAGGGCATCCCGCAGGCGCTCGAACACGGGAGCTAGCTTTTCCGGACCGTTTTGGCGAAGAACGGCGAGAGCACCTGCTCCACCGCGGGCGACCCGCACTGCGGGCAGGCGGGCGGCGTGCGGCCGTGCTGTTCGATCTCCTCGTGCTGGCTGAAGCGCGCCTCGCACTTCGTGCAGCGGTACTCGTAGATCGGCATGACGGACTAGAACGTATTCCGCGCGGAAAGGGGGGTCAAGTTGACGCCCCTGGCACCCGCTCCGATCATTGCAGGCATGCCGAGGGCCGTTTTCCGAGCCGCACTCGCCGTCGTCGCCGCGCTCGCATGCAATGACGGGCTCCAGCCGACCCCCGCGCCCACGACCTGCCCCACGGGCGGGTTCGTCGGCATCTGCGGGACGGTGACGCTGCGCGGTGCAGTCCCGGGAAACACCTCCGCCGTATACATCATCGCCTACAACGTGTTTCCACAGAGCCGCAACGATCTCTTCAACTTCCAGCCGCCCCTGCAGTCCCTCAAGCCACTGCCACTCGACCGCCAATCCGAGTTCTACACGCTGGCATTGCCGAGCGGCCGCTATGAGTGGGTGCTCGCGGCGTGGGTGGATACGGCCTTCACCCTCACTGGCGCGGACACGACGCTCGAGGTGGCCGGCTTCTTTCGCGATGGCGCCGATACGACCCTCGCCGGCTCCGGCATCGTCGTGGTTTCCGGCGGCGGCACCGACTCGATCGACTTCGTGATCGATTTCGACACCATGCGGCGCGTGTGCGCCTACTTCCCGCCGTGCCCCTGACCCGCGTCGCCGCCCGGTCGCTGCTCGCGCTGGCCTTCCTGCCGCTGCGGGGACAGGCGCAGACGCCGGGAGCGGTGTACGGCACAGTCTCGGACACGGCCGGAACGCCGGTCGCCGACGTCCACATCAGCACCGCGGGGGCGGCTGCCGCCTCGGATGCGGCCGGCCACTATCGGCTGACGGGGATCCCCCCGGGCCACACGGTGCTCCGCTTCGCGCGTCTCGGCTATCACGCCACGCAGGACACTGTGGCCGTTCCGGCCGGCGACTCGGTGCGCCTGGACGTCACGCTGCGACCGGGTCGATACGCGCTCGAGCCCGTGATCGTGACCGCGGCGAAGCGGTCCCAGCTGCTCGACCAGTCCGCCACGAGTGTGGCGCTCGTCAGCGACAGCGATCTCGCGCGGCGCGCCGTGAGCACGGTCGACGAGGCGGTGGACAAGGCCCCGGGAGTGTTGTTCCTCAACGGTCAGGTCAACATTCGCGGGTCGAGCGGCTTCGTCGAAGGCTTGGGATCGCGCGTGCTCCTGCTGGTAGACGGCGTACCCGCGAACGAGGCCGACCGGGGCGGCATCAACTGGGACATGCTGCCGCTGGATGAAGTACAGCGCGTCGAGGTGGTGAAGGGCGCCGGCTCGTCCCTGTACGGGTCGGCCGCGTTCGGCGGCGTGGTCAACCTGCTGACGCGGGACGTGCCCGTCGGCTTCCACGGCCGGGTGCGCACGACGGCGGGTGCCTACGCGGACCCGCCCGATCCGGCCTGGCGATTCCGCGACTACGTCGGCGGCCTCGGCGGGCTCGATGTGACCGGTTCGTATGGCACCGAGGCAATCCGGGGCCGTCTGACGCTCGGCGGCCGTCACTCCGACGGGTACCGCGAGCAGGACCGCAGCGACCAATGGGAGGGTGCGGGGAAGGCGGAATGGCACCCGGCACCGGGGACGCGCGTGACGGCGTCCGGCTCGTGGACCAGCCATCAATACGAGGTCAGCCCCCCCTGGTGCGAGCGCGGCCAGTGTGACGACCGCGGGTTGGCGTTTCAACCTTTCATGATCGGCACCAACGACCGCGGGGCGTACACGCGGTCGGACAAGGGGTACATGGCCACGACGCTCGAGCGCACGTCGTCGGCGGGGTTCGCCTGGCAAGCCCGCGCGTCCTGGGTGCGAACCCACTTCACCGACTCCAAGCCCGACGACTGGGGCGTGGCGAATCGGTACGGCACCGAGCTGCGGGGCACGCTCCGGCCCGGGGGGGGCGACAGCGACCGCGTGTTGACCATCGGCGTCGAGGCCGCTCGCGCGGACGTGACGAGCGACATCTTCGGCGGGCGCGCCCAGCACGAGCTGTCGGCGTACGGTGAGGGAGAACAGCGTATCGGGTCGGTCCGGCTGTCGGTGGGTGCGCGCGTGGACGAAATCGGACCGGTGGGCGGGACGCTCGGGGGTCATGTGAGCCCGCGGGTCGGCGTCGTGTGGCCCACACGCTTCGGGACGTGGCGCGGCTCCGTCGGACACGGATTCCGCACGCCGTCGCTCGCGGAGCGGTTCGTGTCGACGGTGGCGTTCGGAATCCGGGTGGTTCCCGACTCGACGCTCGTACCGGAGACGGCTTGGGCCTTCGAGCTTGGCGATGCCGTTTCGATCGGGTCGACGCGGCTCGACGCCGCGGCCTTCTGGACCGAAGCCCGGCAGCTGATCGAGCCCGCATTCTTCGAATCGGGAGGAGTCCCCTACATTCAATTCCGCAACGTGGGGCGGGCGCGACTCCGTGGATTCGATCTGTCCCTCGTGGCGTGGCCGCTGACGCCAAAGCTCGAGACGTCCGTCGCCTACACCTTCCTGGACGCGCGCGACCTCGGCGCCGATTCCACGCTGGCATTTCGTCCCCAGCACCTCCTGACCCTCGCCGCGGACTACGCGTTCCGCCCGTTCAGCGTGGGTGGCGACTTCCGCTACGTCAGCCGCATCGAGCGCATCGAGCTCGGCCTGAGCTGGGCGGACGACCCCCGCGTGCCCGCCGCAGTGCTGGACCTACGCGCGGGTTGGAGCCGAAACGCGTGGTCGGCGCGGCTGCTCGTCACCAACGCGCTGAACTACATCTATAGCTTGACGCCGGGCACGCTGGAGCCCGTGCGAACCGTTTCGGTGGTCCTGACCTGGACGTATTAGATTGGTGCCGTGATCTCTTCCTATGGCGTCGTCGCCACGGTGCTGCTCTGGACCGCCCAGGGCACGCCGCTCGACGGCACGTGGCTGCTCACGCGCATCTTCCGCGCAGGTACCCCCGCCGGCACACGCGCCGTTCCGCTCGACTCAACCGTCTACATCCGCATCTCGCTCGAGTCGCACACCGGCGGGTGGTTCACCGGCTGGCTGTACCGCCGCTATTTCGGGCAGCCCGAGCGCACCAAGCTGGGCGGCGGGCCGCTGCGGGGAACGGGGCGCTGGATCCTGGGTGCTGACTTCGACCACCCCGTGTCCCAGGAGGCGAAGACGGCCGCGTGGCTGGTGGGCGACACGCTGCGGCTCGGGACGCCGTTCGTCCCCGACGCCGACAGCCTGGAGTTCCGGCGCGCGGCGCCCAATGCCCCGGACCCGACAACCGTGCTCGAAGTCGTGACGTCACCGTGAGACGGGCCCGGCCGGCGGCGCTGCTCGTCACGTGCCTGGCCGTTTCCTGCGGCGGACGCGATCGGACCCACTCGCCCACGTGCGGTATGGCCCAGCTGATCGGACCGTCGCTCATCCAGGATCAGCTGCGGCTGCTCCCCTTCGTTCTCACCGAGCCGCCACGCGGGTTGCCCGGCGCGCTCCCCGCCCGCGTCGCCGGCAACGCGCAGCAGAGCACGGTGGCCATCACCTACAGCGGGCACCGCCTCGCCATGACGTACCAGGGCCCCAATTTCCCTCCGTATCCGTCGGACAGCTCGGTCTACGCGCTGCTCGTCGTGGACGACTCGACCCAGCGGGCGCAGGGCGTGCTCCTGTACGAGGGACAACGGCCGCCGAAGTCGTACCCGCAGCTGGGCACGGTGAGCGGGGGCGACAAGACCATCCCGCTGTATGGCGTGCGGGTGGACTGGGGCGGCGTCTCCAACCCGCACTGCCCGCTCCTGGGCTCCCCCGTCCCCGTCCCCACGCCGTGACCAAGGTCGTCGCGGTAAGCGCGACGCGCCGCACCGACGGCGGTCGGGAACGCGTCGCCCTCAACATCGCGTACGTGCGCGCCCTCACACGCGCCGGCCTGGTGCCCCTCCTGGTGCCACCGGTGCTCGAACCCGACGCCGCCTGCGCCGCACTCGACCGCGTCCAGGGGCTGGTGCTCACCGGGGGTGAAGACGTCGAGCCGTCTCGCTATCGCGCGCTGCCGCATCCCAGGCTCGGTGAAACCGATCCCGCCCGCGATGCCGTCGAGCTCGCGCTCATCGCCGGCGCGGAGCGCCGCCGGCTTCCCATCCTCGCCATCTGTCGCGGCATCCAGATCCTGAACGTGGCCCTGGGTGGGACGCTGTACCAGGACCTCGCGAGCGAACGCGCCGGCCCGATCGATCACACCGACACGGCCGCTCGGCACGGGTTGCGCGTCGAGCCGCACACCCTGCTGCATCGCACCCTCGGGACCGCGGGCGCGCGCGTCAACAGCCGCCACCATCAGGCGATCCGTGACCTGGCCCCGACGCTGCGGGCGACGGCGTGGGCGGAGGACGGCCTCATCGAGGGCGTCGAGCGGGTGGATGGGGCGACATCGTGGACGCTGGCCGTCCAGTGGCATCCCGAAGACGATACGGAGGACGCGCTGTTCCGCGGGTTCGCGGAGGCGATGGGGTGAGCGTCGCGTTCCCTTCCCCGGAATGGGTGAGCGCCTACGGCGCGGCGATCAACGCGAGCGACGCCTACCGGGCCGCCTCGCTCCAATGGACCCACGGCGCCGTCGCGCTGGTGGTGAACCCGCAGCCGGAGATCGGGATCAAGGAAGCGTTCGGCATCTGGCTCGATCTCGACCGCGGCACGTGCCGGGAGGCGAAGGTCGTGTCACAAGGCGAAGCGGAGCGGGCGGCGTTCGTGATCGCAGGCGACTACGCGCACTGGAAGCGCGTGATCCGCAAGGAGCTGGGTCCGATCGCCGGGATCATGCAGCGCAAGCTCACACTCAAGGGCTCGCTGCCGATCGTGGTGCGGTTCGTGAAATCGGCCGAGCAGCTCGTGGAGGCCGCGACGACCGTGCCGACGCGATTCCTGGATGAATGACGCGGGACGTCAAAGATTGCGCAGTATCTTCTCTGGAGTCGACACGTTGCGGAAGAACACGCGGTCGCTCAGCCGGTTGAACGCGACTCGGAGGGCCGGGAACCGTTCCGCCGCGCTGCGGTAGATGCTGGCGACGCCGAACCGCTCGGCCAGACGGTGCTCCGAGGCGAGCTGGTACCCCTGTCGGCCTACCGCGTCGTAGTAGGGCAGGTCGGGCCCGCCCTTGCGGGTGCGCCGGGCCTCGATGTAATCGGGGAACAGCCCCGCGAACCAGAGGCTGTAATTGCCGAGATGCACGCGCAACAGCAGTCCCCGCTCCCCGGCGTCGTCGAGGCCGGTGAGGTCCTCCACGATGTCGACGAGATAGCTGTAGCTCTCGTCGTCGGCCCGACGGATGCGCGTGTGCCGGTCGTGATCGCCGAACTCGAGCAACAGCGCGGCCAGGTAGTCCGCGAGCTCACGGTCGTCGACGGCCGCGGCGCGCAGGGCGTGCCGTACCGCCACGTACGCGAACAGGGGCGGCGACGGGACGGCGAGCGAGCGCAGCGCCAGCAGCGCCTCGAGCAGACCAGGGTCGTCGAGCAGCGGGTCGGGACCCTGCTCGAGCAGCAGCTGCTCGTAGCGGGCGCGCCGCCCCGCGTCGCCCCGCGCCAGCGCGAGTGCGACGAGCCGGAAGTCCTGTATCCGCAGGCGACCGCGCACATTGGCCAGGATCATGCCCAAGCCTCCCTCTAGGGCTGCTACCCCACGCCCCGGCGTCGAGTTGCTGGCGCGCCTCACGATGCTCGCCCAGGAGCTCGCGGGAGCGTTTCGGCCCGCCAGCGTGATCGACCTGGTGGCGCGGGCCCTCGCCGAGCTGCTCAAACCCGACCGCCTCTCGGTCGTTCTACTAGATGCCGAATCGAACCGGCTCGCCGTGACCTACGACACGAACGCGGCGCCGGCCCGGACCGACGACCCCCTGCTGCAGCTCGCGCTGCGGCGCGGACCGCTCGCCTTCCCGCGCCACGTCCGCGAGGAGGCCCGCCGCCGCGGGGCCGAGCTGGGCGGCGAGGCACCCGGCTCCTGGATCGGCGCGCCGCTCATCGCCGCGGGACGCACCATGGGAGCGGTCTCCGTCTCGAGCGACCGGGCCGGCGTGCTCGGCAAGGCCGAGCTGACCCTCGTGTCGCTGGTCCTGGCCCAGGGCGCCATCGCGCTCGAGAACGCGCGCCTGGTCGAGCTCCTGTCGTCCGCCAAGCGCGAGTGGGAGAAGACCGTGGACGCCATCTCCCAGGCGATCTGCATCGTGGACGCACACGGCACGGTGCGGCGCGCCAACCGCGTGTTCGCCGAACTGATCCAAATGCCGGTCACGGCGATTCCGGGCCGCCCCTGGCTCGGTCTCCTGCCGCCGGCCTGGTCCGACCCCGTCGCCCGGGCCATCGCCGAGCCGTCCGCGACCTCGACCGAGATCCGCGCGGGCGAACGGGCGTTGCTCCTCACGACCATCCCGATGGCGGAGCCCGGCTCCGCAGTGCTCGTGTTCGAGGACCAGACGGAGCGGCGGCGCCTGCAGGAACAGCTCATACAGTCTGAGAAAATGTCGGCGATCGGTCAACTCATCGCGGGGGTCGCGCACGACCTGAACAACCCCCTCGCGTCGGTCGTGGGGTTCAGCGATTTCCTGGCCGAGACGGGCGTGCCGGCGTCGCTGGAGGAGCCCCTCCAGGTGATCCGTCAGGAGGCGGAGCGGGCGGCGACCATCGTGAAGAACCTCTTGTCGTTCGCCCGCAGCCAGGAAGGCGAGCGCGCGCGCCAGCCGATCCAGCAGCTGCTCGAGTCGACCCTGGTGCTGCTCCGCAACCAGTTGATGGCTCACAAGGTCGAGGCGACGCTCGACGTGGAGCCCGGCCTCCCCGAGGTCGAGGTGGACGCCAACCAGATCAAGCAGGTGTTCGTGAACCTGATCAACAACGCCTGCCAGGCGATTGCGAGCGACGCGCCCTCGGGCCGGATCTGGATCACGGCCAAGCGGGCGCAGGACGTCATCGCCGTGAGCGTGACCGACTCGGGGCCCGGGATCCCGGAAGACGTCGCCGCCCGGGTGTTCGAGCCGTTCTTCACGACCAAACCGGAGGGCGAGGGCACGGGGCTGGGGCTGTCGATCTGCCAGGGGATTCTCAAGGAGCACGGGGGTCGCCTCACCCTGGAGAGCCGGCCGGGCAGTGGAGCGACGTTCACGGTGGAGCTCGCCATCGGGGCACCTGCGGCGCGGGTGGAGCCGGCGCCCGCGCCGCGGGGCGAGTCGAAGCCGTTGCACATCCTCGTGGTGGACGACGAGCCGCACATCCTCCATTACATGCGCGCCACGCTCGAGAGCTGGGGCCACTCCGTCGAAGTGGCGAGCGACGGCACCTACGCGCTCGAGCGCGCGCTGGCCGGTCCCTTCGACGTCATCATCTGCGACCTGCGGATGCCACACCTCTCCGGTCGCGACATGTACATGAAGCTCGTGCGCCAGGATCCGCGCGTCGCCGAGCGCATCATCTTCGCGACCGGCGACACGGTGCGGGGCGACACGCTGCAGTTCCTCGACGGGCTGGGACGACCCTACCTCCACAAGCCGTTCACCCTCGCCGAGCTGCGCGCCGCGCTCGGCCACGCCGCCAAGCAGCCGGTCTGAGCGGACGTGCGCGTCCTGCACATCGACTCGGGCCGGGAGTACCGAGGCGGTCAGAACCAGGTTCGGCTCCTGACGCGCGAGCTCGCCCGGGCGGAGGAGGTCGAGCAGCGGCTCCTGACCAAGCGTGGCGGCGAGCTCGCGCGCCGGGTCGCGGAGTGCGGCGCCACGGTCAGGGAAGTGCCCTGGGGGCCGTCGCTCGACCCGCGCGCGTTGTGGCGGCTGTATCGCGAAGCGGCCGATTTCGTCCCCCACCTGCTCCATGCGCACGACAGTCACGCGCTCCAGCTCGCGTACTGGATGCGCCGCCTGTCCGGACGGGGCGCCGGCGCCCCGGCGCTCATCGCGACGCGGCGCGTGGACTTCCACGTACGCCAGCGCAGCGTGTGGCACCGGGTCGATCGCGTGATCGCCATTTCCGAGGCGGTACAGGCGGTGCTCGTGGCGGATGGCATCGCGGCCCAGGACATCACAGTGGTGGCATCGGGCATCGATCCCGACGAGGTGCGACGCGCCGCGCGCCCCCCCCTCAACGTGCGCGCCCGCCTCGGCCTGCCACCGGACACGCCCCTCGCCGCGAACGTCGCCGCCCTGGTCGCTCACAAGGACCAGCATACCCTGATCCGGGCCGCGCAAGTGGCGCGGGCGGCCCGCGACGACCTCCATTGGGTCATCGCCGGTGAGGGCGAGCTGCGGGGCGCGCTCGAGGCCGCGCTGGCGCGTCTCGACATCGGGGACCGCGTGCATCTGCTGGGGTACGTTCCCCAAGCCGACGCCCTCATCGCGGAGGCCGACGTGCTGGTGATGTCGTCGAAAGAAGAAGGCCTGGGCAGCGTGGTGCTGCACGCGCTGGCGCTCGGCAAGCCGGTGGTGGCCACGCGTGCCGGCGGCCTCCCGGAGATGGTGCCGGAGCCCTGGCTCGTCCCGGTGGGCGACGCCGCTGGGCTCGCCCGGAAGGTGGTGCACGCGCTGGATCACCCTTCCCCCGTCCCGCTTCCCCCGCAGTTCACCGCCTCGGTCATGGCCGCCGGCGTCTTGGCCGTGTATCGCTCGCTCGTCTAGTGCCGTTCCAACTCGGTGTCCAGGGTGACGAACCGGTGCCTTGACGTGAAAAGTTGGAACGGCACTAGATTGCAGGGCCATGATCTACGTGTGTGTACCGGTCCACAACGAAGCCCGCACGGCGGGGTTGGTGCTCTGGAAGGTCCGCCAGGTGTTCACGGCGTTTCCCCGCGAGTATCAGCTGCTGGTACTGGATGACGCCTCGACCGACGAGACGCGTGAAGTGCTGGCGTCCTACGCCAAGGTGTTGCCGATGACCGTAGTGACGCACCGGGCGCGTGAAGGCTACGCGCGCAGTCTGGAGGAGCTGCTGCGACTCGCACTGCAGCGCACGGACCGGCCCAAGCGCGACTGCGCCATCACGTTGCACGCCGACTTCGCCCACTCCCCCGAAAGCATGGAAGACATGGTGAAGCGGCTCGAGTCGGGGGCCGACCTCGTCGTCGCCGAGCAGGTGGAGGAGCGGGGGCGGGGGTCGCGGGGGCTCCGCTGGGCGCGTCGCTGGGCCCCGCGGCTGGTGCGACTCCCCGGGCTGCGCGACCCGATGTCGGGATTCGTGGCGCTGCGTCTGATCGTGCTGCGGCAGGCGCTGCGCAACGACGGCACGCGGCTGCTGCTCACTGACGGCTGGTGTGCCAGCGCGGAGCTCGTGGCCCGGCTCGCGCGCCATGCGCGCCGCCTCGACACCATTCCCGCGGCCGTGCGCTACGACCTGGTGCAGCGGCCCTCGCGGGTCCGGCCGTGGCACCAGCTGCTCGAGACGTGGCGGGCGCGTACCGTCATTCGCGCGGCTCGTACCGCGGTCGTGCTGCTGGTGCTCGCCGCCTCGCTGCGCGCGCAGTCGGACACCGGTCGGGCCGACTCGACGCGCGCTGCTGCGTCGGGATCGCTCACGGCGACGGCGACGACCCCCGCCCCTGCCGCCACCGCCGTGCCGTTTCCGGTGGGCGAGCGGCTGGTATACGGGGCGCGGTACGGGCCCTTCAGCGTCGGCACGGCCACCATGGAGGTCGCGGGCGTCGACACCATCCGCGCCGTGGAGGCGGTGCACTTCCGGTTCCTGATCGACGGTGGTGCCCTGTGGTACCACATTCATCAGAACCTCGAGTCGTGGGTGGGGCGCCGCGATTTCCGCTCGCGCCGGTTTCTGAATCAGACCGAGGAGAAGGGCAAGGCGTGGGAGCGGAAGTTCGAGATCTATCCCGACTCCGGTATGTACCGCGAGGCGGGGCGCGACAGCGCGGCGCCCACGGTCGCCGACCCGCTCGACGACGCCGCGTTCCTCTACTGGATCCGGACCGTCCCGCTCGAGGTCGGCAAGCGCTACGAGTACCGGCGCTATTTCCGCCCCGAGCGCAACCCGGTCATCGTCGAAGTGTTGAAGCGCGAGCGTGTCAACGTCGCGGGCCGGAAGTGGGACGCGATCGTGATCCGTCCGCGCATCCCGAACGGCGGCGGCATCTTCGCCGAGAAGGCCGACGCCCGGATGTGGCTCTCCGACGAACAGCCGCGCATCATGCTCGCGCTGCAATCGAACTTCTCGTTCGGCCAGGTGACGCTGAAGCTCAAGGAGTATTCCGCTCCTGCGACAGATCACCCATGACCGACTACCGCGAGGCGGATTTTTCGCGACTCAAGACCGTTCCCATCGCGCAGCGCCCGAACAAAGTCGATCCCTCGCTCCTCGCCCAACCGCCCGGTGGCGACCGGACGTTCGCCGCTTTTTGGGACTCGCTCCCGGACGTGCTCGCCGCCCGGGACGCGCGCGAGCTGGCACGCCTGATCGCGCGCGCCGCCGGCCGACGTGGCGTGGTCGTGATGCTGGGCGGCCACGTGATCAAAGTCGGGCTCGGGCCCGTGCTCGCGGCCCTCGTGCGGCGCGGCGTGATCACCCACTTGGCGCTCAACGGCAGCGCCGCGATCCACGACTTTGAGCTCGCCGCCTACGGCGGGACGAGCGAGGATGTGGCCGCGGGGTTGGCCGACGGCACGTTCGGGATGGTGGAGGAAACGGGACGCGAGATGAACGCCGCCATCGCCGAGGGCGCACGCGCCGGCCGGGGCATGGGCGAGGCGCTGGTGGACGCGCTGCGGCACCGGGCCGGCCTCGCCGCACCGGAGGCGTCGCTGCTCGTCGCCGCCGCGGAGCGCGGCGTTCCGGTCACCGTGCACGCGACGGTAGGCGCCGACATCATCCATCAGCACCCAAACGCCGATGGCGCCGTCCTCGGCGCCACCAGCCACCGCGACTTCAAGCGGCTCGCAGCGTCGCTGCCGGCGCTGCACGACGGCGGAGTGGTGCTGAATCTCGGGAGCGCCGTGGTGATGCCCGAGGTGTTCCTCAAGGCGCTCACCGTGGCGCGCAATCTGAACGGGGGAAAGCCGACGGGGTTCACGGCGTGCGACTGCGATATGCAGCGCCAGTACCGCCCGCGGATGAACGTGGTGGAGCGCCCGACACTCGCCGGTGGCCGGGGGATCCAGCTCACCGGCCACCACGAGATTCTGATCCCGCTGCTCGCGTGGGCGGTGCTGCGCGAGCTGGATGCGCGCTAGCTACGCGTCGGCCGGACGCCCCTTGATCATGTCGCGGATCTTGTCCGCCGTGGTGGGGCTGACGAGCCGAAGCACGAAGTAGAGAATGAAGCCGATGGCGGCGAGCTTCAGGATCCACAACGCGATCCCGAAGACGCCCGCGAGCAGCCCGAAAAAGATGTTGAGGGCCACGAACGCGAGCGCGGCGAAGATGGCGAAGCCGAGGATGCTGCGGAACATGGGGGTCAACCTCCGTGGAGCCCCGACGCGAGGGCCGTACGACGCAATCTAGCAGCCGGTTTCACACGGGCGCCAGCACGTGAGCACCGCGGATGTGGCCGTCATCGGGGGCGGCGCCATTGGGGCCGCCTGCGCCCGGGCGGCGGCCCTGCGGGGCCTCGCGGTCGCCATTTTCGAGCCCGGCCCCGACCCGGCCGCGGCGTCGCCCGCCTCGGCGGGCATGCTCGCCCCCCAGATCGAGCCCGCTGACGATGCGCTGGTGGCCCTGTCGGTGCGGGCGCGCGACCTGTACGAACCCCTCGCCCCGGCGCTGCGGGAAACGACCGGCATCGACATCGGCTTCTGGCGGTCCGGCATCGCCGCCGTCGCATTCGACGAGCCCGACGCCGTTCGGCTCAAGGAAGACGTGGCCCGGCAGCGCCAGGCCGGGCTGCGGTGCGACTGGCTGGAGGCGGACGAGGTGCGGGAACGCTGGCCCGGCGCCGCCCCTGAGTGCCACGGGGCTCTGTTCGCACCGGAAGACGGCGCGCTCGACCCGCAAGGGCTCACCCGCGCCTGCCTGTCGGACGCCCGCCGCCTTGGGGCCGCGCTCCACACCGAGCCGGTCGAGTCGATCCTGGTGGCTCAGGGCCGTGTCACCGGCGTGGTCGCGGCGGGGGGCATGACCAGCGTGGATCATGTCGTGCTCGCGGCGGGTGTCTGGTCCCCGCGCATCCAGGGGCTCCCCCGCGCCCTCCCCGTAGAGCCGTTGCGTGGTCAAATGGCGGCCACCGTCTGGCCCGACGGCTGCCCGCCTTCCATTCTCTACCACGACCTTGGGTATGTCCTGGCACGCGCCGGCGCCGCGCTCTTGGGGAGCACGATGGAGCGCGCCGGCTACGACGCCCACGTCACGAACGAGGGTCTCGCCCAGGTGTTCCGCGGTGCCGTACGCCTGCTCCCCGCCCTGCTCACCCAAGCCGTGCAGCGCGTCTGGGCAGGCCTCCGGCCCGCCACCCCGGACGGTCGCCCGATCCTGGGGCCCGATCCGGATGTTGCAGGGTTGTGGTACGCCACCGGACACGGTCGGAACGGTATCCTGCTGGCTGCGCTCACGGGCGAGATCGTCGCGGACCTGGTCACCAAGGGGGCGACCGACGTCGAGATCGGGCCGCTCGGCGTCGAGCGTTTCAGTCAGGCCCCGAGCCCCTAGCCCCGAAGCCCGAGTCCCACGATGTACCGCACCTGCGCCTTCTGTAACGGCAAGCTCGACGGTGACGGCGGCCCTACGGACCTCGGGGTGGGACGCCGGCTCGCGTTCGACGAGTGGAAGGGGCGGCTGTGGGTGATCTGTCGCAGGTGCTCACGCTGGAACCTGGCGCCGCTCGACGACCGCCTGGAGCGAATCGAGGCCCTGGCGCGGGCGGCAAGCGACGGCCGCGTGGCGGCCGCGACCGACCAGGTCGCACTCATCCGCTGGCACGACTACGACCTGGTGCGCGTGGGCAAGCCGCGGCGCCTCGAGCTCGCCACGTGGCGTTACGGGGAACGCCTGCGGGCGCGGCGCCAGGAGCAGCTCAAGTTCGTCGTCCCCATGACGGTCGCGGCGGTGGGGCTCGCCGTGGCGGTCAACGTCGCGGCCGGCGGGTCGGTGGGCGTGTTCGTGTGGAACACGCCCCGGCTCGTCAAGCGGATCTACGTCGAGATGGTGGGGCGCCGGAAGGTGGCCCTCGTGGACCCGCCGATTTGCGAGCGCTGCGGCAGCGTGATGGTGTTGCGCGCACGGCATCTCGAGCGCGCGCGTGTCACCACGACCGCGCGCGAGGGGCTAGCGCTGCTCCTCATCTGTCCGAGCTGCAAAGCGGAGGGGACGATGCTCACGGGGAGCGACGCGCAGTTCGCGCTGCGGCGCGGCCTGACCTACCTCAACCTGGCGCGCGGTGGCCGGCAGCGCGCCGAGGACGCGGCCCGCCTGGTCGAAGGTGTCGGCGGCGCGCACCAATTGATCCACGACGTGGCGCGCCGCGAGCTCACCCTGCGAAGCCTCGCCCCGGACCGGCGTCTCGCCCTGGAAATGGCGGTCGACGAGCGTGCCGAGGTGGAGGAGCTGGAGCGTCAGTGGAAGGAGGCCGAGGAGATCGCCGAGATCGCCGACGGCATGCTCAGCTCTGACCCGGGGATCGACGAGGAGCTCCGGCAGCTGAGGGAGCGGGCCGAGCGAGAGAAAAAGCGATCCGGTTGACCCGATCAACCGTATGGTTGAAATTTTGTCGATGCGGCTACCCGACCCCCTAGGAACTCGCTATTTTGTGGCTAGTTATGGCCACCCCTCCCCTCGTCCAATTGCAGCGTCCGCGTCCTGTTCATCCAGTCGATCGCAAGCCGCCGTGGCTCAAGGTCCCCGCTCCCGGCGGGCCCAATTACGTCGCTCTGAAGCAGCTGATGCGAGACCACGGCCTTCATACCGTGTGCGAGGAGGCCCACTGCCCCAACATCGGGGAGTGCTGGGAGCATCGCGCGGCCACGTTCATGATCCTGGGCGACGTGTGCACGCGCAACTGTGCGTACTGCGCGGTCGCGCACGGCACGCCCGCCGTCCTGGACGAGGACGAGCCGCTGCGGCTCGCCGCCGCTGTGGAGCGGATGGAGCTCAAGCACGTCGTCATCACCTCCGTCGACCGCGACGATCTACCTAACGGGGGCGCCGAGATCTTCGCGGCGGCGATCACGGAGATCCGGCGGCGCGCACCGGACACGTCGGTCGAGGTCCTGATCCCGGATTTCAAGGGCAGTGAAGCCGCTCTCCGCATCGTCGTCGACGCCCAGCCCGACATCCTCAATCACAACCTCGAGACGATCGACCGGCTGTATCGCCTGGCGCGCCCGGGAGGCCGCTACGTCCGAGCGCTCGAGCTGCTCGCTCGCGCCAAGCAGCTCGACCCTGGCATGCTGACGAAGTCCGGCATCATGTGCGGTCTGGGTGAGGAGTGGGACGAGCTGATCGGGGCGATGCACGACCTGCGCGGCCAGGGGGTGGACATCCTGACCCTGGGCCAATACCTGCGGCCCTCACGCGACCACCTGCCGATCGCCCGCTACTATGCTCCCGACGAGTTCGCCGAGGTACGCCGGCTCGGCCGCGAGATGGGGTATCGCCACGTGGAGGCGGGTCCGCTGGTGCGCTCGAGCTACCACGCGTGGGAGCAGGTGGAGCGGGCGACCGCGTAAATGGCCACCGCCACCGCCCGGACGGCGAATGCGAGCGCCCAGACGGAGCTGGAGCGGCGCATGCTGCGCCAGATGCTGCTGATCCGTCGGTTCGAGGAAAAAGCCGCCGAGGCGTACGCCCTCGGCAAGATCGGCGGGTTCTGCCATCTCTACATCGGGCAGGAGGCCGTCGCGGTCGGCTCGCTCGCGGCCTTGCGGGACGACGACTACGTGATCTCCTCCTACCGCGAGCATGGTCAAGCCCTGACGCGGGGCGTGCCGGCCACCGCCGTGATGGCCGAGCTGTACGGCAAGGCGACCGGCTGCTCCAAGGGCAAGGGCGGCTCGATGCATCTGTTCGACGCCGGGCGGCGGTTCCTGGGCGGCCACGGGATCGTCGGGGGCCACATCCCGCTCGCCGCGGGGATCGGGTTCGCGATCCGCTACAAGGACGGCGACCAGGTCTGCATCTGCTACTTCGGCGAAGCGGCCGTGAACATCGGCGCCTTTCACGAAGCGCTCAACATGGCCTCCGTCTACAAGCTCCCCGTCATCTTCTGCTGTGAGAACAACCGCTACGGTATGGGCACCGCATTCGAGCGCGTGGCGGCGGTCACGGACGTGGTGGAGCACGCCTGCAGCTACGACATGGCGGCGGAGGTCGTAGACGGCATGGACGCGCTCGCCGTGTACGCGGCGACCGAGCGCGCGGCGGAGCGGGCCCGCCAGGGCGGGCACCCGACGCTGCTCGAAGTGCGCACCTACCGCTTCATGGGACACTCGATGTCGGACCCGCTGCACGGCGTGTATCGCACCAAGGAGGAAGTCGAGGAGCAGCGCAAGCGCGACCCGATCGCGCAGCTGGCGCACAAGCTGAAGGACGAAGGGGCGCTCGATGACGCGGCGCTCGACGCGCTCGACGCCGAGGCGCGGGCCCAGACCGATGAGGCGGCCCGTTTCGCCGAGCAGAGCCCCGACCCCGACCCCGCCGAGCTGTTCACGCACGTGCTCGCCGACTGATGGCCACCCTCACGTATCGCGACGCCCTGAACCAGGCGCTGCGCGAGGAGATGCAGCGGGACCCGAACGTCTTCCTGATGGGTGAAGAGGTCGGCGTCTACCAGGGCGCGTACAAGGTAAGCCGCGGCCTGCTCGAGGAGTTCGGGCCGAAGCGCATCGTGGACACGCCGATCGCCGAGCTAGGCTTCGCCGGGATCGGCGTGGGCGCGGCCATGGCGGGCCTCCGCCCCGTGATCGAGTTCATGACGTGGAACTTCGCCGTGCTCGCGCTCGACCAGATCGTCAACTCCGCCGCCAAGATCCTGTACGAGTCGGGCGGCCAGGTGCCGATCCCGATCGTGTTCCGCGGGCCGAACGGCGCCGCGCTGCAGCTCGCGGCCCAGCACTCCCAGGCCTGGGAGTCCTGGCTATCGCATATCCCCGGCTTGAAGGTCGTCGCACCCGCGACCCCCGCGGACGCCAAGGGGCTCCTCAAGTCCGCGATCCGCGACGACAGTCCCGTCATCGTCCTGGAAGGGGAAATGCTGTACAACATCAAGGGCGAGGTGCCGGAGGGAGAGCACATCGTGCCGATCGGCCGGGCCGAGGTGAAACGGCCTGGGAACGACGTCACGCTCATCTGTCACTCGAAGACGGTCACCGTCGCCCTCAAGGCGGCTGAGCAGCTCGCCGAGCGGGAGGGCGTGTCGGCCGAAGTGCTCGACCTGCGGTCGCTGCGACCGCTCGACGAGGCCACGATCGTCGAGTCCGTGTCGCGCACCAACCGCGCCGTCGTGGTGGAAGAAGGGTGGCCCCAGTGCGGCATCGGGGCCCACGTGGTCGACGTGATCCAGCGCGAGGCCTTCGACCAGCTCGACGCTCCGGTGCTGCGCGTCACCCAGGCCGACGTCCCCATGCCGTACAACAAACAGCTCGAGCGCCTCGCGAAGCCCTCCCCCGAGCGCGTGGTCGCCGCCGCGCGCCGCGTGCTCTACCTCGACTGACTCCCCCGTGGCCACCAACGTCTATATGGAAGCGCTCTCTCCCACCATGGAGGAAGGGCGCGTGGCCAAGTGGCACAAGCGGGAGGGTGACGCGGTCAAGGCGGGGGAGACCCTCGCCGAGGTCGAGACCGACAAGGCGGTGATGGACCTGGTCGCGCGCGCGGACGGCGTGCTGCGGCAGGTGGCGGTGGCCGAGGGACAGACGGTGCCGGT
>DATNOR010000026.1:0-2212 GCA_035601235.1 Gemmatimonadales bacterium
GCACCAGCCCGGCCAGGCTCCACAGTGCCCAGCTCAATGCGAAGGTGAGGCCGAAGAACTTGAGCAGTGCTAGCCCGTCGCTACTCCGGGCGCCGCGGCGGCAGTCAATGCTGCGAGCAAGGACTCGCGGTCCCATTCACCATCATACCGCACACCGTTGATGAAGAACGTGGGCGTGCCGTTGACGCCGCTCTTCACGCCGCTCATGAAATCGTCGCGCACCCGGGTGGCGTGCGTTCCGGCGTCCAGCTCACCCCGCAGCCGATCGGCATCGAGCCCGAGCTCGGCGGCGTACTCCACGAGACGGTCGTCGTCCAGCGCGAATTGCCGTTCGAACAGGCGATCGTGCATCGGCCAGAACGCACCCTGCGCTGCGGCAGACTCGGCGGCCTCGGCGGCGTGTTCCGCCTCGGGATGGATCCTCGTGAGGGGAAAGTTGCGGAAGACAAATCGCAGCTGCGCGCCGAGCGTGCGCTGGACTTCCTTTACGATCGGATATGCCCGCCCACAGTGCGGACACTGGTAGTCGCCGTATTCGACCAGTGTCACGGGAGCATTGGCCGGGCCCGCCGCGTGGTCGTGCGGTCCGACAGGCGGCGTCAGCTGGGCGCGCTCGTCACGCCGGCTCATGGACACCTCCCGACTGCAATTCCTCCAGTGCCTTGAGAATGCCGTCGGCTCCGGGATTCACGCGCGGATCGGAGACGTAGCTCCAGCGGATGTTGAGGTCGCCATCCAGCACGAACAGCGCGCGCTCAGTCGTTCCCGCGCGGGCGTCGTACACGCCGTAGGCCCGCGCCACCGCGCCCTTGGGTTCGAAGTCTGCGAGGAGCGGAAACCGCAGCTTGCGGGAGTCGGCATAGGCCGCGTGACACCACGAGCCGTCGACCGAAATGCCGACGAGCTGCGCCCCGTACTTCTCGAACTCGGGCAGGACCTCGTTATAAAGCGCGAGCTGATCGCCGCACACGGGGCTCCAGTCCGCCGGATAGAAGACGAGAACGACGGGCCGCCCGCGCAGCTCCTCGAGCGACAAATACTTGCCGGGGGCACTGGGCAGACGAAAATCGGGAGCGCGTTTCATTGCGGATGGCCTCCATCCTGGCTTGAGCCTGCAAGTATGTCGCACCGGATCGGCGCCGCCAGGGCGGAGTGAGTGAGCGCGCCGATCGCAATCAGCGACGCGCCCGCCTCCGCATAGGCGCGCGCCGTGTCGCCCGTAATGCCACCCGAGGCTTGGATCGTCACGGCAGGCCCCGCGCGCCGTACCCAGGCGGCAAGCTGGTCGGGTGGCTGGTTGTCGACCAGCAGGTGAATTACGCCCGCCGCGAGTGCCGCCTCGACCTGCTCGTCCGATTCGACCTCGACAATGACCGGAAGGTCGCCCGGCGCGTTCCGCAGTGCATCGCGCAGCGATCGGCCGTTGCCGTTCAGCAGCGCCCAGTGGTTGTCCTTCCACAGGATCGCGTCGGCGAGCGACGCGCGGTTTTCCACGCCGCCCCCGATCCGGACAGCATACAGCTCGAGATTCCGGAGTCCGGGCGTCGTCTTGCGTGTGTGGGTGATTTTCGCGCGCGTGCCCGTCACGGCATCCACCGCCTGACGGGTGAGCGTCGCCACGCCTGACAGTCGTTGCAGGAAGTTCAACGCGACGCGCTCGCCCGCGAGCAGTGCGCCGGCAGCGCCGCGCACCGTCGCGACCGTTGCTCCAGGTGGAGCCCACGACCCCTCCGGGATCGCCGCCGTGACAGCGGCGGCGGGCTCGAGCTCGTGAAACACGGTCGCGAGGAGCGGCACGCCCGCCACGACCAGGCGGCCATCTGCCACAAACCGCGCTTCGGCTGATTTGGTGGTGGCAGCGCCGAGCAAGCGCGTGGTGACGTCTGCGTCCGCGCGGTCTTCCGCGAGCGCGCGCCGCACCTCGATCAGACCAAGCTGGTCAGCCAATCGCCAGCATCCGGTCGATGGCGCGGCGTGCACGCGTGGCGACGGCCGCGGGCACACGCACCTCGTACTTCAGGTCGCGGAGCGCGTCACGCAGCTTTTCCAGGGTGATCTGCTTCATGTAACGGCATTCGGCGGATTCGCGCGCGGCCAGGAATTCCTTGTCCGGGTTCTCGCGCCGCAGGCGGTGCAATACGCCTGTCTCCGTGGCCACCACGAATCGCCGGGCCGGCGAGACGCGGGCGCGCCGCATCATCTGTTCGGTCGA
>DATNOR010000027.1:0-3930 GCA_035601235.1 Gemmatimonadales bacterium
TGAGGATCGATGCGCGGGGCAGCCACACATATTCGTCTTCCGGCATGCAGTAGCGGCACCGCAGGTTGCAGCGGTCCGTCACCGAGAGCCGCAGGCTGGCGAGCGGTCGCCGGAAGGCGTCGTGCACGGCGTCAGGCATGCAGGTCGGACGGGCTGGTGGTCGGGCGGCCGGACGGGTCGACCCACGTCTCGGTGCCGTCCACCCGCAACTCTTTCTTCCAGACGGGAATGCGACGCTTGACCTCTTCGATCACGAAGCGGCAGGCCTCGAACGCTTCGGCCCGGTGCGGCGCCGCCGCCGCGATGGCGATGCTCGCGTCGCCCGAGGGAATCACGCCCAGGCGGTGGCGCACGGCGATACGCGTGTCGGGCCAGCGCTGGCCCGCGTCCGCCAGCAGCCGGCCGAACTCGGCCTCCACCATTGCTTCGTACGCCGAGTATTCGATCGCGGTCACGCCCTGGTCCTCGGGTCCGCTGCGCACGGTGCCGAGGAACACGCACGTCCCGCCGCGCTCGGGGGCCGAGACTTCGGCGAGGAGCCGCTCGACGGACAGGGGATCACGCGTCAGATACCGCATCAGCCACCCGCAATGGGGGGTAACAGCGCCACTTCGTCTCCGTCCTTCACCGGCGCATCGAGCTTCACCTGCCGCAGGTTCACGGCGGCGAGCGGGCGCTCGGGCAGGGCGCGCGCCGCGGGGACCTCGTCGCGCAGCCGCTGCACCACGTCACCCACGGTTGCCGGGAGCGCCACGGAGACGGCCGCCTCCGCCCGCCCCACCAGCTCCGCGTAGCGCGCGAACAACCGCACCCGGACCGTCGCCGTCCCCGTTGCCTTAGCCGTCATGTCCGCTCGCAAGATAGCCGTCGTCAGTTCCCCGTGGAACCCGTCGCGAGGCCGCGCCAGATCTTCGCCTGCTTCGGCGTGGGCGCCGCTGCCGGCGTGAGCGTGAACGACACCGCCGTGCGCTCCCGCACTTGCGTGTCGAGCGTCAGCGCCTTGCCGCCGCGCGTGATGCTGATCGTGAGGGGCTGCCCGTTCTGGCCGCGATAGCGCTCCCGGTAGCGCGCGCCCCAGTCGCCGTCGGAATGGGCTTCGATCTCTCCCACCTTGAGCAGCACGTCTCCGGGCTGGAGCCCCGCGATGTCCGCCGCGCTGCCAGGCACCAGGCTTTGCACCACGAGCTTCCCCGTCTCGTCGGGCTGGGCGTTGACGCCGAGAAACGGGTTGGAGGTCGTCCGGCGGGCGACCGCGATACCCGCCTTGGCGAGCACCGACTCGTACGGCAGCGACTCGCGGCCGTTGATGTAGCGCTGATAGAACGCGTCGACGTCGGGAAGCCCGTACTCCCGCAGCAGGCCGAGCAGGTCCTGCGTGGTGAACCCCTTCTGCTTCTGGTAGAACCGGGTGTACAGCGCCCGCATCACGTCGTCCAGGCCGTGCCGGTTATCGCTGGCATCGCGCAGCGACACGTCCAGCAGCAGCCCGGTGAGCGAGCCCTTCGGGTAGTACAGCTGCGAGCTGTTCACGAACACTTCGTTGATCCAGGTCGCGACGCTGCCGTCCTCTTCACTCCACGGCTCGGGCGCCCCCTCGACCTGCTGCATGTTCTGCGTGGCGTTGCCGAGGAACTGCTCGGTGGTCCACAACCCGGAGCGCAGGTTGGCGAGATCGGCGTAATAGTCGGTGACACCCTCGGACCACCACAAGAGCGGTGTGAATTGCTCCGCGTGGTAGTCGTAGGGCCACATCTCGGCCGGTCGGATACGCTTCACGTTGAAGAGGTGGAAGTACTCGTGCGCCATCAGCGGCACCATGAAGTCGCCGAACGTGCCGGCCGCGTCCGCGAACGCGCCCTGCGGCATGATGTCGAACTGCGACGCCGCGTGCTCGAGCCCGCCGCCGAAGTTCACCGGCTCGCGGATGACGTTGAAGAACACGGTGTAGCGATCGTAGGGCGGGCCGCCCAGCAGGGCGTTTTCGGTGCGGGCGATCTTCTCCAGGTCGGCGCGCATGTTGCGCTGCACGCCGGTCGAGTAGGCGTCGGCCGGCCATACCGCGACCCGGATCCACTTGCCGTCCACCTGCAGTGAGTCGAGGCTGTATTTCCCCACGAAGGTCTGCGCGTCGGCGAGCTCGTGATAGCTCGCCGCAGTGTAGGGTCCGCTGCCCGACCCGCCCCCCCCGAGCGCGGTCGTCACCTGCCATCCGGCCGGAAGCGCGAAGCGCACCTCGGCGGGCCGGTCGAGCTGGCCCTCTTCGTACAGAAACAGGTTCGTGCCGAGGAATTCGCCGAAGTCGCCCGTGAGCCGCGCCATCGAGAGATCGATCGTGTCCGCGAAGTAGTCGAATTCCACCGTGACGCGCTCGCTCCGCGCGGTCGTGACGCGCCACGTGTCCTTGTCGAAGCGGTCCCAGAACAATGCCTGACCGGCCGGCGTCTTCGCGCCGAAGTGGCGCACGTAGCGCGCGTAATTCTGGATCTCGTAGTTCCCTGGGCTCCAGGCTGGCAGCGACAGGTACAGCGTGTCCTTGCCGCGCGTCGGGAAGTCGGCGCGCACATGGAACAGCCGGGTCGCGGGAGCGGGCACCGAGATTTCGTACTGCACTGGTGCAAGGCGTTGGGCCGACAACGGGACGGCGACGAGCAACAGGATGAGGTGGCGCACGACGCTGTTCTCCCGCAAGTGTGGGCCTCTTGGTTACACCGCGCAAAACAAAGCGGCCCAGACGGTTAGTCCGGGCCGCGCGCACTCGCTCGCGCCACGCGTCAGGGCGTGACGCGCTCGCTCGCCTCCGCGACCATCGCCCGCAACTCCTTGCTGGGCTTGAACACAGGCACCGGACGCGCCGCCACTTCCACCGGGTCGCCGGTGCGCGGATTGCGCGCCATGCGCGTCTTGCGCTGGCGGATCTTGAACGTCCCAAACCCGCGAATCTCAATGTTATGCTGCTCGGACAGCGCCGCTTTCACAGCGTCCAGAAACGAGTCGACGACGCGGGCGCAGTCCTTCTTGGAAATCAGGGGACCGGCAGTGCGCGCGATTTGTGCGGTGACCTTTTCGACCAGGTCGGCCTTCGTCATCCGTCCCCCTTGAAGGGCCCAAGGGCAGTCAAGACGAGGGGCCAACATACGGGCTTACCTATTGTGTGTCAAGAGCTTGGAGGAACTGTTCGAAGTGCCCTTGGGCGTCGTGTGGGCCCGGAGAGGCTTCCGGGTGGTACTGCACCGCGAAAATCGGGTACTCCCGGTGCTTCACCCCTTCGACGGTGCCGTCGTTGAGGTTAAGGTGGGTGACCTGAAGCGCTTTGGCACCCGGGACGCCACCGGTGTCACCGCGCACCGCGAAACCATGGTTCTGCGACGTGATAAGTACTTGTCCTGTCGCGAGATCCCGCACCGGATGGTTGCCCCCCCGGTGGCCGTACGGGAGCTTCACCGTGTCGCCCCCGAGCGCCAGGCCGAGCAGCTGGTGGCCGAGGCAGATCCCGAAAATCGGGAGCGAGCCGTCGGCCAGCTCACGCAGCGTCGTGATGGCGTAATGCACCGCGGCCGGGTCGCCCGGGCCGTTCGAGAGAAACAGGCCATCGGCGTCGAGCTCGCGGATGTGGCCGGCGGGCGTGCCGGCGGGGACCACGGTCACGCGGCAGCCGTTCTTCAGGAACAGCCGCAGGATGTTGCGCTTCATACCGTAGTCGTAGGCGACGATGTGATGGCGCGCGTCGGGCGGCCCCTCGCTGTACTCGGCGCCGATGGTCGCCTGGGTCGCGAGGTCGAGGCCGTCCATCGACGG
This sequence comes from Gemmatimonadales bacterium, assembly GCA_035601235.1. Lineage (GTDB taxonomy): Bacteria > Gemmatimonadota > Gemmatimonadetes > Gemmatimonadales > GWC2-71-9 > AG41. The sequence goes on from DATNOR010000027.1 coordinate 3,796, forward strand.
GCTGGCTGCGAGCGCGGCGCGCACCTGGTCGCTGGGCTGCTCGCCCAACGCCACGGCGCCGCGCATCGCTCCCTGGGAGCGGATGTGGCGCGTGAGCTGGCGCGTATCCACGTCGGCGACGATCGGCACGCGCGC
>DATNOR010000028.1:0-45246 GCA_035601235.1 Gemmatimonadales bacterium
TCGAGCACGGTCTCGCCGAACGGGACGGTGAAGCCGTTCTGGGACGACCTGTTCGCGGCGCACGCCGAGCTGATCGTCAACGCGCAGATGCGCGACTACGAGCAGTTCAAGCCCCAGACGCCCGCGGGCGTCGCCGATTCCGTGAACGGGATCCGCGAGTTCATCGTCGGCACGGGAGGCGAGGGGCTCGACAGTCCCAACACACTCTTCGCGTCGAACAGCGCCGTGAACATCAGCCAGGAGTTCGGCGTGCTGAAGTTGACCCTCGCCGACGGCTCCTACTCCTGGCAGTTCATCCCGGCCGGCGGCGGGACGGGCGATTCGGGAACCGGCGCGTGCCATTGAGGCGCCACGGGGCGCCCACGCTGCTGTAAGTCGGTTGCTACAGCCGCGTGGCGCCACCGGGAATCGCTACGCCAACGCACGTAATGGCAACTGGTTACCCATGGTACCCGGGGCACGGCTCCTGCCTGTTCTCGCCCCGATGCCGAATGCCCGTCCCCCTCACCTGACGACCATGCTCGAAACCCAGGCGCCTGAGCTCCCCACCGGGCCGCGCGAGCGCCAGGCGCGCTCGCTCGTCGTCGCGCTGGGCGAGGCCCTCGAACGGCGCCAGGTGATGTACTGCTGCCAGTGGAAGGGCAACTGGAAAAAGCGCCGCTGGATGTCGGGCGAGGGGGACATCGACCTGCTGGTCGAGCGCTCTACCGAGCCGCACTTCACCGCGGTGCTCGAGGAGCTCGGCTTCCGCCGCTGCACGCCGCCGCTCGAGGCGCGGGTGGCGGGGCTGGAGAGCTGTTTCGGGCTCGACCCCGCCACGGGGCGGCTCATCCACGTGCACGTGCACTATCAGCTGCTGACGGGTGGGTTCTGGACCACCATCTACCGCCTGCCGTTCGAGCGGCCGCTGCTCGAATCGGCGACGCATCGCAACGTGTTTCGCACGCCCGCGCCGGAGTTCGAGCTGTTGGTGTTCGCGATCCGCATGGTGCAGCGCTACGGCTGGCGCGACCTGCTGCGCGAGCCGGGCTGGCTCAAGGCCATCCAGGGCGAGCTCGATGCGCTGCTCAAGGAGGCGGAGCTGCACCGGCTGGGCGACGTGATGGCGCAGCACCTGCCGACCGTGGATCTGGCCTTCGTGGACGAGTGTCTCGCCTCGTTGCGGCCCGGGTACTCGCGCTGGCGCCGCATCGCGCTGCGCCGGGACTTGCACGACCGGCTGCGCGCGCACGCCAAGCAGGCGCCCCTGCGGCTGAAGCTGTGGCGCCTGGTGCGATCGGTGATCACCCTGCAGGGCCGACTGGGAGGACGGATGGCAAAGAAGGGATTCGCGCACGGCGGGACGGTGATCGCACTGGTCGGAGGCGACGGCGCGGGGAAGTCCACCTGCGTCCAGGAGCTGGCCCGCTGGCTCGGCGGCGACCTCGCCGTGATGACCGCGCATCTCGGCCGTCCGCCGCGGTCGGGGCTCACCCTCGCGGTGGGGGCGCTCCTCAAGGTTCGCCGCCTGGTCCTGAGGGAGCCGGGCCACGAGGACGGCGCGGAGTTTCCAGGCTACCTCTATTGCCTGCGGGACTTGTGCACGGCGCGGGACCGCTATCGCCTGTACCTCAAGGCCCGCCGCTTCGCCTTGGCGGGCGGCATCGCGCTGTGCGAGCGCTACCCGATTCCCCAGAACTGGCAGCTGGCCGGCCCGCGGCTGGGCGCGTTCGCCGCGCGTCTGGAGCGGACCGTCATCGGGCGGTGGCTGCTCGACACCGAGCGGCGCTACTACCAGCACATCCTCGCTCCCGACGTGCTGATCGTGCTGCAAATCGATCCGGAGGCCGCAGTGCAGCGCAAGACGACCGAGCCCGCGGAGTACGTGCGCACGCGCAACCGGATCGTGCGCACTGCGGACTGGTCCGGCAGCGGCGCGCGCTTCGTCGACGCCGGCCGGCCCCTCGCCCAAGTCGTCGAGGACCTGAAGGTCCTCATCTGGTCGGCGCTCTGAGCGGCCCGCTCTCATGGCCACAACGGTCGAGCAGCGCCCCTTGATTGCCGAGCTGGTCGGTGCGGCTGGCGCCGGCAAGAGCGTCCTGAGCCAGGCGCTCGCCCGGCGGCCCGAGGTAATGCGGGCCAGCGTGTGGAAGCTGCCCCGCGGCTGGTGGCTCTACAACGCCGTGCGCTCGTTGCCCACCCTCATGGGCCTGTGCGTGCACACCCGCGCGCTCCCCTGGGCCGACATGCGCTACATGATCCGGCTGCGCACGCTGCACCACATGCTCACGCGCCGGAAGGCGCGCCGGGCGCCGTTCGTCGTGCTCGACGAAGGCCCCGTGTTCGCGCTCGCCTGGCTCCAGTTGTTCGGCGATCCCAGCGTCGGAGGAGGCGCCGCCATGGCGCGGTGGCGGCGCGAGGTCATCCGGGAGTGGGCGGAGACGGTGGACGTCGTGGTGCTGCTCGACGCGCCCGACACGGTGCTGGCCGGCCGGATCCGCTCGCGCGAGCAGTCGCATCGCGTCAAGGCGGGGAGCGACACCGAGATCAGTCGCTTCGCCACGGCGTACCGGCGCGCGTTTGGCGAGGTGATCGCCGCGCTGACGGCGGCGAACGGCGTGCGCGTGGTCGAGCTCCAGAGCGACGGCGAGGGGGTGGATCGCACGGTCGACCGGCTGCGTGCACTGCTGCGCTGGGATGCCCATGGCGACTGAGGCGCCCCCCCGCCCCCTCCCCGCCGCCCCGGCCCGGCCGCGCCCCGCCGCGAACCTGACGCAGCGGGCCTCGCTCAACGTCGCCGCCTCGTTGCTCGACTACGGGGCGAAGATCGCGGTCAACTTCGTGGTCATCCCGATCCTGGTCACGGGGCTGGGGCGCTCGCTCTATGGCACCTGGGAAATGCTGGGACGCCTGGTAGGCTACCTCACGGCGGGAGACGGGCGACCCACGCAGGCGCTGCGTCTCGTCGTGGCGACCCTGCAGGCGAGCGACGACGACGCAGCCAAGCGCCGCTACGTGGGAGCGGCCTTCGTCGTCTGGATCCTGTTCCTGCCGCTCACCCTCGCGGCGGGCGCCGTGCTGGTCTGGCTGGTGCCCACGATCACGCACGCCGCGCCCGCGCTGCGCGGCACGGTGCGGATCGCCGTCGCCCTGCTGGTGGTGGGCCTCTTGTGCGCCAATCTCGCGTCGCTCCCCGAATCGGTGCTGCGGGGGATGAACCTCGGCTACAAGCGCATGGGTCTCCAGGCCGGGCTCGAGGTCGTGGGCGGCTCCCTCACCGCCGCCGCCATCGCGGTCGGGCTGGGCATTGCCGGCGCGGCCGCCTCGCAGATCGTGTTCGGCGCGCTGCTCGGGACGGCGTTCTGGATCGTGGTGAAGAAGTACGTCCCCTGGTTCGGCGTCGACCGTCCCACCCGCGCGGACGTCCGCGCGCTACTCGGCCTGAGCGCGTGGTACTCGGTCGGCGAGGCGATCGCCAAGCTGCTGCTCGCGAGCGATGCCATCATCCTGGGGATGATCGTCTCGCCCGCCGCCGTCGCGTCGTTCGTGCTCACCGGCTACGCGGCGCGCATCGCCGTCAACATCCACGTGCTGGCCGCGGGCGGCGTGATCCCCGGCATCGGCGGCGTGATCGGGCAGCGCCAGTACGACAAGGCCGCGGGGTTGCGCTACGAGCTGCTGGCGGTGACGTGGCTCTTCGCCACCGCGGTCGGCGGCGCGATCCTGTTGTGGAACCGCTCGTTCGTCGCCCTGTGGGTGGGCAGCGACAACTACGCGGGCCCCATCGTGAACCTGCTGCTGGTGCTGGTCATGGCCCAGACGACCCTGATCCGGAGCGACGCGTTCGTGATCGACTCCGCGCTCAAGCCCCGGTCGCGGGTCGTCGTCGCCGCCGCGACGGTCGTGATCACGATCGCGCTCGCGACGCTCCTGACCTGGCGCTACGGCATGCTGGGGCTGTGCGTCGGCATGTTCGTCGGGCGGCTCACCCAGAGCATCGCCTATCCGGCGCTCACGCACGGCTGCCTGGGACGGCCCCCCAAGCCGCCCCTCGCCACGTTCGTCCGACCGCTGGCCGTGATGCTGTTGCTGTTCGGCGCGTGCGCATACGCGGGACAGCGGTTGCTCGTGCGGCACTGGGCGCTCTGGGCGCTCGGGGCCGCCGCCTCGGTTGCGCTGCTGCTCGCGCTCGCCCTCGTCACCGGCCTGCCGCGCGAATTCCGCCGCGCCGTGTTGGCCCGGGTGGACGATGCGGCCCGTGGCCTGCGCCGGCTCGGGCGATGAATCGACCGGCCCAGCTGCTCCGGCCCCTCACTCACTGGATCGTCTGCTCGACGTTCTACCTGTTCGTCTGCTCCATCCCCTTCGAGTTCTCCGACCGGGATGCGCGCGACCTGCCGATCGAGATCCCCACGGCGATGGGGGTGCTCTTCCTCGCGACCACCGTGCTGCAGCCGCGGGTGAGCTTCGGACGCCCGTCGCGACCGGCCAAGTGGTTCATGCTGTACCTGTACATGTTCGTCGTGGCCGCGGTGATCAACGGCCGGGACCATCTCGCCACGATCCTGAATGGGGCGCAGTACTGGACCGAAGTCCTGAAGCTGCTGTTCTCGCTGATCGAGCTGGTGCTGATCTTCTGGGTGGGGAGCAACCTGATGCGCTCACCCACCGTCACCCGGCGCGCGCTGACGGCCCTGGCGCTCGCCTGCGCGGTGCGCGCCGCGATGCCCTTCCTCGGCATCATGACCACCGTGCACAAGGTCCATACGGGCGGCGCCCGGCTCTCGGCCCTGGGACAGAACTCGAATCACGCAGCCATGATTCTGGGCGCCGGGCTGGTCGCGCTGGTCGGTCTCACGTTCGCGCGCCAGGGCCGGACCTGGCGCCGCCTGGTGGTCGGCATCCCGCTGTGCGGCCTGCTCGCGATCGCGGTCGCCGACACCGGATCGCGCGGCGGCATTCTCGCGCTCGCCGCCGGGATCATGGCCTTCATGTTCCAGGGCGGCACGCTGGGCAACCGCATTCGCAACGTCGCCATCGCTCTGTTCGTGATCGCGGGGCTCGGCGTCGCGGCGTACCAGTCGGAAGTGATGCGCAACCGCTTCGAGGACACGCTCGAGACGGGCACGCTCACGGGCCGCGAGCGCATCTATCCCGCCGTCGTGGGCATGATCACGGACCGGCCGCTGTTCGGCTGGGGACCCGCCAACAACAAGTACGAGCTCGGCCTCCGTCTCGACGAGCGGGTGCGCCGGCGGCGCGGCACCCACAACACGATTCTCGAGGTGCTGAGCTCGACCGGCGTCGCCGCGGGCATCCCTTTCTTCATCGGAACCTGGCTGTGTCTGTGGTGCGCGTGGCGCGCGCGGCAGGGACCGGACGCGACCCTGCCGCTCGCCCTCACGGTCACGGTGATGGCGTCGAACATGAGCGGCGACTGGTTCGTCACCCCGCTGTATTGGTTCGCTCTCGCGTACGCGGTGGCGAGCGCAGGCCACGTGGCGCAGGCGGCCGCCGCGCCCGCGGTCCTGCGCGGGATCTGGCTCGCGCCCGAGCCCGCCGGGCGTATCGGGACGCCCGCGCAGCTGTAACGCAGTTGCCACAAGGGGCGCGGTGCGCGCCCCGAGAACACCGCCTAAACGTAAATGCATCAATCAATTACGGACGAGACCCGCCCGCACGCGTCCTGCTCGATGCCGGGTGGATAACTCAACGCTTGGGGAGAACGGCCGCCGGAATGTTGATCACGTTTTCGGGCCTCGATGGCGCGGGGAAATCGACGCTGATCGAGTGGTTGCGCTTCGAACTGGAAGAGCAGCGTCACCGCGTGACGGTGCTGCACCTCGAGCACAACGTGGGCGTGTACGCCGCCGTGCGCCGCCTGCGCGACGGCGCGGCGCGCCTGGCGCGCCGTTCCTCGGGGAGCCCGCCGCCCGTTGCCGCCGCACGGGGTCGGGGCGCGACGCTGCTGCGCCGCATCCGCGACGCCGTCGTGTGGAGCAAGCTGGTCCGGCGTGTGATCTACCCGCTCGATGTCGTCGTGTTCTTGTGTTACCGCGCCTACCTCGAGGGCATCCGGGGGCGCGTCCTGATCATGGACCGCTATTTCTACGACATCCTGGTGGACGTCTCGAGCGAGCGGTCACGCAGTTGGATCCGCTGGCTCAAGCGGATCACGCCCACCCCGACGTTGCCGCTGCTGCTCGATACCGGGCCCGAGCAGGCGTACGCGCGCAAGGGTGAGTATTCCTTGGGGTACCTGCGGGACCGCTGGACGGCGTACGGGGAGGTGTTTCCCTGGGTGCGCGGCGGCGTCAGGCTGCGCAACGACGATCCCGGCGCGGCGCGCGCCGCCCTGCGACAGCTCGTGTGCTGGAGGATGGGCGGGGCAGAGAGTCCCAACCCCGCGCCGCTGAGCCAGCCATGAGGGTGCTCATGATCACGAGCGAATGGCCGGTGCCCGACGGTCGCCCGCGCACCACGTTCTTCATCAAGCGCCAGGCGGAATTCCTGCGGGCGGCGGGCGTGGATGTCGACGTGTTTCATTTCAAAGGCGCCGGCAAACCCTGGAATTACGTGAAGGCCTGGCTCGGCGTCCGCCGCCGCGTGGCGCGAGGCGCGTACGATCTGGTCCACGCGCAGTTCGGGCAGAGCGGCCTGCTGGCCTTTCCCAAGCGCCTGCCGCTCGTGATCACGTTCCGGGGAGACGACTTGCAGGGCATCGAGGACGCGCGCGGGCGTCTCACGCTGGGCGGCCGGCTGCTCAAGCTGGCGTGCCAGGCGATGGCCCGCCACGCCGAGACGACCATCGTCGTTTCGGAGCACATGCGGCAGCTCCTGCATCCGTCCGTCCCGACGCGCGTGATCCCCTCCGGCCTGGACCTGAGTCTGTTCCGCCCTATCCCGCGGGACGAAGCTCGCCAGCGCCTCGGCTTGCCGCTCGACCGGCGGTTGGTGCTGTTCGCCGGCGACCCCGCGCTGGCGCGCAAGCGATTCGCCCTGGCGCGCGCCGCGGTGGACGTGCTCAACCGCTCGCTCGCGGCCGAGCTGATCGTGGCCTGGGGCGTACCGCACGGCGACGTGCCGTTTTTCATGAGCGCGTGCGACGCGCTGGTGTTCACGTCGATGCAGGAAGGGTCGCCCAATGTCGTGAAGGAGGCGCTCGCCTGCAATCTGCCGGTGGTGTCGGTCGCCGTGGGCGACGTCCCCGCGCGGCTCGGCGGCATCGCGGGGTGCGAGTTGTGTCCCGACGATCGGCCCGAGACCATCGCGGCGGCGCTGGAGCGAGTGCTGCGGCGGCGGCAGCGCATCGCCGGTCACGAGGCCGTCCGGGATCTGGACGAGGCCAAGCTGACGCAGGAAGTGATCGCCATCTACCGCTCCGTGGTCGCGCGGCGCGACTCCGGACGCGTGGTCGTCGAGGCGCCCGATGCGGTCTCCTGACCTGGCGGCGAGCCGGGTGCTGGTGCTGGACGGGCACACCAACCAGGCGTTGGCGTGCGTGCGGTCCCTCGGACGGGCCGGTGCGACGGTATTCGTGGCGAGTCCGGAGCCGTTTCCGCTGGCCGGATGGTCGCGGTACTGTCGCTCCCGGTTCCGTCAGAGCGGAGAGACCGTGGCGGCGTTCGCCGCGTTGCGCCGCTGGGCGCGCGAGCACGCCGTCGACGTCGTGCTGCCGCAGCGGGAGCGCTCCTGCGTGCTGTGCGCCGCCGAGCGCGACGAGTGGGAGCGTGCCGGGGTGGCGGTGGGGTGCGGTCCGACGGAAATGCTGCTCTCGGCCTTCGACAAGGCGCGTACCCTGGAGCTGGCCCGGACCTGCGACGTGCACATTCCCCCGACCCGCGTCCCGGCGTCGCTCGCCGAGTGTCACGCCGCCGCGGCCGCGGTCGGCTACCCCTGCATTCTCAAGCCCCGGTTCTCGGACTTCTGGGACGGCGAACGCTTTGTGGCCGACCACGGGCCACAATACGTGCCCGATGCCGCGGCGCTCGAGGCGACGGCCCTGGCCACTCGACAGGGTGAGCTCTGGCCCGTGGTCCAGGGCCTGGTCGGGGGGCGGGGCAAGGGCGTGTTCGCGCTGTACGACCACGGCGAGCCGGTGGTGTGGTTCGCGCACGAGCGGCTGCGCGACTTCCGGCCGTCGGGCTCGGGCTCGAGCCTGCGGCGCTCGGTCCCTGTCGATCCCCGCCTGCGGGAGCCGGCGAGTCGGCTGCTCTCCGCCATGCGGTGGCATGGACCGGCCATGGTCGAGTTCCGCGATGACGGCGTCGGCGAGCCGTGCCTCATGGAGGTGAACGGGCGCTTCTGGGGCTCGCTCGAGCTGGCCGTGGCGGCGGGCGTCGATTTCCCCGCCTTGTGGACCGGCCTGTTGCGGGGCCGTCCGGTGCACCCGCCGGTCGGTTACCAGACGGGAGTGACCAGTCGCTGGCTGTGGGGCGACTTCAAACGCGTGCTCTACATCCTCGCGGGACCGCCTGCGGGATGCCTCGACCCGTATCCCGGCGTGCTCGCAGGGTTGCGCGAAGTGCTCGGGCCCCAGCCCCCCGGCACCACCAGCGAGATGTGGAGCCCGGACGATCGCTGGCCCGCCGTCGGCGAGTGGGTCCAGGGTGCGCGCGAGCTGGGCCGCTTGTGCCTGGCGCGCGTGACCGCCGCGCTGTCCCCCACTCGCCCGGCGGTGCCGGCCCGCCCGGCGTCCCAGCCGCTCGAGGCGGTGCGCGGATGACGGCGCCAGCCGGCGTGCCGCCGTCGGTCTCGGTCATCGTGCCCTGCCGCAACGAGGAGGGCTACATCGGACGCTGCCTCGACTCGATCGTCGGCACCGACTATCCCAAGGACCGGATCGAAGTGCTGGTGGTGGACGGGCGCAGCGACGATCGCACGCCCGCGATCCTCGACGGCTACCGCTCGAGCCACCCGACCATCCGCGTCCTCGACAACCCGGCGCGCATCCAGCCCACTGCCTTGAACATCGGGATTCGCGCCGCCACGGGCGACATCCTGATGCGGATGGACGCCCACGCGGTGTACCCGCCGAATTACATCGGCGATCTCGTGGCCGCCCTGCAGCAAACGGGGGCCGACAATGTCGGCGGAGTGCTCATCACCGAGCCCGTGACGGAGACGCCGATCGGGAAGGCGATCGCGATCGCGCTGTCGCATCCGTTCGGCGTGGGCAACGCGTACTTCCGCATCGGGGCGCAGCAGGCGCGCTGGGTCGACCATGTCGCGTTCTTCTGCTGTCGACGCGAGACGTTCGAGCGACTGGGCCTGTTCGACGAGAAGCAGCGCGACGAGGACAGCGAGTTCAACGCCCGCATCATCCGCCGCGGCGGGCGGGTGCTGCTCGTGCCGAACGTGGTGGCCCGCTACTACGCCCGGGGGACGCTGCGTCAGGTAGCCCGGATGTTCTACCAGTACGGCTATTCCAAGCCGCTGGTGGTCCGCAAGCTGGGCCGGGTGATGACGGGGCGGCAGCTCGTCCCACCGGCGTTCCTGCTCACCCTGTGCGCCAGCGCCGTCCTGGCGCACTGGGTGAGGGCCGCGGGGGTCGTCTTCGTCACGACCGGCGCCGCCTATCTCCTGGGCGTGCTGGGATGCGCCATCCTCGCCGGACGCAAGGCGGGCCTGGCGACCATCCCGGCGCTCGCGCTGGTGTTTCCGGTGGTACACGGCAGCTACGGATTCGGGTTCCTGCGATGCGCCCTCGATCTCGCCACGCGGTCGCGTCGTCTGGCGTCGCGTGTCACCTTGCCCCTGTCGCGCTGATGGCGTCTGAGCGCATCGCGGCGTTCGCCTACCACGACGTCACGGACGACCCGCGGGACTCGGGGTTTCACGGCGCCGGCGCGCTGCCCTTCAAGCTCGGCCGGACGGCGTTCGCGCGGCACCTCGACGCGATGGCCGAGACCGGGGCGCAACCGCAGCTCGTCACGGCGATCGACTGTGCGAGTCCGGGGCGGACGCTGCTGCTCACCTTCGACGATGGCGGGGCCAGTGCCGTGCATGCGGGCGACGAGCTGTGTCGGCGCGGCTGGCGCGGGCATTTCTTCATCGTGACCGGGTCCATCGGGGCGCGCGCCTTCCTCGACGCCGCCGGCATCAGGTACCTGCGCGCCTGCGGACACGTCGTCGGCAGCCACTCGCATTCGCACCCCCACATTTTCCGGGAGCAGACCCCCGCGCAGATGGCCGCAGAGTGGCGCACCAGTCGCGAGCTGCTCGCCGACCTGCTGGGCGAGCCCTGCACCACGGCGGCGGTTCCGGGCGGGGACATCTCGCGCCTGGTGCTCGATTCGGCCGCCGCGGCCGGATTCCATCACGTGTTCACCTGCGAGCCCACCCTCGCCCCCGCGCGCCTCGGCGGGTGCTGGGTGCTGGGCCGGTTCTCCGTGAAGGCCACCACCTCGCCGTCCCGCATCCGCGAGCTCGCGGGGCTGCGCGGCTGGGAGCGCGCGCTACTGGTCCGGCGCTTGAAGAACTTCGCCCGCATGGCGCTCCCCGGACCGTACCGGCAGTACGTGCGCTGGCGCACCACATAATCCGCGACCTCAGTTGCTGACCGTGACGGTGACGCCGGCGGACGTCGTCGTCTGCCCGGCCGTGTCTCGAGCGATCGCCGTGAGCGTGTAGGTCCCGTTCGCCACGCCGTGCGAGTCCCACGTCAGCGCATAGTGCGTGGGCCCGAACATATCGTCCCCGCTCACCCCGTCCTGCGTCACCTCGGCGCCGATGTTCTGGCCGTTCAGCTGGAGCTGGACGCCCGCCACCGCGCGATCGTCCACGGCGGTCGCGATGATCGTGACCGCGCCCGTCAGCGTCGTGCTGCCGGAGATGCCCGGCGAGAACAGCGACACGATCGGCGGCGCCACGTCGGGCAACGGATCGGGATGGGCCGCCTGCCACTGTGCCACGGCGTTGTTCCAGTACTGCAGGCCGGCCGCGCCCGTCATGATCGTGAAGCACGGCTGACCATTGAAGCTGGTCGGCAACGTCTCCGGGTACGAGCCGGAGCCGAGCCACACCATCACGTTGTTCTTGCAATCGGCCAGCTTCCCGGGCGGCGGCGCCATGTACATGCGAGCGCCATTCCCCTCTTCGGACGGTCCGTCGGCACGGAACACGTTGTTGTACAGGGCGAGGCTCGGCGCGAGGTCGCTCCACTTCCAGAACGCGTTGTGGTTGGGCACGGGGCCGGAGTACACCGAGTCCAGCGCCTGCAGCCGCACCAAGGAGTTGCTGATCGTGATGAGATTGTCGACCCCCTGAGTGGCACCAGGGTCTTCTTGCGAGCTGACGGCGTCATAGCAGCCGTCGAGGAAGGTGGAATCGATCGTGCCGCCGTTGAAGAAATCGTCCTCGACGCAATCGTCGCGGATGTACTTGAAGTGCGCGTTGCGGATGGTGAAGCCGCTGTCCAGGCCCGGATCGTCGAAGCTGACGCCCTTGCCGTACGCGAACACCGTGAGATTCTCGATCCGGACCCCGACCGCGCTGCTCTGGCTACCGGGGATCATCCCGTACTTGTCGTGCATCGTGTTCCACGACATCGCGGGGGGAAACTGGCCCAGGATCTCGCCGCCCGACCAGCAGAGGCCTGACCCTCCTCCCACCCGGACCACGACGTTCACCGACGTGTCGAGCGGGAACTGCGCCGTGGTCGCGTCGATCTTGGTCGAGGAGGCCAGGCTGGTCGTATCGTAGGTCGACGTCTGCGCGCCGCTGAGGGTGATGCTCGGGCCCGCCTGGTTCAGGCACGCGCCCGCGGGAGGCGGTGCCAGCGTCCAGACGGTCGCGGTCGCCGTATCGGACCTCGAGTCACGGGCGACGACGTGGAACCGCCCCGCCCGCGCGCCCGCCGTGTAGCGCCCGTAGTGGAGGCCCTGACTCGTGGTCGAATCGCTGATGGTGCCGCCGGTGGCGCTCCAGGTGACGGCGACGGGAATGGTATCGCCGGCGGTCCCGAGATCGAACGCCACGAATGCGGTGGACTGATGCTCGGGGAGCGCGACAGTCTGGGGGCTGACCACCAGTCGCGCGCCGCCGCCCGAGCCCGTGATCTGCGAGGTGTGGTCGCAGCTCAGGACCAGGGCGGCGGTCAACGTTCCCGTCAGTTGCGCCGGGACTCGGCTCCTCCACAGCCACCGCACACACTGAAGACCCGCGTCAGTTACTGACCGTCACCGTGACTCCGGCGGAGGTCGTCGAGTGGCCCGCCGCGTCGCGCGCGACCGCGGTGAGCGTGTAGGTCCCGTTCGCCACGCCGTGCGAGTCCCACGTCAGCGCATAGTGCGTGGGCCCGAACATGTCGTCCCCGCTCGCGCCGTCCTGCGTCACCTCGGCGCCGATGTTCTGGCCGTTCAGCTGCAGCTGCACGCCCACCACCGCCCGGTCGTCGTTGGCGGTCGCGACGATCGTGACCGTCCCCGTCAGCGTCGTGCTGCCGGAGATGCCCGGCGAGAACAGCGACACGATCGGCGGCGCCACGTCGGGCAGCGGATCCGGATGGGCCGCGTACCATTGCGCCACGGCGTTGTTCCAGTACTGCAGGCCGGCCGCGCCCGTCATGATCGTGAAGCACGGCTGACCATTGAAGCTGGTCGGCAAGGTCTCCGGGTACGAGCCGGAGCCGAGCCACACCATCACGTTGTTCTTGCAGTCGGCCAGCTTCCCGGGCGGCGGCGCCATCCACATCTGGGCGCCGTTCCCCTCCCGCGACGGCCCGTCGGTCCGGAACACGTTGTTGTACAGCGCCAGGCTCGGGCCGATCGTGCTCCACTTCCAGAACGCGTTGTGGTTCGGCACCGCGCCCCCGTACACCGCATCCATCGACTGCAGCCGCAACAGCGAGTTGCTGATGGTGACGATGTTGTTGTTGCCATTGGGGCTGCCCGAGTATTCCTGGGCGCTCACCGCGTCGTAGCAGCCGTCCAGGAAGGTCGAGTCGATGGTGCCCGCGTTGAGGAAGTCGTTCTCGATGCAGTCATCACGGCTGTACTTCACGTGCACGTTCTTGATCGACCAGTTCGCATCGTCCTGCACGTCGAAGCTGATGCCGTCGCCGTAGGAGAAGATGGTGACGTTCTGGATCTTGATCCCGTTCGCGCTCGAGCCGCTGCCCGGAATCATGCCGTACTTGTCATGCATCGTGCTCCACGACGTCGACGGTGGGAACTGACCGAGGATCTCGCCCCCCGACCAGCAGATGCCGTCGCCGCCGCCCACCCGGACCGGGACGTTAGTCCCCTGATCGTCCAGGAACTGCGCGGTCGTGGCATCCACCTTCTCGCTGGCGCTGAGACTCCCGGTCTCGTAGGTCGAGGTCCGGAACCCGCTCAGGGTCACGAGCGTGCCCGTCTGGCTCAAGCAGGTGCCCGTCGGCGGCGGAAGCGGCGTGCTGACAGTGATCGCCGCCGTGCCGCTCTTCGTCTCGGACGTGGCCGTGATGGTCGCCGAGCCCGTCGTCACGCCGCTCACCAGCCCGCTCGAGCTGACCGTCGCCACGGACGAGTTGCTGCTCCCCCACGTGATCGTGCGACCTGTGAGGGTGTTGCCGTTCGCGTCCTTCGGCGTCGCGCTGAGCTGCAGCGTCTGACTCACGAACACCGTCGCCGAGGCTGGGCTCACCGTCACCGTCGCCACCGGCACAGCCGTGACGGTGATCGCCGACGAGCCACTCTTCCCCTCGGACGTCGCCGTGATGGTCGCGGAGCCCGCCGCCACGCCGCGCACCACGCCGCTCGAGCTGACCGTGGCCACGGACGTATTGCTGCTCGCCCACGTGATCGTCCGGCCGGTGAGTGGATTGCCGCTCGCGTCCTTCGGGGTGGCCGTGAGTTGCGCGGTCTGTCCCGCCGGGACCGAGGCGGAGGCCGGGCTCACCGTCACTGTTGCCACCGGGACGGTCACGGCGGTGACCGTGATCGCCGACGTGCCGCTCTTGCCTTCGGCCGTGGCCGTCATGGTCGCCGAGCCTGCCACCACCCCGCTTACGAGCCCGCTCGAGCTGACCGTGGCGATGGACGTATTGCTGCTCGTCCAGCTGATCGTCCGGCCTGTGAGCGTATTGCCGTTCGCGTCTTTGGGTGTGGCCGTCAGCTGGACCGTCTGTCCGGCGGTGACGGCGGCGGAGGCCGGGCTTACCGTCACCGTTGCTACCGGTAGGGTGACGGCGCTGACGGTGAGGGCGGCGGAGCCGCTGTGCCCTTCGCTCGTCGCCGTGATCGTCGCCGATCCGGCCGTCACGCCCGTCGCCAGTCCGCTGCCGTCCACGCTCGCCACGGAGCTGTTGGAGCTCGCCCAGGTGATCACCCGGCCGCCCAGCGCCGTGCCCGTGGAATCAAGCGGAATCGCGACGAACTGCACGGTGCTGCCCACCGACGCCGTGGCGCTCGTCGGGAGCACCGCGACCTGGGCCACCGGCACCGCCGTGGCGGTCACCACGGCCGTCGCCGAATCGGACAGGCCACTCCCCGGGTCGGTGGCGACAACCTTGTATCGGCCAGCCTGACCACCCGCCTTGTAATGGCCGTAATGCATGCCCTTGCTGGTAATCGAATCGGTGATGCTGCCGCCCGTGACGCTCCAGCTCACTGCTACCGCCATGGTGTCGCCCGCGCTCGTCAAGCCGAACGCGGCAAAGTCTGCCGACTGATTCTCCACCACGTTGACCGTTGGGGGGAAGACCACCAGCTGGGCCAGACCGTCGCCCACGCCGGTAGCGACGGGGCGCTCGCAGTTCGCGACCGCGGCCGCGAGCACCACCGCCAGCGAAACCGCGCGACGGTCCTTCAGGAGCGCCAGGCGCCGCGACAGCTTGTACTTGAACGTCATGGTCGTCGTCTCCCCCACCCTTATGGATTGAAGAACTCGCTCATGTCCGGTGCCGTGGCCGCGTCCCCGGGGAACGTGTTGATGCCCAGTCCCTTGAGGATCAGCCGCAAGGTGCTCTGATGCAGGTACGTGGTCGTGGATACGTAGCCCGGCTTCGACTTGGGGCTGATCGCCACCCAGTACACCTTGCCGCCGCCGTTGGTGTTGTCACCGCCCGACTCGTCGAACGTGATGATCAACAGGCCGTCCCGCTGGAACACCGGGCTCGCGAGCAGCGGCGCGATGTTGGTCCTGAGCCAGCTGTCGGCCGTGCTCAACGAGCAGTCGTGCGCGTCGTTGCACAGATTGGGCACGATGTTCGAGAACGCGGGCAGCGTCCCGTTCGCCAGGTCCGTTGCGAACTGAGTGAACGGCACGTTGTTGCACGCTTGGCCGGTCGGGTCGTTCGCCACGTCCGACAACAACGCGAACACGTTGTGCTTGCGGGCGTAGTTCCCCGTGTCGCCTCCGAGATAGCAGGCGTTCGGGATGCTCTCGGCGTAGGACTTCCACGTCTTGCCCGCCGCGAGCAGGCTGCGCACGATGTTCGGCACGTTCTCGATGGTCGAGGAGCCGTCGTCGTTCGTGAGAATCTGGCCTGTCGCCAGTTGGAAGTAGTTGCCGATCGACGGATGGGTGACGGCGTAGTACTGCGTCGCCAACCCGTATTGCGCCGCCAGGCCTGTCAGGTACGGCATCGACGAGCTGCTGACGTCGACGTAGTCGGTGTTCTCTTCCGTCACGATGAACACGTGCCCGAACTGCGACGTCCCGGGCGGCGTCACCGTGATGGCCGACGTGCCGCTCTGTCCTTCACTCGTCGCCGTGATCGTCGCCGACCCGGCCGCGACCCCCGTGACGAGCCCGCTGCCGTTGACCGTCGCGGCCGCCGTGTTGCCGCTCGACCACGTGACCGTCCGGCCCACCAGCGGATTGCCGTTCGCGTCCTTGGGCGTGGCGGTCAACTGCACGCTGCCGCCCGCCGGTATGCTGGCCGACGCCGGCGTCACCGTCACCGAGGCGACGGGCAGGTGCACGACCGTAATAGCCGAGGTGCCGCTCCGACCCTCGCTCGTGGCCGTGATCGTGGCCGACCCGGCCACCTTGCCCGTCACCAGCCCGCTCGCGCTCACCGTCGCCGCCGAGCTGTTGCTGCTCGACCAGGTGATCGACCGCCCCGTGAGGACGTTGCCGTTCGCATCCCTCAGCGTGGCCGTGAGCTGCAGCGCCTGGCCCTCGTTCACCGTGGCCGCCGCCGGGGTCAGCGTCACCGTGGCCACGGGCGCAGGCGGCTGACTGCCGGCGATTGCGAAGTTGCACACGGTGTGGCTGCCGGTGTTGGCGGTCAGCGCCCAGTTGGCGAGCGCCGTCACGCCGCTCTGCTCCGTCCGGAACGCGAAGCCGGTGCCGATCGTCTGCTCGGCGCTGCCGGCCGGCGTGACGTATGCCGAGTACGTGTGGCTCGGCACGTCGACCACGACCCGGAAGTGGTAGCTCGTGCCGGCCGTGTAGGGAATGCTGTTCGCCGCCGCGTACGCCCCGCCGTTCCGGGCGTCGATCGTCCCACCCGTGTTGAAGCGCACGATGACCGCCATGTCGGTGAACGCGGCCGCGGCGCCCGACGACAGGCCCGTCCCCGCGTCGAGCCCGGCGCCGTTTGGCGTCGCGTCGAACGTCGCGGTGAACGAGCCGTTCTGCGAGGTGAACCCGCTGTTCTGGAACGCGGTCGTGCTGGTGGCGCAGCCCGGGGCCGCACCCGTCACCGTGATGGCCGACGTGCCGCTCTGCCCTTCGCTCGTCGCCGTGATCGTCGCCGACCCGGCCGCGACCCCCGACACGAGCCCGCTGCCGTTGACCGTCGCCACGGACGTATTGCTGCTCGACCACGTGACTGTCCGTCCCGTCAGCGGATTGGCGTTCGCGTCCTTCGGCGTGGCGGTCAGCTGCACCGTCTGGCCCACCCCGACGCTCGCCGAGGCCGGGCTGACCGTCACCGATGCCACGGGGACACTGGTCACCGTGATCGCCGCGGTCCCGCTCTGCCCTTCGCTCGTCGCCGTAATCGTGGCCGAGCCTGCGCCCACACCGGTCACCCGACCGCTGGCGTTCACCGTCGCGACGGACGGATTGCTGCTGGTCCAGGTCACGACCCGCCCTGACAGCGTATTGCCGTTGGCGTCCTTCGTGGTGGCGCTGAGCTGTGTCGTCTGACCCTGCGCGACGCTCGCCGACGCGGGGCTGACGGTCACCGACGCCACCGGGACGTTCGTCACGGTGATCGCTGCGGTGCCGCTCTTGCCTTCGCTCGTAGCGGTGATCGTCGCAGACCCGGGCGCGATGCCCGTGACGTTGCCGTTCACGTCCGCGACCGCGACCGACGTGTTACTGCTCGACCACGTGACCGTGCGCCCCGACAGCGGGTTGCCGTTGGCATCCTGCGGCGTCGCCGTCAGCTGCGCCGAGTGCCCCGCCGCGACGGTGGCCGTCGCCGGCGTCACGCTCACCGACGCGACCGGGACGGTGCACCCGGTGACGGTGACGCTCGCGCTGGCGGACATATTGCCGGGGTTGCTGGTCGCGACGACCGTGAACGAGCCGCAATTGGCGTTGTGGTAGTTGCCGTAGTGGCGCTTGCCGTTGGAGCTCGGGTCGACACTGCCGCCCGTCGCGGTCCAGGTCACGCCGACGTCCGCGCTGTCGCCCGTAGCCGTGAAGCCGACCGCCAGGAAGTCCTGGGTTTGATTCGGCTGGAGCGTCACGTTCTGTGGGGAGACAACGAACTGCGTGATTGTGGATCCTGGACCGGTGACTGCGATTGGCTTTTCGCAGCCGAATACGAAGGCGACCGTCAGTAAGGCCGCCCACGTCGGCGACGGTTTTAGGCGCGCCAACCGGCTCGCCAGCTTATGCATGAATGTCATGGCACGCCCCCGCTGATGGAAAAAAGACCGGGCCGCCAACGTCGACCCGTGTTCGGGATCGCTGGCGGCCCGGCGAGCGTAGCGGATTGAAACCGCGTTAGCCCCGTGGCTCTGCGTCACCGCCTTTCGACGGCTTTGCTCTGAGCAGCGTGCGAGCGCAAACTAGGGCGACGTGCACGCGCGAATCCGTGACGCGCGTCATGCTCCGCAGTGGGGTTGTGCCGACGGCCCGAATGACTCCCGAAACCACGAGCCCACCCG
The DNA here is from genome assembly GCA_035601235.1 of Gemmatimonadales bacterium. Lineage (GTDB taxonomy): Bacteria > Gemmatimonadota > Gemmatimonadetes > Gemmatimonadales > GWC2-71-9 > AG41. The sequence continues at coordinate 18,033 of DATNOR010000028.1, forward strand.
GCGCCGCTGGGACGCCGTATCGGGAGGCCCGCGCAGCTGTAACGGTCCTGCTACATGGCAGCCAACTCGCCCCCTCGCCACAGGCCGTAAACGCATAGCGGTCATGGCATTAACCTCGACAGCCCGCCCGCATGGGTCCTGCTGAACATTGGGGCGCAATAGCGGGGAGTTCAGGGTGAAACTGGCGGTCTTCACGAGCAAATATCCAGCTCGCGTCGCCACGTTCTTCGAGCGCGACATGCGGTCGCTGCTCGAGGCGGGCGTCGAGATCGACGTGTTCCCGATCTACCCGCTCGACCAGCGCATGTGGCGCTACGCGCAGCCGCTGCTCGACGCCGCGGTGCTGCCGCGCGAGCGGGTGCATCATCTCGGCTTCGCCAAGAGTCTCGGTCGCCTGGTCGCCCCCCCGCGCCGCGGGCTCGGTCGCTTCCTGCGCGATGCCGGCGCGGTGAGCGCGGCGGCGCTGCGCTACGGGCCAGTGTCGCTCGCGAAAACGGCGTACGTGCTGCCCAAGGCCTGGGCCGCCGCCGCGCGGTACGCCGATCGTTACGACCACGTGCTGGGTTATTGGGGGAACTACGCGGGTACCTGCGCTTACCTGTTCCACCGCCTGCAGCGGCGGCGCGTCCCCTTCTCGCTCTGGGTGCACGCCGGCACGGATCTCTACTTCCGACCGGCGTACCTGCGCCAGAAGCTCGAGTACGCCGACAACATCATTACGTGTTGCGACTTCAACCGCTCGTTCATGCTGGAGCGTTATCGCGACGTGGCCCAGCGCCTCGCTCCCAAGATCCATGTGTGCTACCACGGCCTTGACCTCCCGGTGTTCCCCTTCCGCCCGGACGGCCGTCCGCCCGCCACGGTGATCGCCGTCGGTCGGCTCGCTCGCGACAAGGGGTTCGCCTATCTGCTGCGCGCGGTCGCCGTACTCGCGAGCCGCGGCGTGGCGGTCGCACTCGAGATCGTGGGCGACGGCGAGGAGCGCGGTGCGCTCGAGCGTCTCACGCACCGGCTCGGGCTCGGCGACCGGGTGGCGTTCCGGGGCTGGGTCAGGTTCGACGAGGCCCGCGCCCGCATGGCCCGGGCGACCATGCTGGTGCACCCGTCGGATCGCCTGGGCGACGGCCTTCCCAACGTGCTGCGCGAGGCCATGGCGCTCGGCACACCGGTCATTGCCTCGCGCGTGGCCGGCATTCCGGAAGCGCTGGACGGCGGGTGCGGAGTCCTGGTCCCGCCGCGCGACGTCGGCGCCCTCGCGGACGCGATCGCGACGCTGCTGGGCGATGCCGGGCTGCGCCGCGCCGTGGCCGAGCGCGCGCGGCGCCGCACCGAGCAGCAGTTCGACATGGTCCGCACCGGAGCGCGACTCGCCGAGCTGCTCCGCCGCCCCGCGCCGGGCGCCCCCCCCTCCTCCTCCCCCTCCCCCTCCGTCCCGGAGCCGGCGAATGCCGCTCCGGTCCTGTCCGCAAATCCCGGATGACCGTGTCCGTGCATCCCCTGACCGACGAGGAGCGCCACGCGCGCTTCATTCTCGAGCTGTTGCTCGACGACCCGGCGGGCGCGGGACCCGCCCTCGACGGGCCCGACTGGCCGCTGCTCGGCCGGCTGGCGCAGCGACACGCCGTGCTGGTCCGAGTCGCCGACCGGCTCGCGGACCTCGGGGTTCCCGTGCCTGCCGCGTTCGCGGCGCTTGCCGAGCTGGAGCGCGAGCGGGGCCGCGCGACGCTCGACCTGCTGCGCCTGGTGCACGCGGCCTCCATCCGGCACCGCATCACGTGGATGGCGCCCAAAGTGCCGCAGCGCTATCCCGACGTGGGCGACGACCTGGATCTCCTCGTCTTCACCCCGGACTCGAGCGTCGACCGGCTCATCCTGGAAGGCATTCCCGTCACCCGCGAGCGGGCATCGCTTGCGAACCGGCTGTCCGGCAGCACCGTCTACACGGTGGTCGGAGCCATCGCGCCCGGGCTGGTGGTCGACATCCATCACGGTCGCGTTGGGCCCGCCGGCCAGCACGTCGCGTTCGCGCGCGCGCTCGCTTCCCACGGACAGCGTCAGGTGCTTGGCGGGACCGAGCTGTGCGTGCCGGCGCCCGAGGACCAGCTGGTGCTGCAGGGCCTCGAAAAGGTGGCGGGGCGACGCTCGTTCCATCTCTGCGACGTGCTCCAGACCGTCGCCGTGCTGCGCCGCCCGCGCCTCGACTGGGACCGGGTGGTCGCGACCGCCAGGGCCCATGGGGGTTGGGACGGCCTGAGCTGCTACCTCCATTATGTGGACGAAGCGTACGCGCGGCTCGTCGGGCGCGAGCTCCTGGCCCCGGAGCAGCGCCGCACGCTCACGCTCCGCGGCTGGGGCCACGTGAACCTGCGCGAAGCCGGATTCCTCTTCCCCGCCGTGCGCGTGACCGGCCGGCTGCACGGCTCCCAGCTCGGTCGCTCGCTGGGACAGGCGGAGTGGAACACCGCGCTGAGACTCAGTCTCTGGCCCTTCGCCGTAGTCGGCACCCGGCTCGCACAGGCGCGCCCATGGTGAGCGATACACTGCTGCGGCTGTATCATCGCCTGCCGGCCCCGGCTCGGTCCGCGGCCGCGACGGTGCGCGGCTTCTACCTGCGCGCGTGGCGCTACGGCGCGGACTTCGAGCGCCTGGTCCATGCCGCGCTTGCCCGCGAGCGCTGGACGCCCGAGCAATGGAAGGCCTGGCAGGACGAGCGTCTCTCCGCCCTGCTGGAGCGTGCGGCGACGCGCGTGCCGTTCTACCGGGAGGCCTGGCGCGCGCGGCGGCGCGCCGGCGATCACGCCTCCTGGGACCGGCTCGAGCATTGGCAGGTTCTCGAGAAGCAGACGCTGCGTGACAACCCCGGGGCGTTTCTGGCGGACGACCGTGCCGGGCGCGGTCTCTTGCGCGAGCACACCAGCGGCACGAGCGGGGTCCCGCTCCCCATCGGGAAGAGCCGCGGCATGCTGCGCGAGCTGTACGCGCTGGCCGCGGCGCGCACGCGGCGCTGGTACGGGGTGCTCCCCGGCGACCGCACGGCCCGCCTGGGCGGCCAGCTCGTCGCCCCGTTCGCGCAGCGCCGCCCGCCGTTCTGGGTATGGAATGCGGCAGCGCAAGAGCTCTACATGTCCACGTTCCACCTCGCGCCCGAGCACGTCCGTCACTATCTCGATGCACTGGTGCGCTACCGCGTCGTGTGCCTCACCGGGTACACCTCCTCGCTCGTGGCGCTCGCACATGAAGTGCTGCGGGCCGGCCGGGTCGACCTCCGAATGAAGGTCGTCGTGACGAGCGCCGAACCGCTCGGCGAGGATCAGCGGGCGGCCATCGAGGCGGCGTTCGGCTGCCCGGTGCGCGAGACGTACGGCATGACCGAGAACGTGGCAGCGGCGAGCGAGTGCGAAGCCGGACGCCTGCACCAATGGCCCGAGATGGGCGTGATCGAGGCACGGGACGAGGAGTTCATCTGCACGGGACTGATCAACGATGCCATGCCGCTGATCCGGTACCGGCTGGGCGACCGCGGCCGGCTCGCGCCGGCCGGCGCCACCTGCCCGTGCGGGCGGACGCTGCCCGTGATCGCGGCCATTGAAGGACGCACCAGCGACCTGCTGGTGACGTCGGACGGGCGTCGCATCTTCTGGATGAACCCCGTCCTGTACGGGCTCCCGGTGCGCCAGGGCCAGATCGTCCAGGAGTCGATTCGCCGCATCCGGGTCCGCTTCATCCCGACGCCCGCCTTTAGCGACGGCGCCGGCCAGACCCTCGTCGCCCGGATCCGTGACCGGCTCGGCGACGTGGACGTGGTGCTCGAGCCGGTGGCGGAGCTGCCCCGGACGGCCGCCGGAAAGGTCCGCGCCATCGTCGGTAACGTCGAGTGGGCACCGTCATGACCGCGACGCCGCTGCCGTTCGTGTCCGTCGTCGTGCCCTGCCTGAACGAGGAGCGGTACGTCGCCGCCTGCCTCGACTCCATCCTCGCGACCACGTATCCGGCCGACCGGCTGGAGGTCCTGATCGTGGACGGGATGAGCGAGGATCGTACCCGGCCCATCGTCGCGGCGTACGCGAAACGCAACCCGGCGGTGCGATTGATCGACAACCCGAGCCACATCACGCCCACCGGGCTCAACGCCGGCATCCGGGCGGCGCGGGGCGACGTCATCGTGCGAATGGACGCCCACGTCGTCTATCCGCCCGATTACCTCGCCCTCTCGGTGGCCGCGCTGCAGCAGACGGGCGCCGACAACGTGGGCCCCGTGATCGTGACGCGTCCGGCCGACGGCCACGCGGTGGCCCGGGCCATCGCGGTCGCGCTGTCGCATCCCTTCGGGGTCGGCAATTCCCACTTCCGCATCGGCAGCCGCGAGCGTCGCTGGGTCGACACGGTGCCTTTCGGCTGCTTCTACCGCAGCGTGTTCGACCGGGTCGGCATGTTCGATGAAGAGCTGCCCCGCAACCAGGACGACGAGTTCAACCACCGGCTCGCCACGCACGGAGGGCGCGTGCTGCTCGAGCCGCGACTGGTCGCGTACTACTATGCCCGGGGGTCCATCCGGCAGGTCGCCCGCATGTGGTATCAGTACGGCTACTTCAAGCCGCTGGTCGCGCGTAAGGTCGGTCGCGTGATGACGCTGCGCCAGCTCGTGCCGGCGTGCTTCGTGCTGGGCCTGGCCGGAACCGGCGCCCTGAGCGGCTGGTTTCCCCTCGCCCGCGTGGCGTTCGGCGCCCTGGCCCTGGCCTACGCGGTCCTGGCGGTCGGCTGCGGGCTCGCCGCCGCCCGCAAGCAGGGCGTGGCGTGCGCGCTTACGCTGCCTTTCATCTTCGGGGCCATTCATACGAGCTACGGCGTCGGGTTCCTGCAGGGCGTGGCGCACCACCTGTTGGGCCTGGGCCGGCGGCGGCGCGACCACGCCGCCTTGGCGCTCACCCGCTGACGCGCGCCAGCGCCATGTCCCTGCGCCTCCGCTATGCCCGGGTCGCCGACTGGCCGCCGCTCGCCTGGCTGGCCCAGTGCACCGCGTCCAACCGCGAGATCGCGGTCCTGCACGGCGATCTCGTCGAGGTCACGCCCGACTGGTTCTGCGAGGCTGTGTGGACGGGCGACTACGAGGCCGCCGATTTCGACAAGAGCGACGTCGTGTTCGGGTCCGGTGCCCGGGTGCGCGGGGAGCGCGCCACTTTCGTATCGGCGTCCTCGACGGTCGATCGGCTGCACGCGTTGGAGCTGTCCGATGGCGCATGGGTGTCGAACTCGCTCGCCTGCCTGCTTGCCACCGCCCGGGCGGGCGTCGACCCGCTCTACGCGCGCTACTTCGAGGACTTTCGCACCGTGCGCGACGGTTTGATCCGATACCGGCCGTCGCTCTTGACCACGCGCGGCGCCGTTCGCCTGACCTACTACCGTAATCTCGAATGGGATGGTCGTCGGCTCCGCTCCGTGAGCAAGCCGGCCCCGGTACGCACGCTCGACTCCTTCTGGCGGTACCGCACGTTCCTCAGTCAGTCGCTGCGGTCCCTCGCCGACAACATGGCCGACCGCCGCCGACGACGGCCGTTCACGTTCCTGGGCACGATCTCCACCGGCTACGACTCGGCCACCGCGGCGGTCCTGGGACGGGAGGTCGGGTTGTCCGAGGCGATCACCGTGAACCGGTCGCGCAGCGGCGCCGCGGACGCAGGCGGAGAGCTCGCCGCCCGGCTCGGTCTGACGACGCACGTCGTCGAGCGGGACGCGTGGCGACGGAGCGCGTTCCCGGAGGTCCCCTTCATCGCGTCCGACGCCAAAGGAGAGGACGTGTATTTCAAGGGCGCCGAGTCGCGCCTCGCCGGCCGGGTGCTGCTCACGGGCTTTCATGGCGACGGCGCCTGGTCCCGAACGCCCCATCGATTGAACGGCGACATCGTCCGCAAGGACCAGTCGGGCCTGTCGCTGTCCGAGTACCGCTTGTGGATCGGGTTCCTGCATTGTCCGGTGCCGTTCATCGGCATCCGGCAGGCCGCCGCCATCAACGCCATCAGCCGCTCGCCCGAAATGGCCCGCTGGGATTGGCCGTCGGGCAACAGCCGGCCGATCTGCCGTCGCATCCTCGAGGAGGCCGGGCTGCCGCGCCACGGCTTCGGCCTCGAGAAGCGGGCGGCGTCCGTCTTGTTGTTCGACGAGGGATTCCTGACGCCGGACTCACTCCTCGACTATACGGCCTGGTTGGCGGAGCGCGCCGGCGATGCGCATGGGCCGGCGCGCCGTCCGGCCGAGGCCCTGTGGCGTCTATGCGGTCGCCTGGTGGCGCCGCTCGCCCACGTCACCCCGCAGCGTTGGTCCCGGGTGCGGGCGGTTCTGGGCCGTGTGGTCGAGATGGGCCGGCGAGAGCGGTTGTTTCGGTACGTCTTCCCGTGGGCCCTGGCCCGTGCGCAACGCCGCTACGAGCCCGGGCTCCAGGCTTAGTCCCCGATCTCCACGCCGACCCCCTCGCGCCGCAGCTTGCCGAGCAGCCACGCCTGCACCCGCGCGGTGACCTCGACGACGCCGTCCACCTGCGCTTCGGCCAGCACTTCGGAGTCGCGGTGCAGCGCGGCGAGCAGCTTCCCATCCCCCACGGGCACGCGGATACGCGCGATAGGACGGAGCGCTTGGGCGGAGGTACGGAGCGCGGAGCGCAGCCCGTCTACCCCACCGGAAGTCGGAACGCGGAACGCGGAACGCGGAACAGTGGATGTCAACAGGGCGTGGGGGTATTGCTCTCGAACCCGGGTCAGAAACGCGTCAGCATCGGGCAGCAAATCGGCTTTGTTGAACACGTAGATCACGCGCTTGCGCTCGACGTCTACATCGCTGTTCCGCGTTCCGCGTTCCGCGTTCCGCATTTCGTTGTCCACGACCTCCGCCTGCTCTTCCCATGTCGGGTGTGAGGCGTCGATCACATGCAGCAGCAGATCCGCCGCGCGCGCCTCCTCGAGCGTGGCGCGGAACGAAGCCACCAGGTGATGCGGCAGCTTGCGGATGAACCCCACCGTGTCGGTCAGCCGGAAGCGGTAGCCTCCGCCCACGTCGACTTCCCGCGTCAACGTGTCGAGCGTGGCGAACAGCCGGTCCTCCACCAGGATGTCGGCTCCCGAGAGCGCCCGCAGCAGACTCGATTTGCCGGCGTTGGTGTAGCCGACCAGCGCGGCGCTGGGTAGGTCGCGGCGTCCCTGGCGCTGGTTGGCGCGATGGTGCGCGACTTCCTCCAGGCGCCGCTTCAGGTTGGAGATCTTACGCCGGATCACCCGCCGGTCCGTCTCGAGCTGCGTCTCGCCCGGCCCGCGCAGTCCGATGCCGCCGCGGATGCGCGAGAGGTGGGTCCACATCCGCGTGAGGCGCGGGAGCAGGTACTCGAGCTGCGCCAGCTCGACCTGCATCTTCGCCTCGGCCGAGCGCGCGCGGGTCGCGAAGATGTCGAGAATCACCTCGGTGCGATCCATCACCCGCACCGCGAGCGCCTTTTCCAGGTTCGACCCCTGCACCGGCGACAGCGCCTCGTCGAACAACAGCAGCGTCGAGCCGGTGTCCTGGAGCACGCCCTTCAGCTCGTCGACCTTCCCCTGCCCGAGGTAGAACGTGGGACTGGGGGCTTCTACGCGCTGGTGGGTCCGCCCCACCACCTCGGCACCCGCCGTGTCGGCGAGCCGGCCGAGCTCGTCGAGATGGTCGTCCAGCTGCGCCGCGTCCAGCGAGCCCTTGCGCGGCGCACCGACCAGGAACGCGCGCTCGACCGGCGGCTGGACGTCGATTAGTTGTCGGATCTGACCTGGCTCCTCGTCATGTGCTACTCTAATCTATTTCAATAACTTCATCAGCGGCACGTTCCCCGTGCCCGTCAATCCCACCGTCTTGGCCCCCAGCGGGGTATCGAGGAACACTCGACCCGTCACGCCGTATGCGAGGGTCCGCCGCGTGAGCAGCGCCTTCGCGCCCGCCCCGATGCCGGCCCAGGCGAACCGCACGGGGACGACCACCCGGCTGTGATTGGTGGGCGACAAGTCGAGCGGCCGGTCCAGCAGCGCGTCGCCGAAGTGCGTGCCCTCGAGATCGATGCCCACTTCGAGTCGCGTCGAGCGCAGCCGGTAGTCGTTCGGGTTCCAGACGTCGAACACCAGATCGAACGTGCCGCCGGTGAGCCCGAGGCCGGTGACGTCGATCTCCTGAAGCGTCAGATCGGGCTCGGTGAACGAGAGACGGCCGAGGGTCGCGCAGGCGAGGCACAACCAGACCACAGGAAACGGGAAACGGGACACGGGAAACGAGCGTCTCGTCACGTTTCCCCTTTCCCCTTTCCCGTTTCCCGCTTCAGGTTCTCCCACCACTCGATCCGTTTCTTGATCTCTTTCTCGTATCCGAACTCACTCGGCTCGTACCAGTTCTGCCCCCGCAGCACCTCCGGCAGGTACTCTTGCGGCACGTAGGCATCCGCGAAGGCGTGGGCGTACTGATACCCCGCCCCATAGCCCAGGTCCTCCATGAGCTTGGTCGGCGCATTGCGGATGTGCAACGGCACCGCCTCGGACGGATGTTGCCGCGCCGCCTCCATCGCCCGGTCGAACGCGACGTACACACGGTTCGACTTGGGCGCGGTGGCGAGATACACGACCGCCTCGGCGAGGGCGAGCTCTCCCTCGGGCGAGCCGAGAAAGTGGTAGGCCTCCTTGGCCGCGAGCGCGACGGACAGGGCGCGCGGATCCGCCAGCCCCACGTCTTCGGCGGCGATGCGCACCACGCGGCGGGCGACATACAGCGGATCCTCGCCCCCCGCCAGCATCCGCGCCAGCCAGTACAGCGACCCCTCCACGTCCGACCCGCGCACGGCCTTGTGGAGGGCGGAGATGAGGTTGAAGTGCTGCTCGCCGGATTTGTCGTAGGCGGGGAGAGGCTTCTCGAGGACGGACACAACGAAGTCGCGGGAGAGGGGACGTGGGACGGGGGACGGGGAGTTCCCGACGTGCTGCCCGATCGCTTCCAAAGCGTTCAGCGCTCGCCGCGCGTCTCCTTGCGCATACTGAACGAGCCCATCAAGAGCCTCGCTGGACAGCAGCGGCACGCGTCCCTCGTCCCCCGTCCCCCGTCCCACGTGCGCCACCGCGCGTTCGATCACAGCCCGTATGTGGGCATCGGTGAGCGGCTCGAACACGAACACCCGGCAGCGCGACAGCAGCGGTGCCGTCAGCTCGAAACTGGGGTTCTCGGTGGTGGCGCCGATCAGCGTGATGACGCCGTTCTCGACCCAGGGGAGAAACGCGTCCTGCTGCGCCCGGTTGAAGCGGTGGATCTCGTCGCAGAACAGGATCGTGCCGCGTCCCTCGTACTTGAGCCGGTCCTCGGCTTGCTTGATGATTTCGCGCACGCGCGCCACCCCCTCGGTGACCGCGGAGAACGGCTCGAAGTGGCGATCCGTGTGATTCGCGATCAGCCGAGCGAGCGTGGTCTTGCCGGAGCCGGGCGGGCCCCAGAAGATGCACGACCCCACGTCGCCACGGCGGATCAGCTCGCCCAGCGCCTTGCCGGGGCCGAGCAGGTGCTCCTGGCCGAGGAACTCCTCGAGCCGCGTCGGGCGCATGCGGGCGGCGAGGGGCTCGGGGGAGCGGGAGAAGAGGGTGGGGTCAGACACTCATGGCCTCTTCATCCACAGCCACCTCGTCATCCCGTGCCCGCTCGGGTAGACCAACCCCGGGGCCATGCCCCGGGGCTCACCGAAACACCAACGTCCCTGCCGCGGCTCGGCCGCGCGGTGCCAGGGGCGGGTCGCGTTATTCCCCGGGCCATGGGCCCGGGGTTGGTCCACCCGCACCACCACTCGACGTGCGATGGAGGTCACGACACCCTCGCCAGCACGAGCTTGGTGACATAGAACGCTGCCGCCCCGGCGAAGAAGGCACCGGGAAGCTTCCAGCCGTGCTTCCCCTGGAATTCGGGGACTAGGTTGGATGCGGCCACGTAAATCGTAACGCCTGCTGACAACGCGAGCCCGTGCACCACCAGGAAGGAAAGCTGGTCCGTGAACACGACCCCCGCGAGCGTCGCGCCGCCCAGCATCGCCGCCGCCGTGATCGCCTGCCCGCGGGAGCGCCCGCCTGCCAGCATCAGGCTCGACACCGTCACGCCTTCCGGCAGCTTATGAAGGAAGATCGCGATGAACACCATGACGCCGAGCGCCGGCCGCACCAGAAAGGCGCTGGCGATGGCCACGCCGTCGAAAAACGTGTGCAGCAACAGGCCCACCAGAGCCGACGTGCCGGCCACGCGGTTGACGGCGTGCGTCTCCTCGCCAAAGTGGAAGTGGGGCGTGAGCGTATGCTGCGTGAGGTGCACCGCGAGATACCCCGCGAGCACCAGCCCTGGGGCCGCCGCGCCCGAACGGGCGAACGCCTCGGGGAGCAGCTCCACCAAAGCGACTGCCAGCATGAATCCGGCTCCGAACGCCACGAAGTGCTCGATCAGCGCCAGCTCGCGCGCCGCGCGTCGGGTCACCGCGAGGGCGCCCGCGACGTTCCCCAGGGCCGCTACCAGGGCGTACAGCAGCGCGCTAGACACGAGCGAGCAGCTGCTCCCGCGTGTTGCGCGTGGGGTCGTCGAGCACGTCGGCGAGCAGCCGCGCCAGCGTCTCGCCCACCTCGGGGCCGGGCCGCACCCCTGCCGCGATGAGGTCGTCTCCGGTGATGGCGAGGTCCTTCAGGGTCAGGGGATCCTTGGCGGCGCGGATCGACGACACGACCTTGGGCAGGCGGGACACGGGAAACGGGAAACGGGAAACGTTCAGTCCCGGTAGCAGTACCAGCAGATCATCCGAGTACTCGCCCACCTGCGACAGCCATTTCCGGACCTCTGGAAGGTGCTTCGGATCAGGATACTTGTCCCGCCATTGACCAATCACCCGTCCACGTTCGATGTCTTTGTTCGAACTCTTCAGACGCGTCAGCACCGAAGCGGGATCCGAAGCCAGGTATGCGGTCACGAGCACCGGATCGCGGGGCAGCCTGTCCACGTTTCCCCTTTCCCGTTTCCCGTTTCCCGGAATCTCCGGCAACCATATCCTCGCCGCCCCCACATCGATCCACAGGGCGAGCAGCTTGGAGACACGGCCCGCCGTCCGGATCCCCTTGAACCACTCGTCTCGCACCCGCTCGGCCGAGAGCTGCGACAGGCCTTGGGCGTTGGCCTTCGCGGCCTCCAGCGTGCCCGCGTGGATGCGGAAGTCGAAGCGCGCGCTGAAGCGCAACGCCCGCAGGATCCGGAGATAGTCCTCCTGGAACCGCCAGTTCGCGTCGCCCACCGAGCGGATCAGCTTCTTGGCCAGGTCGCCCGCGCCCTTGAAGGGGTCGCGCCACTCGTGTCGGATCGGATGGTAGGCGATCGCGTTGATCGTGAAGTCGCGGCGCGCGAGGTCGTCGGTGAGCGAGACGCCGAACTCTACCACGGCGTGCCGGCCGTCGGTGCGGATGTCCCGGCGGAACGTGGTGACCTCGTGGGCCCGGTTGTCCCGGTCGAGCACCGCTACGGTGCCGTGCTCGATCCCCACCGGGACCGTGCGCTTGAACAGGCGCCGGACCGCTTCCGGCGGGGCCGCCGTCGTGAGATCGAAGTCGTGGTTCTCGAGCCCGAGCAGATTGTCGCGGATGGCGCCGCCCACGCACCAGGTTTCGAAGCCGGCGTCCTCCAGCGTCCGTGCAACGCGGAGCACTTCGGCCGGGATGGGCAAACGGTCCGGGAACTTCATCGAACGCGGAAGCCGGAACGCGGAACGCGGAACAGCAGTGGCGGTTCGTTCCGCGTTCCGCCTTCCGCGTTCCGCGTTTGAATCACCCGCACAACACACTCCCTCCGTTCACGTTGAGGATCTCGCCCGTGATGTGCCGCGCCAGAGCGGAGCAGAGAAACACGATCGGGCCGGCGATGTCCTCGGCGCTCGCGACCCGCCCCAACGGGATCGTGTCCTCGATCTCCCGCCTCCCCTCTCCCGTGTCGCGCCCGTACGGCTGCGCCGACATCTCCGTCTCGACCCATCCGGGCGCCACGCAATTCACGTTGATCTGACGCGGGGCGAGCTCCACGGCGAGGGACTTGGTGAGCGCGATGACCGCGCCCTTGGTCGCGGCGTAATCGGCATGAAACGCCTCGCCCCGCTGCCCCGCCGTGGACGAGACCAGCACCACCTTGCCACCGTCGGGCAGCAGTGGAACAGCGGCGCGGCACACGTACAGCACGGCGTCCAGATTGACGCGCATCGTGACATCCCACTGCGCGTCGGTCATGCGCTCGAGCGCTACCTCGTCGGGTGGCCAGATGCCGTGGTTCACGATCAGCAGGTCCAGCCCGCCGAGCGCCTCCGCTGCCGCGGCCACCGCGCGCTGCGCCGCGGCGGAGTCTCCCAGGTCACCTCCGATGGCGACCGCCCTTCCCCGCCCTCCACCGCCCTCCACCGCCCCGACCGTTTCTTCCGCGTCCGCTCGCCGGCTCCTGTAGCCAACCGCCACCCTGCAGCCCGCCCGGGCGAGCAGCACCGCTGTCGCCCGGCCGATGCCGCGGCCGCCACCCGTCACAAACGCGCGCTTCGCCGCGAGATCGATCACCCCACCCCCAGCTGAGCCTCAACGATCCCGCAGATCACATGCTCGATCGCCAGATGCAGCTCCTGGATATGCGAGGTCTCATCGGCCGGGATGACGAGCGCGTCGTCGACCAGGCGCCGCGCCGCGCCGCCGCCCTTGCCGAGCAGCGCGACCACCCGCACGCCCTTGGCGCGCGCCGCCTGGGCCGCGCGCAGCACGTTCGCGCTCTCACCGCTGGTCGAGTGCAGCACGAGCAAGTCGCCGGGCCGCACCAGCGCCTCCACCTGCCGGGCAAAGACGGCCTCGAACCCGAGATCGTTGCCGCACGCGGTGAGCAGTGACGTGTCGGTGGTCAAGGCGGCCGCGGGAAGCGCCCGCCGGGTCCGTCCGTAGCGGACCACGTACTCCGCCGCCACGTGCTGGGCGTCGGCGGCGCTGCCGCCGTTTCCCGCGAACCAGAGCGTGCCGCCGCCGCGCAGCGTGTCGACGTAGTGGGCGGCCAAGCGCGCGATGTCGGCGGCGTGCTGCTCGGCCACGCGGGAGGCGAGCGCCGCCAGGCCGGCCAGGCCGACCCGCGCCTGCTCCGCCGGGGTCACCCGGCGACCGCCCGCACCAGCGCTGGCAGATCGGCGTGCGGTCCGGCGGCGCCCCGCTCCTCCAGCGCCGTCCCCACCACCACGAAGTCCGCTCCCGCTCCCCGGGCGGCCCGCACCTGCTCCGGGCTCCGGATGCCGCCTCCCACGAACAGGGTCAGGCCCGGCACGCCCTCGCGACAGGCGCGGATCACTTCGGCCGACACGGGCCGCGGGGCGCCGCTCCCCGCGTCCAGGTAGATGGCCTGCATGCCGATGAGGCGTGCCGCGGTGGCGTGCGCCCGCGCCAGCTCCGGCTTGTCGGCAGGGAGCGGGCGCGTTTGGCTCACCGCCTCCACGCTCGTAACCCGTCCCCCGTCGACCAGGATGTAGCCGGTCGAGAGCGTGGGCACGGCGTGACGCGTCAGGAATGGGACGGCGCGCACGTGCTCTTCGATCAGGTACTGCGGGTTACGCCCGGACACGAGCGAAAGGAAGAGGATGAGATCGACTTCCTGCGTGAGCTGCAGCGCGGAGCCGGGGAACAGCGCCACGGGCAGCCCCGCGGCCGCCTGCCGGATCGCCCGTGCCACCAGCTCCGTGTCCTGCGTGCCGTCGAAGGAAGAGCCCAGCAGGATGCCCGCGGCGCCGGCGGCGCGCGCCGCCCGCGCCACGGTCGCGGCGTCCCCGGGCCCAGTACGACTCGGGTCCACCAGCACCAGCAGGCCCGGTCCCGCCCCCAGCGGCGTCACGACCCGGAGGCGGCTCCCACGCGTCCCGCGAGCGGAGCGAGCCCGGCCACGTCGGCTTCGGCCTGGGCCTCGAACGCGTAGGTGACGAATGCATCGGCCGCCAGCAGGTCGAGCGCCAGCTCGCGCCCGCCCGCGGGTCGGCCCGCAACCCGAGCCAGCAGGCACTGCCCCAGCAGGGCCAGGTGATCGGGGAGCGGCAGGTCGGCGTCGATCACGGCCGCCGCGAGGCGGGGGCGCAGCATGTCGGGCGGCGCGGGACGGCGCGCCTCGAGCCAGGCGAGCAGCTCGCGCCGGGTCATCGTGCGAGCAACCGTTGCACGATGGCCGCCGTCTGCTCGCGGGTCTGGCTCAGCTTGGCGGGATCGCCTGCGCCCGCGGACGCGAAGTGCGGGCGGCCGCCCCCCTTGCCGCCCGAGACGGCCGCCAGGGCGGCCGCGATGTCGCCGGCCTTCACGCCCTGCGCCACCAGGTCGTCGGTCACGCCCACGTGGATCCCCGGTCGCTCGCCGTTGGTGAACAGCACGGACACCGCGCGCCGATGGCTGGCCCGGAACGCGTCCATGACGAGGCCGATTTGGTCGCGGTCGCTGAGCGTGCTCTCGTCCACGTAGAGCTCCACGTCGCCGATCCGCTCCACGCTTCCCGTTTCCCGCTTCCCGCCTCCCGTCTTGAGCAGCTCCTCCACGCGCTTCTCGAGCTTCTTGTTTTCTTCCAGCAGCTGCTCGATGCGCCGCACCAGATGCTCGGGCTGCGTCTTGAGCGCGCCCGCCGCGTCCTCGAGCTCTCCCTCGAGCTTGCGGATCAGAGCGTACGCCCCCGGGCCGGTGACGGCTTCGATACGCCGCACTCCCGCCGCGGCCCCCGTTTCGTGGGTGAACCGGAACAAGGCGATCTGCCCGGTGCTGGGCACGTGCGTGCCGCCGCACAACTCGACCGACACGCCCCCCACGTCCACCACGCGCACGATGTCGCCGTACTTCTCGGTGAAGAACGCCATCGCGCCCGCGGCGATCGCCTGCTTGTACGTCATCTCGCGCGTGGTGACCGGCAGGTTCTCCCACACATGGCGGTTCACCTCTTCCTCGATCCGGGCGAGCGTCGGGTCGTCCACCGGCCCGTGATGCGCGAAGTCGAAGCGCAGCCGCTCGGGAGCCACGACCGAGCCCTGCTGACGCACGTGAGGGCCGAGGATCCGGCGCAGCGCCGCGTGCACCAGATGCGTGGCGGTGTGGTTGCGCTCGATGTTCTTGCGGCGCGGCTCGTCGACCTGGGCCAGGACCGGCGTGGGCTCGAACGCGTCCGCGAAATGCCCCACGACCGCGCTCATGCCGTCCACCTGCTCCACGCTCTCGACGTCGAGGGTCCACCCCTCCCCTTTCACCTGCCCCGTATCACTGACCTGCCCGCCCGACTCGGCGTAGAAGGGATTCTCCTGGAGGACGAGCTCCACCACGTCGCTCGCCTGCCGAAACCTGAGGACGTCGGTTTCGGCCGCGGTCGTGTCGTAGCCCACCCATTTCTGTTTGGTCCGGGGCTTCACGGTGCGCCATTCGCCGCTCCGCTGCACCGGCACGGCGCCCTTTCCCGAGCGTCCCGCTTTGCTCCGCTCCAGCGCCTCGAGCGAGCGGGTGCGCTGTTTGCCCAGCTCGCGCTCGAAGCCCGCCACGTCGACCGTCTGACCCCGCTCCGCGGCGATGAGCTGCGTGAGATCGATCGGGAACCCGTACGTGTCGTACAGCTTGAACGCCTCCGCGCCGGAGAGCCGCTTGGCGTCCCTGAGCTGCTCCAGCCGCTCCAGGCCGCCCTCGATCGTGTCGAAGAAGCGCTCCTCCTCGGCACGCGTCACGCTCTCGAGGTGGGTGCGCTTCTGGACCAGCTCGGGGTATACGCTCCCCATCACGCCGCCCACCGCGTGCACGAGATGCACCAGGGTCGGCTCGCGGCGCCCCAGCAGCCAGGCATGCCGCACCGCCCGGCGCAGAATGCGACGCAGCACGTAGCCGCGTCCCTCGTTGGACGGGTACACGCCGTCGGCCAGCAGGAACGCGACCGCCCGCGCGTGGTCGGCGAGCACCCGATACGAGGCTCCCGCGGGCCCCGGGTCGTATCGCTTGCCGATCACTTCACCCGCCCGCTCGATGATCGGAGCGAACAGATCGGTGTCGAAGTTCGACGGCACGCCTTGCATCACGGCGGTGATGCGCTCCAACCCGGCCCCCGTGTCGACCGAGGGAGCGGGGAGCGGGACGCGCGAGCCGTCGGGCTGCTGGTCGAACTGCATGAACACGAGATTCCAGATCTCGAGTAGCTCACCTTCCTCGCTCAACCGCACGAACTCGTCGAGCGGGAGCTCCCGTTTCCCCTTTCCCGTTTCCCCTTTCCCGCGAATATCGACGAGGATCTCCGAGCACGGACCGCACGGCCCGGTGTCGCCCATCTGCCAGAAGTTGTCTTTGTCGCCGAGCCCGTAGATGCGCCCGTCGGGGATGCCCGTCACCTCGCGCCACAGCCGGCGGGCGTCGTCGTCGCTGTGGTGGACGGTGACGTACAGTCGCCCGGGGTCGATCCCCAGCCAGTCCTTCCCGGTCACCCACTCCCAGGCGTACCCGATTGCTTCCTTCTTGAAGTAGTCGCCGAAGGAGAAGTTGCCGAGCATCTCGAAGAAGGTGTGGTGGCGGGCGGTGTGGCCCACCTGCTCCAGGTCGTTGTGCTTGCCGCCGGCGCGCACGCACTTCTGGCAGGTGACGGCGCGGGTATAGTCGCGCCGCTCGAGCCCCTGGAACACTCGCTTGAACTGCACCATGCCGGCGTTGGTGAACAGCAAGGTGGGATCGTCCGCCGGGACCAGGGGGGAGCTCGGCACCTCGCGATGCCCCCGGGCCGCAAAGAACGCCCCGAACTTGCGGCGGATTTCGGCGGAAGTCATGGGGGGAAATATAGCGCGCGCCACGGGGCAACTGAAAGGCGAGCGCGGAGTTACCGCTTGCGCCGGGGGACCACCGCCCGCGGGCACCGACGCCCCCGTGAACCCCGGGGCATGGCCCCCGTCGGCTCCGAAGAGACCCCGGGCCGCCAGCCCGGGGTCAGCCGCGTAATTGATGAGCCCCGGGGCGTGGCCCCGGGGTCGGTCTACTCAGACCAGCACGCGATCGGCGTGTCGCACGTGCTGCCGCGCGATGTAAATCCGAGCGCGGGGAATGTGGCCGTGAGAAAGCGTGCCTGCGTAATACCCGCGAGCCCACGTCAATCGGCCCCCCGCCGTCTTCACTACTCGCGCCGATTCGGACTTGGCATCGCGTATGAAAGGCATTAAGGGGCGATCCGGGCGGAAGCTGATCAGCACATGGACGTGATCGGCCACGACCGCTTGCGCGAGTACACGCACCGCGTTTCGAGCCGCCGCAGCCGAGATGCTATCCGTCACACTTCGCACACCTTCCTGTCGGATGCTCGACTCACGTCGGTAGGTATGCCAGGTGATGTGAGCGTATAGCGCGAACTTTCGATGTCCGGGTTTGCTCATCGCCCTAGCCCGAGTAGACCGACCCCGCGGCCATGCCGCGGGGTTCACGGAACCCCATTCTGGGTAGGCTGACCCGGGGCCATGCCCCGGGGTTAACGAACCCCTAGTCTCGAGTGCCCCGCGGCCATGCCGCGGGGTTAACAAGGGTCAGAACCAAACGCTGCCCCCCTATCCGCACAACTCCTTTACCAGCTCCTTCACCTGCGGACCGGAGTAACCGCGGCGCACCAGAAACGCGAGCAACCGGCGGCGCCGCACCGGCGGCGGCAAGCCGCCTAGTTGACGCGCCCGCTTGGCGGCCGCGGCCCGGGCTTCGACCTGGGGATCGATCCCTTCCTCTTCCAGCGCCCGCCCTACCGCGGCCTCCGCGACCCCGCGCTCCACGCCCTGGGCGAGCAGGTCGGTGAGGATCCGGGCCGGCCCCTTGCCGCGCGTCGCGCGCACGGCGGCGTACTGTTCCGCGAAGCGGCGGTCGTCCAGCAGGCCCCGCGCCGCCAGGCGCTCCAGGGCCGCCCTCACCGCCGCGGGCGGATGCTGCTTCTTGGCGAGCCGCCGCTCCAGATCGCGACAGGCGTGGGCGCGGCGCGCCAGGGCCCGCAGCGCCGCGCGCTGCGCCGCTTCCACGTCGGCCAGCTCGCTCAGTCGATCGAGCACCGCGGGCGCCAGCGCCGCGCCGACCCGCAGGCCCAGCAGCTCGAGCGCGTCGGCCGGCAATGACGCAAACCGCCCCCGATCCACCTCCACCAGCCGATAGCCCGGCTGGCGCGGATCGGGGGCGATACCGGTGAGAGTCGGCACTCACTCCTCGGGGGCGGAAGCCTCCTCGTCCGCCGCCACGGCGGCGGGCTTTACCCCGAGATGCTCCTTCACCTTCGCTTCGACCTCCGCGGCGAGATCGGCGTGATCCTTGAGATACAGCTTCGCGTTCTCGCGCCCCTGGCCGATCCGCTCCTTGCCGTAGGCGTACCACGCCCCCGACTTCTCGATGATCCCCGCTTCCGCCGCGATGTCCACCAGCAGCGACTCGTGGCTGATCCCCTCGTCGAACATGATGTCGAACTCGGCCTGACGGAACGGCGGCGCCACCTTGTTCTTCACGACCTTCACGCGCACGTGGTTGCCGATGACCACCTCGCGGTCCTTGACGGGTCCGATGCGCCGTACGTCGAGCCGCACCGAGGCGTAGAACTTGAGCGCCCGGCCCCCGGTGGTCGTCTCGGGATTGCCGAACATCACCCCGATCTTTTCGCGCAGCTGGTTGATGAACACCACCGCCGTGCGCGACCGGTTGATCGCCCCCGCGAGCTTGCGCAGGGCCTGGCTCATCAGCCGCGCCTGCAGCCCCGGCAGCGAGTCACCCATGTCGCCCTCGATCTCCGCCTTCGGAACGAGCGCCGCGACCGAGTCCACCACCACCACGTCCACCGCCCCCGAGCGCACCAGGATCTCGGTGATCTCGAGCCCCTGCTCGCCCGTGTCGGGCTGGGACACGAGCAGGTTGTCGATATCGACGCCCAGCTTCTTGGCGTATTCGACGTCGAGCGCGTGCTCGGCGTCGATGTAGGCGGCGGCCCCGCCCTGCCGCTGGGAGTGCGCCACCACGTGCAAGGCCAGCGTGGTCTTGCCGCTCGATTCCGGCCCGAAGATCTCCGTCACCCGGCCTCGCGGAATCCCCCCGATGCCAATCGCCGCGTCGAGGTTGATCGCGCCCGTGGGAATCGCCTCCACCCGCACCTGGGGCGAGTCCGCTCCCATCCGCATGATGGCGCCCTTGCCGCACGTCTTCTCGATCTGCGTGATTGCCAGGTTGAGCGCCTTGCGGCGCTCCTCCGTGAGCCTGGGAGCTTCGTTTTCCGCCGCCATGAGTGTCCTCGACATGGGTTGGGAGCCTCCGCGTGAGAGGCCCGAATATATACCGAAGCCCGGGCTAGCGCCACCCGGGGCGGAACGCGTCTGCCACGTGCTCCAGCCGGCCGTCCGTGATCGCGATGCAATCGAACCGATAGATGTCGGCGGGCTTGCCGAAGCGGTCCACCCACACGCGCGCGGCTTTCACCAGCTCACGGCGCTTGGCCCCCGTCACGGCCTCGAGCGCGCTGCCGAACGCGGTCCCACGGCGCGTTTTCACTTCGACAAAGGTGACCAGGTTCCCCTGACGGGCGATCAGGTCGATTTCCGTGTGACCCACCCGGAATCGATGCGCCACGATGTGGCAGCCACGCGACAGGAGGTAACGGATGGCCTGCTCCTCCCCCGCGAGGCCGCGCCGCTGGCGCTCGTCCTTCCATTCCGCCGGATCGCTCCGCAGCCCGCTCTTCACGGGTGCAAACTAATAGCTTCGCCCGGCGCGGGCGAACCATTTCGTTGCGAGTGGTGTGAGTTTGTTGCGAGCCTGGCGGGAGGTTGGGGAGGACGGAGAAGGTTGGGGAGGTTTGTGGAGGTTGTCACGTCTCCCCAACCTGTCTTTTGCTTAGTGCCCGAACACTTTCGTGAGCCCGACGATCCCGCCCGTGATGCTTATGACCACCCAGAGAAACCGCAGGTTGTCGCCCATGCCGGCGCCTTCCTTCGGGACCACCAGCTGATCGCCGTCCTGCACGTTCAGATCGTCGAGGGTGCGCCCCTGCGCGATCGCCTGGGCGAGCTCTTTGCCCTCGAGGAAGCGTTCGCCGCCCCGTTCCAGCCGCATCTTGCCCGGCTTCGAGGTCGGGAGCGTACCTCCGGCTGCCATGAGGGCGTCGGCCACGAGGGCGTCCGCCGGCACGGCATAATAGCCGGGCCGCACCACACCGCCCTGCACCGACACGCGCACCAGGGCGCGGGCCCGCACGGCGGGGCTGCGGAGGTACTGCGACAGCTGTTGCACGAGATAGCTCTGCAGCTCGGAGCGGAGCACGCCTCGGAGCGGGATCTCGTGATTGACCGGCGACGGGAGGACCACGGTGCCCGCCGTGGTGACCGTGAAGGTGTCGCTCAGCGCTGGCTCGCTGTCCACGCGCATCCAGATGCGCTCACCGGGCTGGAAGTCCCCGGTCGCGAGTCGCGTCCGGATCGCCGCGGCCCGGACGGTATCGCCGGCCGCGGCGCTGCGCTGCGCCGAATCGAGCAGGGCGGCTCGGGTCGCGAGCGGGTGGCCAGCCACGAGCTCGGGCGGCGGTGGTGGGGGAGCGGGCGGCGGCGCCTGGTCCTCCTGGCCCGCGGCGGGCCGCGCCACCGCCAGCCACCACACCCCCGCGAGCACCGCACCACGCCACCACCGGCACGTTCGCTTGCTCATGAGCGCCCCCATAACACGCCCGCCGAGCCTGAGCGGCGCTGGCCGGCGCTGGCGTTGGCTTCCGCATAGGCCGCGGCGTCGTAGGTGTAGTAGCGATACGCCCCGTAGGGTCGAACGTCGTTCAACACGGCGCCCAGCACGCGCACCGGCAGTGTGTCGAGCACATCCAACTTCGCCGCGGCGAGGTCGAGATCGGACACACCCGCCCGGAGCACGATCAGCACGTTGCCGGTGCGCGTCGCCAGCACGTAGGGATCAACGCCCACCGCGAGCGGCGGACTGTCGACCAGCACCACGCCGCACTCCGCGCGCACCCGGTCGATCAGGTCGGACATCACATCCGAGCTGAGCAGCTCGGGCGCGCTCGCCCGGCGCACCCCGCACCCGATGAACGAGAGACCCGGGTGGCGCGTGGCCTGGACCACCGTCTCGAACGGCAGCTCGCCCGCGAGGAAATCGATCAACCCTGGCTCCCGGTGCAGGCCCAGCATGCGGTGCTGGCCGCCGCGCCGCACGTCGCCGTCGATCAGCAGCGTGCGATAGCCCGCGTCGGCGAAGGCGAGGGCGAGGTTGCACGACAGGAACGACTTCCCCTCCCCCACGCCGGGACTGGTCACCGTCACGAGCAGCGGACCGGAGCCCCCGGCGTGGCTCAGCCGCAGCCGCAGGCCGCGCAACGCCTCGACCACCGGCGCCGCCGCCTCAGCCGTCTTGCCGTTGCCCAAGTGGCGCCAGTCGAACCGGGGAACGGCGCCCAGGATGGAGAGCCGCATCTGGTGGGTCACGTGCTCCGGATAACGCACCTTGTGATCGACACCGTCGAGCAAGACCACGCCGAACACGGCCAGGCCGAGGCTCACCACGAACGAGGCGCACGCGAACAGCGGTGTCCAGTTCCTGTCCGGCCGATCGGGGGCGGTGGCGCGGTCGAGGATGCGGACGTCCGGCAAGGTGCTCACGGCCGCCAGCTGCGTCTGGTTGTAGCTCTGTTGCACCGTGGTGAACAGCTGCTCCGCGATCGTCACGTCGCGCTGCAGCCGCGCCTCCTCCAACGCCAGCGGCGGCAGGTCGTGCAGGTAGCCGAACGCGGCGTCGGCGCGACGGCCGAGCTGCTCCGCGCGCGCCGCCAGGTCGGCGTCCAGCCCGCGCGCCAGCGTCGGAATGGTGCTCTGCATCAGGGTTTGCACCGCGCTCCGCACGCGCTGTACCGGCTCACTCGCGTCCGTATAGCGGTAGCGCAGCGCCCGCAGCGTGGCCTGCTTCTGGGTCAGCTCCTGCAGCGCCAGCGACAGCTCGGCGGACTTCTGGACGGCACCGATCGCCTGGAGCGCCTCGACCGGCGGCCCCGAGTCGCCCGTCTGCGCCAGCGCGCGTTCGAGCGCCTGGCGATCGCGCTGCACCGAATCGAGCGCCAGCTTGGTGTCGAACGAGCGCTCGAACACCGGGTCGCCCCCCCCCCGCAGGGTGGCGGAGACGGGTGGCGCCCCCTGCCGTAACACGCCCGCGCTCCGCATGCGGAAGTCGCGCAGCGCCGCTTCCGCCTGCCGCAGGCTGCCCAGCGCGTGCTGGCGCTGGTCGTCCAGAATGCGTCCCAGCTCCACCAGCTTGATGCGCTTCAAGTCGGCGGCGACCACGACCACGCGGTCCGCGATCGCGTTCACCGTGGCCGCGAGCTCCGCCGGCCGGGCGCCGGTGAGCTGGATCCGCAGGAAGTTGGCGTCGGTCCCCGCCCGCATCAGGGCCGGGTCGACGTCGGTACTCACGCTCAGGGTCTTCATGAGTTGCCGGGCCGCGTCCGCCGGCGTGCTGAGCACAAAGTCGACGGCATGTCCCCGCGCCACGAACCCGCGAGGGGGGCTCCAGCTGAACCCCAGGTCCTTCCCGACCGGCTCGGCGAGAGAATCGGTCTGGACCACGCGGCCGCCGTTCACCAGGGTGAAAGTCCGCCCGTCGCGGTCCACCGTGTAGCGGTACGCCGCCGGAACTGGCGTCCCATCGAGCCGTAGCGTCGCGATGGCGGACGAGTCCGCCGGGTTGGGGGTGTGCAGGTACAGCCGGCGCTGCCGCACCACTTCTTCCAGCACGGCGTTCGACTCCACCAGGTCGATCCACCCGGACGGGTTCAGCAGCTCGTCGGCCTCGGAGGCTGACCGGGGGTCGCGCGCCGCGGCAGCTCGGTCCTTGGTCTCGAACCAGAGCAGCGCGGTGGCCGAGTAGGGTGCGTGCAGCAGCCGGCTGGCGAACAGGCCCAGAGCCGTGCCGAGGCAGGTGACGGCGACCACCGTCCATTTCCGCCGTCGTACGGCAGCGAAATAGTGCTGCCAGTCGGTTTCGCCCGACGCTCCGTTCCGCGACCAGACCTCCGCTGACGGCAGCGTCGACGACCGCAGCACCGCTCCTTCGACCGAGGCGACTTCCGGCAGGCGGGAACGCTCTCTCGACATGGTCCGATCAGCGCTGCAAGGGGAATACCGCGGCGCGGGGAGAATCGCTCCGGAACGACGTTGTTGGCGCTCTGATGCGTGATTGCTCCTGATTAGTGCTGCTCTTCTCCCACATGCTACAGAACCGTGGTGTGGCGTCCGAGCCTCACACGAGCCGACGAGCAGGAATCCGGGCCACTGATCCCTTGCGTGTGTGATCGACGTCGCGTCCAGTGTGTGAGCATGCATTGTGCAGAAAGCGCGCTCGTCATGCGCCAATCGCTGATGCAGCGGCTCTACCCGTACCGACGAACGATCATCCTGGGAGTGCACCTGGTGCTCATCTCCCTGGGATATCTCGCGGCCTACGCCGTGCGCTTCGACTTCGCCATCCCTCCCGAGGAGCTCCACCGCTGGGCGGTGACGCTTCCCTGGCTGCTCATCCCCCGCCTGCTGTTCTTCCAGCGCTTCTCCGCCTACAGCGGCTGGTGGCGCTATGTCGGGATGGCGGACCTGGTGAACCTGTGCGCCGCCGTGAGTCTGAGCTCGGTCGTGTTCGTCGCGGGCCTGTTCTTCACGGGCGGGTTGAAGGGCATGCCGCGGTCCGTGCCTCTGCTCGACTGGGTGATCGCGATCTTCCTCTTGGGCGGCATCCGCTTCGCCTCGCGCTGGGTGCGCGAGACCGCGCATCCGCATCGCCAGCCGACCCGCGGGCGGCGCACCTTCATTATTGGAGCGGGCGAGGCGGGCGAGCAGCTGCTCCGCCAGATCCAGCACGATCCCCGGGGCCTCCTGAACGTGGTCGGGCTCATCGACGACGCCCCCGATCTGCACGGACGCACGCTGCACGGCGTGTCGGTGGTGGGCGGCTCGGACCGCCTGGGCGAGCTGGTGGCTCGCTTCCAGGTGGAGCTGCTGGCGATCGCCATCCCGTCCGCCTCGGGCGAGGAGATGCGGCGCATCGTCGCCCGCTGCTCCGAGACGGGCGTCGAGTGCAAGATCCTGCCGCCGCTGCAGGACCTCCTGGCGAGCGGTCCGCTGACCTTGCGCCATCTGCGCGAGGTGCAGATCAACGACCTGCTGGGGCGCGACGCCGTCAAGCTCGACCTCGGGGCCATGGAGCGAGAGTTCGGCGGCCGCTGCGTCCTCATCACGGGCGCCGGCGGCTCGATCGGCTCCGAGCTGGCCCGTCAGGTCGCCCGCTTCTGTCCCCGCCGCATCGTGCTGCTCGAGCGGGCGGAGAGCCCGCTGTACTTCATCGCCCGCGAGGTGAGCGAGGCCTGCCCCACCGCCGAAGTCGTCCCCGCGCTCGCGAGCGTTACCAACGCGGATCGGCTCCAGGAGATCTTCGCGACGTGCCGCCCGGACTACGTGTTCCACGCCGCCGCCTACAAGCACGTGCCGATGCTCGAGGCCAATGTGCTGGAAGGCGTGTGGAACAATGTGGTGGGAACGCTCCGCACGGCGCGTTGCGCCGCGCGCAACGGCGTCGGAAGGTTCGTCCTCATCTCGACCGACAAGGCCGTGAACCCGACGAGCATCCTCGGTGCCACGAAACGGGTGGCGGAGCGCATCGTCCTCGAGCTGCCGGTGTACCGGGACGCGGGCACCGATTTCCGCGTCGTGCGCTTCGGCAACGTCCTGGGCTCGGACGGCAGCGTCCTCCCGCTGTTCAACAAGCAGCTCGCGGCGGGCGGACCCCTCACCGTCACCCACCCCGAAGTGAAGCGCTACTTCATGACCATTCCCGAGGCGGTGCAGCTGGTGCTGGCGGCCGCCACGCTCCCCGAGGCGGCGAAGCGCATCGCCATTCTGGAAATGGGCCGGCAGGTGCGGATCCTGGACCTGGCCGAGCAGCTGATCCGGCTCTCCGGCTTCGTCCCCTACCAAGACATCCACATCAAGTTCGTGGGCCTGCGGCCCGGCGAGAAGCTGCGCGAGGAGCTGGTCGCCGCCTGGGAGCGCACCGTGCCCACGTCGGTGGACAAGATCCGACTGATCGAGCGGGACCATGTCGACGGCACGACGCTGGGACGCGACCTGCGACAGCTGCTCTCGGTGGCGGCATTGAGCGATCACCAGGACGCGGTGCGCGCGCTCGCGGCTCTCGTGCCGGAGTACCAGCGCGACCACGCGGTCGCCCCGCTCGCCCTGGTCGTCCCCGCGCTCGACACGGGTGGCAACGGTGGGTCTCGGGCACACCATGAGAGCCTTGCCTGAAAACCGCGCCTCCGGCGGGAACGCCGTGACGGCCCCCGCTCCCCCGCCCACTCCCGCCGCCGCGCGGCGGCGCCGCGCCACGTTCCTCCCCTTCGCCCCGCCCCTCGTGGGACAGGAGGAGATCGACGAAGTGGTGGACACGCTGCGCTCCGACTGGATCACGACGGGGCCCAAGACCCGGCGGTTCGAAACCGAGTTCGCCGCGTACGTCGCGGCGCCCGGGGCGCTGGCGCTCAACTCCTGCACCGCCGCGCTGCACACCGCCCTCGTCACCCTCGGCATCGGTCCCGGTGACGAGGTCATCACCACGCCGATGACCTTCGCCGCGTCGGTCAACGTGATCGAGCACACCGGCGCGCGACCCGTCCTCGTGGACGTGGTGCCCGACACGTTGAACCTCGACCCGCGCGGGCTCGAGGCGGCGCTCACGCCGCGGACCAGGGCCGTCCTGCCGGTGCACTACGCCGGCCACCCCGCCGACCTGAACGCGATCCACGACGTCGCCCGCGCGCGTGGGCTCGCCGTGATCGAGGATGCCGCTCATGCGTTGCCCGCCCGGTACCAGGGCCGGCTCATCGGGTCCGGACCGAATCCCGTCGCCTTCAGCTTCTACGCCACCAAGAACCTGACGACCGGCGAGGGCGGCATGCTCACCGGGGACCCGGCGCTGCTCGACCGGGCCCGCGTCGTGAGCCTGCATGGCATGAGCCGGGACGCGTGGCGTCGCTACGACCAGGGTGGCAGCTGGCACTATGACATCCTGCTCCCCGGCTTCAAGTACAACATGACCGACATCCAGGCGGCGCTGGGCTTGCGGCAGCTCGAAAAGCTCGCCGGGTTCCAACGGCGCCGGCGGCACGTGGTCGCGCGCTACGCCGCGGGGTTCGCCGACCTGGACGCCCTCGAGCTGCCGGTCGAGCGTCCCGAGGTGGAGCATGCCTGGCACCTCTATGTGCTGCGCCTCGTCCCCGAGACGCTGCGCATCGACCGCGATCGCTTTATCGCGGAGCTCGCCGCCCGCTACATCGGGACCTCGGTCCATTTCATCCCCATCCATCTCCATCCTTATTATCGCGATCGCTACGGCTACGCTCCGCAGAGCTTTCCCGTCGCCTGGAGCAACTACGGCCGGCTGCTGAGCCTGCCGCTCAATCCCCGGCTCACGGACGATGACGTGACCGACGTGATCGAGGCCGTGCGCGACGTGGTTCGGGTCAACCGGCGATGAAACCATTGCGCTTCGCCTGGGTCGGATTCCACGCCGAGGGCGGTCCGGCGTTCGAGGCCCTGATGCAGGCCGGGGCGCCGATTCACGGCGTCATCACGCTCACTCCCGAGCGGCGCGCGCGCCGCTCCGGTGCGATCGACTACGGCCCGCTGTGCGCTCGCTACGGGGTGCCGCTGCACGAAATCGCGGATATCAACGGCCCGGACGGCCTCGCCGCGCTCGGCGCCATCCAGCCCGACGTCGCGTTCGTGATCGGGTGGAGCCAGATCGTCCGCCCGCCCGCGCTGCGTCTGGCCCGCATCGGCATGATCGGCGCGCACGCCTCGCACCTGCCGCGCTACCGCGGCAGCGCCCCGGTGAACTGGGCGTTGATCAAGGGAGAGACCGAGACCGGCAACTCGCTCATCTGGCTCGCCGAGGGCGTGGACCGGGGCGCGGTGATCGATCAGGTCGCCTTCAGCATCACGCCGTACGACACTGTCGCGTCGCTCTACGACCGGGTCGCCGCGTGCAACCGCGACATGCTGCTGCGCCTGCTGCCCCGCCTGCTCGCCGGCGAGCGACCGGGCCGGCCCCAGCCCGCGAGCGAGCACCCGGAGCTACCGCGGCGCCGCCCCGCCGACGGCGTGATCGACTGGTCCCGC
>DATNOR010000029.1:0-8649 GCA_035601235.1 Gemmatimonadales bacterium
CCCGGCAGCCGCAGGTATTCCTGCGACGCGTGCGGCGAGGCGGACAGGATGCCACCCTCTCGCGTCATGATGCCGAGCGGCATGCCGAGGGCGCTGTTCCACATGGCGTCTGTCGCGAACGTGAAGGCGCGACCGTCCCACACGTACAGGAACGGGCACGACCCCTTGAGCTGCTGCTGCTCCAGCACGTCTACTTCCGTCCCCGGGTAGTAGACGGTTTGCGAGACGCCGTTGGGCCAGCGTACGCGCAGCACGTCGGCCTTGAGCCGGCGCCCGAGCCCGAAGTGGGTCACGCGGTCGGTGGCGAGCCGCAGCTGGTACAGGTCGCGCGCGCGCAGCTCGACCGTGGCGCCGCGCCCGAAGCCGTTGTTCTTGCCGCTGCCCTGGCGCAGCGCGACGAGGCGCACGTCGACGTACTGATTCACGTTGCCGCCGTCGTTACGGAGCACCCGGGGCCGACCGTCCCAGCCCACCACGATCAGGTCCAGGTCGCCGTCCTGGTCGATGTCCGCCACGGCAACGGCCCGGCCAGCCCGCAGGCTGTCGGGGAGGATGGAGGAATAGTCCTCGAAGCCCTTCGTCGCGTCGTTGCGGAACAGGAAGACGCCTCGGCCTTGGGGAGCCCCGGGCCGCCGGCCCGGGGTCAGCCGAGGCCGCACGAGCGGCTGACCCCGGGGCGATGCCCCGGGGTCTCCTGGGGTCGCACCCACGGGCTTCCCCACCACCACCAGATCGAGCCGGCCGTCGTTGTCGAAGTCGAAGAAGGCGGCGTCCAGGCCCACGACGCCGGCGAGCTTGCGGCGCAGGCCATCGCTCCTGGCATCGCGCTGGAAGGTGCCGTCGCCGCGGTTATGGTACAACGCGGCGTCGCTGCCATCGAGCGACGTCAGAAACAGGTCGAGGAACCCGTCGTTGTCGTAGTCGCCGACCGCGACCGCGCCGGCCCGCCGCACGGCGGCGAGGCCGCTCGCCGCCGTCACGTCCTCGAACCGCCCCTGACCGAGGTTGTGGAACAGCCGCGGGTGGCCATCGCTCGTGAGCACCACCAGATCGGTGCGGCCGTCGCCGTCGAAATCTCCCGCGGCGGCGTCGCGGCTCCCTTCCATGGCCAGGCCCATCGGCGCGGCCATCTCGCGGAACGTGCCGTCGAGGTTGTTACGGTAGACGCGGTTTCCCCGCGGCGTCGCGAGCAGGAGGTCGAGGTCGCCGTCATGGTCCACGTCCGAGAACAGCGCCTTCGCCACTGTTCCGGAATCGGCCAAGCCGGCGGACGCGGCAACGTCGCGAAACGTTCTCCCGTCCTGGTTCCGGAGCAACATAGCCCGCCCCGTGGTCGCGACGTACAGGTCGAGCCGTCCGTCGTTGTCGAAATCGCCGAACGCCGCCGCGACGGGGCGGTCCCGGAACGCCAGCCCCGCGCCGGCGCTGGTTTCGACGAAGCGTCCGAGGGTGCCGCGGAACAGGTGGCCCGCGACGAACAGGTCTTCGGTCTCGTCGTCGTCGTAATCTCCCACCGCCAGCGCCACCCCGCGCTCGAGCGAGCTCGCCAGGCTATCGGGCAGCGCCTCCACGACCTCGAGTCCGCTCCCCGGCGTCACATCGGTGAAACGGATGGCCGCCGCGACGGCCCGCGGATCGTCGCGCGGCACGGCCATGTTGGAGTTGAACGTGAGCACCGGATAGCCGACGAAGGAGCCGGGCGTGCCGCCCAGGCGCTCGAGGGCGACCTGGTAGGCCGCGGTGACCTCCATGGCGCGATGGAACCGGGTCGCCTGCGCCGCGGCCTCTGCCGCCCGACCGGTGCGCGCCAGCACGAGGGCCCGCTGGAAAAAGCCCGCCGCCTCCCGGGGCAGCTGGGGGAGCTGGCGCTGTAATGCCTCGAGCTCGCCGGCCGCGGCCCCGGCCGATCCGCGCGCCAGCAGCAGGTCCACGAGCTCGAGCCGGGCGACGATATTCGCGGGAGCGCGCGTCACCACACGCCGCAGCAGACTCTCGCGGCGTTGCCGCTCGGCGGGGTCGGCGGATCGCGCGGCGAGTCGCGCGAGTGCGTACAGGGCCCGGATGTCGGTGGAATCGCGCCGCAGCACGCGGTCGATTTCGCCGCGCGCACCCGCCTCCCGCCCGGTCAGACGGTACACGTCGGCGAGCATCAGGCCGACATCCGAGTCCGAGGAGTCGAGCGCGGCCGCCCGTTGCAGCTGGGCTTCCGCCTCGCGCGTGCGGCCCTCGCGCAGGTAGACGAGACCCAGGTCGGCGTACCCCAGCGCCTGCTCAGGGGCGAGGGTCACGACCTTGCGGAACTCCGCTTCGGCGCGTGGGAGCTGCTGCTGCTGCAGGTAGGCCAGGCCCCAGGTCCGGGCCGTGAGCGCCGAGTCGCTCCGCGCCTGGTCCGCGCCGGGCGCCGCTCCGTGACATGCGGCCAGCAGCAGCAGCGCGACGCTGCCCAGGTTTCTCGTTTGCACGCGCGGGAAGATGACGGGAGCGCTGCGCGCCGACAAGTGTATTACTTTCACGCCGTGATTTCCCCGCCCCGGTCGTGGCGACGCGCCGCCGTCGCTGTGTCGTTCCTGACCGCCATCGTCCTCGTGATCGTGCTGAACCGCCGCGGGGATCGCGCCGCTGGCGCCGGCGCAGGGTCGCCGCCGTTCCACCTCACCGACGTCGCGGCGCAGGTGGGCATCGGGTTCGTGCATCACGGACCCACCCTCGACCCAAAGCTCGACAACATCGCTCCCCTGGTGGGCGCGTTGGGCGCAGCGGTCTCGGTCGCCGACGTGAACAACGACGGATGGCCCGATCTCTATTTCACGAACAGCCGGTTCGGATACCCCAACGCGCTGTACTTGAATCGCGGCGACGGCACGTTCGTCGACGTCGCGTCGGCCGCCGGCGTCGCGGACGTGAATCGGCCGGGGGAGGGCGTGTCGATGGGTGCGGTATGGGGCGACTACGACAACGACGGGCTCGAGGACCTGTTGATCTACAAGTGGGGCTACCTCCAGCTCTTCAAGAACCTGGGCGACCTCCACTTCAAAGACGTCACCGCGGAGGCGGGACTGCGGCAGTGGATGAACAGCAACTCGGCCGTGTGGATCGACTACGATCGGGACGGTCTGCTCGATCTGTACGTGACAGGGTACTTCCGCTCCGACATCGACTTCTGGCACCTGAAGACCACGCGCATCATGGAGAACAGCTTCGAGTTCGCTACGAACGGAGGCAAGAACCGGCTGTTTCATAACCTCGGGGATGGGCGGTTCGAGGACGTGACCGATCGGATGGGCGTGGGAAGCACACGCTGGACCCTCGCGGTCGCCGCGGCGGACTTCAACGGCGACGGCTGGCCCGATCTGTTCCTGGCGAACGACTACGGACCCGAAGAGCTGTACCTGAACGACCACGGGCGGCGCTTCATCTTGCGCCGGGTGGGCCTGGAGAGCGATTCCAAGAGCGGCATGTCCGCCACGCTCGGCGATGTGCTGAATCGCGGGCGCGTGGACGCCTTCGTGACCAACATCTCGGAGCGGGGCTACCTGTTTCACGGCAACAACCTGCGCCTCAACTTCCTGCTGGAGCTGGGCCGGTTCCAGCAGGCGGCCGAGGGCGTCGTCGCCGACGCGGGGTGGGCCTGGGGCGCGCAGCTCGGCGACCTGGACAACGACGGACGCAACGAACTGTTCATCGTCAACGGCTACGTCTCCCGCGACCGCACGCAGAGCTACTGGTACGCGATGTCCAAGATCGCCGGCGCCAACGGGAACGTGTTCGAGGACGCACGCAGCTGGCCCACTATTGGCACCGCCAGCCTCTCCGGCTACGAGCGGTCGCGCGTGCTGGTGAACCACGGCCTGGCGGGGTGGACCGACGTCGCCGCCGCCGTAGGTGTGACCGACGAGTACGACGGCCGCGCCGTCGCCCTGGCGGATCTGTTCAATCGCGGTGTGCTCGACGTCGTGGTCGCGAACCAGGGCCAGCCGGCGCTGGTCTACAAGAACAGCGTTCCGCCGGGCAGCCACTGGGTCGCGTTCCAGCTCGTGGGCACGCGCTCGAACCGCAGCGCCATCGGGGCAGAGGTGCTCCTCTTCGCGGGCGGGACGCGCCAGCTCAAGGTTGTGGACGGGGGCTCGGGGTTCGCGAGCCAGAACGACCGTCGACTCCACTTCGGCCTGGGCCAGACCACGCAGGTGGACAGCGCGCTCATTCGCTGGCCCTCGGGCGGTGTGCAGACGCTCGCCCACCCCGCCGTGGACCGGCTGCACGTCGTCACCGAGCCGAAGCCATAGCATGACCGCCGTCCGGGCGCCGTGGACCTGGTTGGGCGGCCTCGATCCCCGCTACCCGGTCTCCTTCCTCATCACGCTCATCCTCGTGCTGGGCGAAGCGCGCTACGGCATCCTGGGCGGCTACGACCGGCTCGTCATGGCGCTGGGCGTATCCACGGCGACGGAGCTGGTGCTGTCGCGCCTGGTGCGGGGGCGTTTCGCGAACGTGGCGAGCGCATACATCACCGGGATCAGCCTCGCGCTCCTGATCAAGCCGCGCGCCGGGCTGCTGTGGCCGTTCGCGCTCGGGGGCTTCATCGCCATCGCGTCCAAGTACGTGCTGCAGTACCGCGGCCGGCACCTCTGGAACCCGAGCAACTTCGCCATCAGCTTGCTCGTCCTTGCCGCGCCGGCGAGCGTCGCCGTGCTGAGCCAGCAGTGGGGCAACGACCTGGCGACGAACGCGGTGATCTGGTGCTTCGGGTTGCTGATCGCCTCACGCGTCCGCATGCTGCACGTGACGCTGACGTACGTGACCTGCTTTCTCGTGCTCGCGGCGCTGCGGAGCTCGATCAGCGGGGGCCCGCTGGTCGCCGAGATCGCGCCGCTGACCGGCCCAATGTACCAGCTGTTCATCTTCTTCATGGTCACCGATCCCAAGACCACCGTGAGCACGGTGCGCGGCCGGGTGATCGTGGCGGCCGCGGTCGCGCTCGCGGAAGCGGGCATCCGACTGGCCGGGGACTGGCATGTCGCGGCGCTCGCCCCGCTCTATCCGGCCCCACCGATCCTCGCGCTCGCGATCGTGGGACCGCTGGCGAAGGCGATCGACCTCTACCGGGCGGCGGGGGTGAGGACTATCGACTCCACCTCGACGCCGTAAGTGCCGGGCAGTACGTCGACGCCTTGCTCGCGCCGCAGCGATAACTGCAGCCGCTCCACCCGGTCGAGCCGCAGGCGGTCGCCGCTGCCGCCGCGCCCGGCGGCAGGTCCCACCCAGTAGTTCCACTCGCCCGGGAATCCCTCGGGCAGTAGCACGCCGCGACCCAGGGTCAGGGCCGCGAGGGGAATCGTCCGTTCGCTCCAGGTGCTGTCGACGGGCAGCGCCGCGCTCCAGCTGGTGCCGTCGTCCTCCATCAGGGTCAGGTCCAGCACCTGCCGAGGCCCGAGGCCGCGCAGCCGCATCCGCAGCTCAGTGGCACGGGTGATGGTCTCCCGGCGGGCCTCGATGCGATCCTTGATGACCAGCGACGCCGTGTAGTCGGCCGGCGCCGCGCCGCTCGCGCTCACCGGCAACTCAAAGTGGAACACCGGGTGACCCGTGACCGCGGAGAAGGCCAGGCGGAAGAGCCCGCGGCGTCCCGCATCGCCCAGTCGAGTAAAGGCGAGCTGCGCCGCGTCCTCGGCCGGGCTGAACAGCCGCAGCGGCGTCTGCGGGTCGACGACATCGATCCTCCAGGACGCCCGGCCGTAGTAGTCCCAGTCCGTTGGCTGCTTCGGCAGGCGGTCGGGAAAGGTGAGCACCGAAGCTCCGCGGAACAGCGTGACCACGTATTGGTGCGGGCCCCCCGGGCCCCCAGCCCCACCGCCCTCGCGCAGGGCCGCCGCCGAAACGGTGGCGGAATACACGTAACCGCCCGCGGCGTGCATCGTGAAGCCACGGTAGACGCCACCGGCCGCGGGGCGGATGAAAAGCTTGGCGGAATCGGGGGGAGTGCGGTCGACGACCCGGGCCCGGAGTTGGACGTCCCGCCCCGCCAGACACTCGGACGCGGCGAGCGATTGCACCGACGGCGGCAGCGTATCGAGCGGAGGCGCGTGGTACTCGGGCGTTGCCACCGCGCCCACGTATGGCGGCAACGTGGCGACGTCCACCGGTCCGGCGGCACTCAACAGGTAGACGCCGGGGGTGACCATGAACGCGCCGGCCGCCGCCCGCTCCGTCCGCTGGTTGCCGGCCGCGATCGGCTGCACGGTGAACGAGGTGCCCACGTCGGGTAGCGTGAGCGTCATGAGCCAGGCGCGGCTGATCGCACGCGTCACGACCTTGTCGGGACTAGGTGGCTCGAAGGGGTCGCGGACGGGCACGGCGTCCGGGTACACCTCGAGGCGCCACAGACCCGGGCGCACCTTGTCCAGGAAGTAGATCCCCTCCCCTTGGTACGTCACGGTAGACGAGGAGCCGTACCCGGCGATGCGGCGCAGCGCGCTCGGGTCCGGCGGCGCCGAGCGCGTCGAGCCGGCGTACAGGAATGCGTCGCGCGCGACCAGCTCGCCCAGGTCGCTGTCGGGCGAGACGTGGAAGTCGCCGAACCGCGTGTTCTCAGGGTAGGAGCCGTACGAGCGCATGCGCGGCAGCCGGCGCATCGCCTCGGCCGCGATGACGGCGCTCATGGCCTTGCGCGGCGTGTAGACCAGGCTCAGGTAGTGGGTCTGCCACCCCAAGTTGCGGGAAGCGGTCTCCAGCATGTCGTAGGCGAACATGGCGGCGAACTGCGCCCCAACCGCGCGGAAGGTGCGCGCCATGGCCGGATACATCGTGCCGGTGCGCAGGTCCGGGCTATCGAACTCGTAGACGATCCGCGGCAGGCGGGCCAGCTCGGGGCGCAGCATGTCGGGGTACGCGTCGGCGCCGCGGAGGTAGTTGCCCACGAGCTCGTGGCCCGAGTTCAAGCCCGTGGGATACCAGCCGAACGTGATCCCCTGTGCCCTACTGCGTCGAATCGCCTCACCGATCCTGAAGTCCTGGCTCACATTGTAGAAGATCAGCTTGGTGCATCCCGTGCTGCGCACGGCGTCGGTGAGGGCGTTGATGTAACGGATGGAGCCGTCGAGGTCCTCGGGGTGATGCCACGGCTCGTTCACGAGCTCGATAAAGAGAATGGCAGGTTCGTCCTTCAGAGCCACGCGCGTGTAGGGATTCACGTGCTCCAGGATCTGGCGCAGATAGGTCATCTGCGCCCCGATGGCGGCCGGGTCCGTGCTCATGCGAGCCTTGCCGAAACGCCGACCGAATCCGGGATCGGTCGTGTCTCCGAGGGCGTCCGGCCAGTTGGCGCCGTATAGTTGAATGGGACTGAAGAGCATGTAGATGCCGCGCTCGCGCGCGCGCGCGATCAGATAGTCCAGCAGGTCGAGATGATCGTTCGCAATCAGGTTGCCGGCCGAGTCGGAGGCCTCCCAGTCACCCCAGAACGTGAGTCGCAGGCCGTCCCAGCCCATGCGGGCGAACTGCGCCATGTCCTCGTCGATCATTTTCTTGCGATCGGCGTGGAGGTAGCCCGCGGCGCGGTAGTCCGAGGCCGTGGGCAGCACGTAGTTCGCGCCGAAGAGGCGTACCTCGTCCTGGTCGTCTCGCCAGCGCACCACGCCCTGATTGTCGAGGTACACCGCCCTGCTGGCACGCTGAGCGTGTGCCGCGGCGCCGCCAACGGCCAGCCATCCGAGCAGGGCCAGGATGCGGTGCAAGCGCTCTACTCCTACTGCCTGTGCAGCTCGAGTATGACGCTCCGGTGCGGCCCGATCCACCCTCGCATCGGCACATAGCCCTTCACCTGTCCGGCGGCGCCGACCACGAGAGCGGTGCTGTTCGGGCCCCCTCCCCCCACCAGGTTACGCACCGTGTAGCGACCGGCCGGCAGCGCACCGGCCGCGGAGCTGACCGCGATACGGGTGGCCGGCAGGTCAGCAAGATTCGCCACCACGAGCACGACGTCCTTGTCGGTGCGGCGCAAGTACGCGGCGACATGCGGGCTCGTGGCCGTGAGCGGCAGCAACCTTCCCGTCGCGAGCGCCTCATTATGCTTGCGCAACTGAATCATCCGGCGGTACAGGTTCAGCAATGACCCGGAGTCGGCGTCCTCTGCCGCGACAGTGGTGGTCAACGAGTCGGGTTGGGCGCTCTCCCAAGCCTTGCCCGATGTAAAGCCCAACCCGGGACCCGCGCTCCATTGCATTGGCGTGCGCAGCCGGGGATCGGGCTTGTCTCCGGTCATGCCGATTTCTTCACCGTAATAGATGAAAGGCGTGCCCGGCAGCGTGAGCAGCAGTGTCGCCGCGAGCCGCGCCCGCGCGACGTCGCCCCTGAGCTGCGTGAGGGTGCGGGTCTGGTCGTGGTTGCTCAGGAACGGCGCCCAGTGATACGCAGGCAGGGTGTCCTGGAGCCGCAGGAAGCCGGTGAGCAGCCCCGCCGCCGATCCGGTGCGGACCGCAGACAGCAGCGAGTCCGCCAGCTCGAAACCGAAGTACGACGTTAGCTGGTCGGGGTAATAGGGCATCATCTGGTCGATGTTGCCCCACGCCTCGCCGACGGTGTAGGCACCGGGCTTCACGCTGTCGACGTGCTGGGCGTACTCGTGCAGGAACGCGTGCGTCCCGGGACACCCCG
>DATNOR010000030.1:0-14643 GCA_035601235.1 Gemmatimonadales bacterium
CTGGGGCTGCCGTTCCCCGCGGCGCGGGTCATCAACCACGCCGCCCAGGCGGCCGAGGCGGCGCGCGGCCTGCGCTTTCCGGTTGTATTGAAGCCCAACATCGGTGGCTCCGGCGCGGGGGTGCGCCGCTTCGAGACGCCCGAGCAGCTCGAGCAGGCGGCGCAGGCGGCAGCGCTCGACTTGGGTATCGATCACACGGCGCTGGTGCAGGAATACATTCCGGCGGCCGACCAGCGCATCGTGCGAGTCGAAGTGTTGGGCGGGCGTTATCTGTACGCGATCCGCATCTACACTTCGGGCGAGAGCTTCAACCTCTGCCCGGCGGATGTGTGCCAGACCGTGGGCGGCGCCGAGCTGGTGCGCGGGGCGTGCCCCGTAGACGCGCCCAGGAACAATCTCCGGGTCGAGGGCTATACGCCGCCCCCGGAGATCGTGGCCCAGGTGGAGTGCATCATGCAGGCGGCGCACATCGACGTGGGAGGCGTGGAATACATGATCGACGCGCGCGACGGGCGGTTGTACTTCTACGACATCAACGCCCTGTCGAACTTCGTGGCCGACGCGCCCCGGGTGGTGGGGTTCGATCCCTTCGTCCGCCTGGTCGATTACCTGGAACGGGAGGCCGTCTGACCATGCGCTTCGGCTACTGGCTCCCGGTGTTCGGCGGCTGGCTGCGGAACGTTCCCGACGAGGGGATGGAGGCGAGCTGGGCGTACGTGCGCCGGCTGGCCCAGCGCAGCGAGGCCCTCGGCTTCGACCTCACCCTGATCGCCGAGCTGAACTTGAACGACATCAAGGGGCCGGACGCGCCCTCGCTCGATGCCTGGAGCACGGCGGCGGCGCTGGCGGCCGTGACCGAGCAGCTCGAGCTCATGGTGGCCGTCCGTCCCACCTTCCATCTGCCCGCGCCGCTCGCCAAGCAGGCCGCCAACATCGACCACATCAGCGGTGGCCGGCTCTCGCTCAACGTGGTGTCGTCCTGGTGGTCGGGCGAGGCCCGGCAGTACGGCGTCGCATTCGATCAGCACGACGCGCGCTACGCACGCACGGCCGAGTGGCTCGAGGTCGTGACGGGGATGTGGTCGCAGCCGCATTTCAGCTACGCGGGTCAGTACTACCGGGTGGAGAACGCGACGCTCGAGCCCAAACCGCTGGCGCGGCCCCGGCCGACGCTCTACGCGGGCGGCGAGTCCGAGGCCGCGAAGGATCTCATCGCGCGCGCGTGTGACGCCTACTTGATGCACGGCGATCCGCCGGAGCGCGTCGCCGCCAAGGTGGCGGACATGCGGGCGCGGCGCGAGCGCCTGGCGGGGAGCCTGGCGCCGCTCACGTTCGGGCTTGCGGCGTACGTCGTGTGCGCGCACTCGGAGACGGCCGTGCGACGCGAGGTGGCGCGCATCACGGACGTGCGCCAGAGCGCCGGCGGCTACGCCAATTATCAGGACTGGCTCGCGAACACGCAGCTCGAGCAGCAGGTGAGCCTCGAGGACTACTCCGTGTCGAACCGAGGGCTGCGGGCGGGCCTGGTGGGCACGGCGCCGCAGATCGCCGAGCGCATCCGCGAGTTCGAGCGGGCAGGGGTGGATCTGTTGCTGTTGCAGTTCAGCCCGCAGTACGAGGAGATGGAGCGCTTCGCGCAGGAAGTGATGCCACTCGTCGAGACCGTCCCCGCCGGGCCGCCCAGCTGACGGATCTCTCCTCGCGAGCCCCGCCCCAGGCGGCTGACACGCCCGGCTGGTGGGCCACCGTCCGCGAGGCGCTGCGCGGCTCGCGCCACGACTACACCTCCGGGCCCCTGGGTCGGGCCGTCATCCTCCTCGCCATTCCCATGGTGATGGAGATGCTCATGGAGTCGCTGTTCGCCGTGGCGGACGTGTTCTGGGTGGCGCACCTCGGGGCCGACGCGCTGGCGACGGTGGGCCTCACCGAGTCGCTGCTCACGCTCATCTACACGGCCGCGATGGGACTGTCGATCGGTGTCACGGCGATGGTGGCCCGGCGCATCGGCGAAGGAAACGCCGACGGCGCGGCCGAGGCCGCGGTGCAGGGGATCGCCCTCGGCTTCCTCGTGGCGGCCGCGATTGGGGTGGTGGGTGTGTCGCTCGCGCCCCGCCTGCTGGCGGCGATGGGCGCCACGTCCGCCGTCCAGGCGGTGGGCTCGTCCTACGCCCGCGTGATGCTCGGCGGCAACGTGGTCATCCTGCTGCTGTTTCTCATCAACGCAGTCTTCCGCGGTGCCGGCGATGCGGCGATCGCCATGCGCGTGCTCTGGCTTGCGAACAGCATCAACATCGTGCTCGGGCCGTGCTTGATCTTCGGCGTCGGGCCGTTCCCGCGGCTCGGCGTCACCGGTGCCGCGATCGCCACCACCTTCGGGCGGGGCACAGGCGTGCTGTACCAGCTGTACCGGCTGTGGCGGGGGGACGCCCGCGTGGCGATCCGCCGCGCCCAGCTCACCCTCAAGCCGGCCGTGATGCGCACTATGCTGCGGCTCTCGGGCACCGGCACCATCCAGGTCCTGATCGGTACCGCCAGCTGGATCATCCTGATTCGCATCGTGTCCAGCTTCGGGTCCGAGGCCGTGGCGGGGTACGTCATCGCGATCCGCATCGTCGTGTTCGCGCTGCTGCCGTCCTGGGGACTCGCCAACGCCGCCGCCACACTCGTGGGCCAGGGCCTCGGCGCCGGCAAACCGGACCGGGCCGAGCGGGCCGTGTGGCTCGCGGGGTTCTATAACATGCTGTTCCTCGGGACGGTGGGCGCCGTGTTCGTGCTGCTTGCCGGGCCCATCGTCACCCTGTTCACGCGCGATCCGGCGGTCGCGCCGGTGGCCGTGGTGACGCTGCGGACCATCAGCTATGGGTTCCTGTTCTATGCCTACGGCATGGTCATCACGCAGTCGTTCAACGGGGCGGGCGACACGTGGACACCCACGTGGATCAACCTGGGATGCTTTTGGCTGTGGGAGGTGCCGCTGGCGTACGGGCTCGCGCGCCAGCTGGCGCTGGGACCGCGCGGCGTGGCGCTGGCCGTGATGATCGCGTTCTCGACGGTCGCGGTCGTGAGCGCGGCGATCTTCCGGCGCGGGCGCTGGAAGCTGCGACGCGTCTGACCCGACCGCTGTTGCGTCGTCGCTACACCCCTCGCCGCTTGACAGAGAGACCGTTGCGTCCCCACCGTAGGTGCTCCTGAGCAGCGCCATCGGCCCCGTTGCGCCCGCGATACGGCCAACGGGGCGTCGTGTTCTTGAAGCGAGGGACCACGCATGGACGCGAAACTGCTGTTGGACAGTCTTGAGCAGGGCGTGGTGGCGATCGCGCCCGACTGGACAATCGCCGCGTGGTCCGCGACGGCCGCGCGCATCACCGGTCTGCCCGCCGAGCGCGTGCTGGGGCAAAGCTTCTGGGTGGCGTTCCCCGGCGCCAAGGCCACGCACATCGAGCGGGTGCTGCAGGAGGTGCTGCACGACGGCAAGGCGCAGACGTACCTCGCGCCCGCGGCCGCGGCCGACTTCCCCGGGATGGTGTTCGAGACCCACGTGAGTCGCGGGCCGCACAACCATGTCATCATGGTGTTCCGGCAAGTGCGCGAGCAGCTCGGACCCGAGTCGCGCGCGGCCCACCTGATGAGCGCAGTCGAGACCGAGCGCCGTCTGTACCTGCAGCTGTTCAGCTCGCTGCCCACACCCGCCCTGGTGCTCACCGTGGACGGCCAGATCCTCGACGCGAACCCCGAAGGGGTCAAGCTGCTGGGCGCGCCCGATGCGGTGGCGTTGCGGGGGCGCCCCATGGCCGATTGGGCGCCCGCCGCCCATCGGGCTCCGCTCGCGGCCGCGCTCCGGGACGCGGTCACACAGCGCCAGGAGGTGCGCCTCACCGTGGAGTACGCGGGCGAGCCGCCCCGGGACGTGCGCGCGGTGATCGTGAACGTCGATCCGATGCGCCAGTCGCCCAAGCTCCTGTTCCTGGCGCTCGACGTGTCGCGCGAGTCGCTGCTGCAGCAGCGCCTGCTGCAGGCGGACCGGCTCTCCCAGCTCGGCGCCCTGGTGTCGGGAGTGGCGCACGAGCTGAACAATCCCCTGGCCGCGATCGCGGCGTTCGGGGAGGCCCTCGTGCTCGATCCCAGTCAGAGCGACGTGCAGGAGAGCGCGGAGGTGATCCGCAGCGAAGCGATGCGCGCCGGCCGCATCGTGCAGACGCTGCTCGACTTCGCGCGCCAGCGGCCGCGGGTGCAGACCGCCGTGGACCTGGGGGAGATCGCGGACCGCGTGCTGGCGTTGCAGCGCAGCGGGTTCAAGAAGGCACGGATCCGGGCTAGCGTGTCCGTCCCCAAGGATGTCCCCGCCGTGGCGGGCGACCCGCAGGAGCTGCAGCAGGTGCTCCTGAACGCGGTCGTGAATGCGCGCCAGGCGATCGAGACCGGCGGTCGCCCGGGTCAGATCGTCATCACCGCCCAGGCCACGGGCAACCACGTCGTCGTGACCGTAGAAGACACCGGGCCCGGCGTGCCACCCGAAATCCTCGATCGGGTGTTCGAGCCCTTCTTCACGACCAAGGCCGAACAGGGCACGGGCCTCGGTCTGGCGATCAGCTTCGGGCTGGTGCGCGGGATGGGCGGGCGGATGTGGATGCAGAACGTGGAAGGCGGCGGGGCCCGGCTCTCGTTCGAGCTGCCCGTGGACGCGGGCGACGCGCGCGCGGGGTCTGCGGCCGACTCGACGGCGGACAGCCGGCGTCTCAAGGTGCTGGTGATCGAAGACGAGGACAGTGTCCGCCGCGCCATGGCGCTGCTCGCCAAGCGGCTGGGGCACGAGGTGACCACCGTGGGCCGGTACGCCGACGCGACGGAGCGCCTGGCCGCCCCTAACGTCCGCTACGACGCGCTACTCGTCGACGTGCATCTGGACGATGAGCACACCGGCTTCGATCTGTTCGAGCGGCTGCGGGAGGAAGGGCGGGGTCGGGAGCGGCGTATCGTGTTCACCACCGGCGACTCGATCTCGCTGCAGACGCGCGACGCGCTGCAGCTGGCCGATCGGCCCGTGCTGCGCAAGCCGTTCAGCCTCGACGAGCTGCGCGAGATCCTCGAACGTGTGGCGGGGACGTGAGGCGGGCCGGTGCCCGCTACGCCGCGACGACGACGGCGCGCGCGCGCTTACGCCGCGGCGCGTCGCGGCGCGCGCGGTAGAATCCGATGGTTTGGCGGAGCCCGTCCTCGAAGTCGACGACAGGCTCGTAGCCCATCAGGCGCCGGGCCTTGGCGAGCTCCGCGACCGAATCACGGACCTCCCCCGCCCGTCCCTGCGCGTGCAGCGGCGCGAGGGGAACGCCCGCCAGGGTGCGGATGTGGTCCCACAGCTGGTTCACGCTCACGCCCTTGCCGCATCCGATGTTGAACACCTGCCCTGCCACGTCGGCGGCCGGCGCGCGCGCCGCGAGCAGGTTGGCGTGCACGACGTTCGCGATGTAGACGAAATCGCGCGTCTGCTTGCCGTCGCCGAAGATCGTGGGGCGCTCACCCGCCAGGGCGGTGGTGATGAAGCGCGGCACGACCGCGGCGTACTGCGAGTTCGGGTCCTGGCGCGGCCCGAAGATGTTGAAGTAGCGCAGCGCCACCGTCTCCAACCCGTAGGTCGCGTGGAACGCGACGCAGTACTCCTCGCCCGCGAGCTTGGAAGCCGCGTACGGCGACAGCGGCCGGGTCACGTGCTCCTCCGAGTTCGGCAATGTGTCGGGGTTTCCGTACGCCGAGGTGGAGCCGGCGTACACCACCCGGCGCACGCCCCTATCCCGGGCCGCGAGCAACACGTTCAACGTGCCGGTCGCGTTCACCTGGTGTGTCACGACCGGCTCGTCCACCGATCGCTGGACCGACGTGACTGCGGCGTGATGCAGCACGCAATCGACGCGCTCGACGGCGCGGCGGCAGGTGTTCAGGTCGGTGACGCTGCCGCGGATGAAGCGTATCTGACGTCGCACCGCCGCGAGGTTCGCCCGGCGACCGGACGAGAGGTCGTCCAGCACCGTGACGTCGTCTCCCGCAGCGACGAGGTGCTCCACTAGGTGCGAACCGATAAAGCCCGCACCCCCAGTGATCAGATAGCGCACGTAGTTTCCTTGGGAATCGGCCTGGTTCTTGCCCCTTGCAGGAATCCGGCCAGCGCGTCCGGACAGCTATCCCGCCACCCTGTCCTTGTGCGGGGCGCCGCCTAGGCTGTGGCGTTCGGGCCACAGGTGTCTCGCGGCTGTGGAGGTCCATGGAGTTCACGATCACGCAGGTCAACCCGCTCGATCACGCTGAGGAGATCAAGCGGCTGTTCGTGACGCATGGCCGCGCCGAATTCCCCGAGTTCTTCGACCGAGCCTACGAGCCAGCGGTGCGCGCCGGAGGCGTGAGCTGGCTGGCGCGCGACGCTGCGGGGCAGGTCGTGATGCACGTCGCCTGCTTCCCGCGACGGTTTCGCTTTGGGACGCGCGATGTGACGGGCGCGTTGCTCATGAACGCCATGGCCGCGGAGTCCTATCGATCGTTCTTCCCCGCCCGCACGCTGATGCGGCGCGCGCGGGACGACATCAAGGCCCGGGGCGACATCGATTTTCTCTACACCGATCCCAACGACCAGGCGGGCGCCGTGCTCGAGGCGTCCGGGTTCCGGCGGATCGGGACAGTCGAGCGCCTCGTGCTCCCGGTCGGCGACCACCGCTGGCTGGTGGACGGAGTGATCCGGCTGCTGCACGCCCGCGCCCGGCTGGCGCGCGGTGTCGGCCCGCGCCCCGACGCGACGCCGTGGCGTGCCGGCGAAGACTCGGCGGCGGCGTTCGCGGCGCCGTGGGGCGACTCGCCGCGGCTGCGGCCGCATTACGGGAACGGGTTGTACGCGGCGCGGCTGGAGGGGTACCCCGGTCCCCGCGACACGTGGTTCACGTTCTCGCACAACGGCGCTGGCAGTGCGCAGGCGGCAGGACTGCTGGTGCGGGGCCCCGATGCAGCGAGAATCGCGACACTGCACGCGATTCGTCGCGCGCCCGAGCTGCCACTTGGTTACGTGATCCCCGGGCTGATCCGCGCCTTGCGCGCGGCCGGCTGCGCGCGATTGTACATCGTCACGATAGCGCAATCGGCGTTCGCCGCCGAGTTGCGGCGCGCCGGTTTCGTGGCGCGGCGGGATTCGTCGCCGCTCCTCGCGGCCGCGCTGACGGCGACTGGTGACGCCGTGTTGGGCGCGGTGCGACAGTGGGAGATCACCGACCTGGATTGCGACCGGTAGCGACGCCACGCCGCGCGGCCGCCATGCCTGCGGGCGTGCGGCCACGCTGTCGCGTGCCTGCGACAGGCGCAGCCTGATGGGAGTGAGCACGACCGTTACCTGTGGGGAGCGACGCTGTTCCGGCACACCGGTTGCCTTAGGCGGGTGTACAACGAGCAACACTGCGTAGTCCACCCAACCGACGGGGGGTAAACGTGCGGACCAAGCCGGGATCTTTCCATTGATGCATCTTTCCTCTTCTAGAACGACGGCGTCTGCGCGCCGGGGGGGTCCTCCTGTCCCGATGCAACGGGGATTCGTGTCCGGGCTGCTGAGCCGCATCAGCCACGTGCCCGATCGGCTGCTGCATAACGGCCGGCGGCGTGCGGCCCTGGCGACGCTGGCAACGGCGGGGCGGGCCCCTGCCTCGGTGCTGGTGATCTGCAACGGCAACATTTTCCGGAGCCCGTTTGCAGCCGCGGTGCTGCGTCGCGCGCTCGAGCTGCGCGGCCTGGGACGGGTGCGTGTCGACTCGGCGGGCTTCGCCGGGCCGGGCCGGCCGACGCCGCTTGACGCAGTCGCGGCCGCGGCGCGGCGTGGCGTCGATCTCACGAGCCACAGCTCGCAGCTGGTCATGGCCGATGTGGTGCGCGCCGCCGATCTGATCGTCGTGATGGATGCGATGCAGCGCCGCATGATCTGCGAGCGGTTCGGCCGCAGCCCGCGGGGCGTGCTGCAGCTCGGGGACTTCGATCCGCTGCCCGTCGCGTCTCGGGGCATCGAGGATCCGGTGGAGCAGGGGCCCGAGGTGTGCGTCCGGGTGTACGCGCGCATCGAGCGCTGCGTGGAAGAGCTGGCTCAGGCGCTGGGTGGACTGGCGAGCCGGACCGCCGCGAGCAGTGGTCGGTAAGAAGAGACCCTGGTAGTCTTGCTGGACTGCCTTCTACAACCGTCACTTCCCACAAGCGAAAGCCATCTCGACACAATGAACTGGGTGAGCGGGATCTCGGAGCCGAGGCCCATGGTCTTGCGACCGCTGTGGCGCATGGTTCCGCAGAGCGTGAAGCGCACGCTACGCGATGCCGGACCGCGCGTATTCGCTGCTGATTCTCGGGGCCTGAATCAGGACGCTCGCTAGAGCGAGAGCTCGCCTAGAGTCAGGGTGCCGTGACGTTGAAGAGAACGCTGGCCTTGTAATTCAAGGGCCAAGCCGTGGCGCGAAGCGTGTAGCCGGTCCCCGGTTTGTCGATCCGCAAGTCCGAAAACGTCACAAACCCATTCACGGCGAACAGGTGGCGCGTTCCCGAAAGCGTGGCACCGGTCGGGTTCGAGCCGAGGCTGATCCAGATCGGACCGCTGTAGGCCGTGGCGACGCCGCCTGACCCGACCGCACCGATTCGCACCGGTGCAATCAGGTCGCCCGCCCGGGGGGTCCCCGGTTGTGTGAAGAAGCCGAGACCGCTGGCGCCGTTGGGTGATGGTGGGGGCCCCGCCGTGATGTCGAGGGGATCGCTGAAAGCCTCGCGCAATCCCGGGGACGTGGCGTGCAGCGTGTAGCCGAAGCCAGGCTTGTCGATGCTGATCCGATCCCATT
Source organism: Gemmatimonadales bacterium (assembly GCA_035601235.1). Lineage (GTDB taxonomy): Bacteria > Gemmatimonadota > Gemmatimonadetes > Gemmatimonadales > GWC2-71-9 > AG41. The sequence continues at coordinate 8,841 of DATNOR010000030.1, forward strand.
CGACGACGCCGCCGAGCCCCAGGTCCATCGTGATCGTGCCTCCCCCCGTGAGGCTCCCGCCGCTCGGGTTGAAACCAATCGAGAGCGTAACTTCGCCGGTGTACGTCCGGTCCTGGTTGCCGGACGCGTCGAACACCGTTACCCGTACCGCCTGTTGCATCGGCTGCCCGGCTTGCGTGATGACGGGTTCATCCGTGAACAGCAGGTAAGGCCCCGGGGCGGGCGTTGGGGGCGAAGGTGGCGCCCCGCACGTGACGACAAAATCGCCGCGCCCGGTGCCGGCCGCAGGCACGTTCACCGTGAGCGGATTCGCGCTCGTCACCGTGCAGGTGGCCGGTACACCGCCCAGCCCAACCACATGGTCGCCTGCGGCGACTCCCGTGATCGTAAGGCTCACGCTCGTTCCGATGGACCCGGCCGCGTTGCCGTCGACGGTGAGCGTATACCCGCTCGGCAGGTCGACGCCGCTCGTCGCCGTCGTGATCGCGAGATCACCGGGCTGGGGAGGAGGGGGTCCGGGCGGCTTGACGTTGAACGGCGCGCTCTCGGCCACGGGTGCCGCGGTGCCGAACGCGGCGGCGAGGGTGTAGCCCCCTGCGCCAGCGTTGTTGATCTGCAGGTTTCGGAACGTCGCGACGCCCGCGACGGCGGCAGTCGAGTTCCCCGACAGCGCGCCGTTGACGGTGTTCCCGTTCTGTCGCAGCGCGAGACTGACGACGCCGGTGAAGGTGGTCGCCTTGTTGCCGAGCGAGTCGAAAGCGGTCACCACCACCGGCGGAGAAACGACGCCCCCCTGGCTGACGTCGCTTGGCTCCGCGGTGAAGGTCAGCTGTGCGGCGGGACCGGGGACCACCGTGAACGTGTCGCTCGTGACCGTCGGCAGCCCGGCAGCCACGGCCGTGAGCGTGTAGCCGGAAACAGCCCGATCCAGCGACAGGTCCGAAAACGTCGCGACGCCCCGCGAGGGGTGCGCCGTGGTCGTACCCCGCAGCGTCCCACCTGCGGGGTTCGAGCCGAGCGCGATCGCGACGGTCGTACTCTCGACTCCCGCCACCGGCTGGCCGGCCGAGTCAACGACGCTCACCTGTACAGGGCCGATCGGGCCGGCGCGCGGACTGCTCGGCTGCCGGGAGAACATGAGAGCAACGGGAGTGCCGTTGGAAACCGGCGACGCCGCGCTCCCACCACCGTTCAAGAGCTTGTCGAGGTGGCAACTAACGCCGAGCGCGATCAGCGTGACGATTCGTAGCGCCTTCATCGCCCCATGTTTGCTGCAATCTGCGCACCGGCGTGGCGGTGTGTTGCCGCAACGCGACGATCCTGCGATGTAGCTCGCCGTTGCGTTCGCGTCACCCCAGGGTGTGAAGCACGCTGGGGTCACTCGTCGCCCGCCGTCGTTGCGAAACTCCGACATTGTGTGGTGTGTCTCCTATCGGATTGGCGCGACGGTCAGTTTGCGTCCTCGGCGCGAGGTACGGGTGTTCCACAACGATCTGCATTTCACTAGGACTCGTCGTTCCATTGGGGGGATTGGAAGGATGAGCGCGAGCCCGTTGCCGGAGTGGCAACCACGCGACAACTTCTATCACAGCGCGGCGACGGCCCTGTGAGCTTCTTTGTCGCCCTGTCTTGAGCGGGATTGCGGCGGCCCCCATAGGGCGACTGATGGTTCATTAAGACGATGAGATGATCGGTACGAGGCCAGCTATGATCCGTCCGAAGAGGTTTCGGTGTGCGGCGCCGCGGGCGGCGCTACTGGTCGCCACACTCGCGCTCGCGATCGCCTGTCTCGCGTCTCCAACCGGAATGGGCACACTCCTGGTGACGCCGCCGGCGGCGAGCGTGGGCGTTGGAGACGCGGTGCGACTCACGGCAATGCCCCAAGACGATGGCAGTGCTCCGGCGCGGGCGCCGGCCGTGACGTGGACGAGTAGTGATACGAGCGTGGCCACGGTGGACGCCACCGGCCTCGTGACCGGTGTGGCTCCCGGATCGGCGATCATCACGGCGACGACCGGCGACCAAAGCGGTAGCGCTCAGATCATCGTCTCAGCTCATCCTCCGGGCACGGTGGAAGATCTCTCCGTCGTGGCCACGACCGACAGCTCTGGGACGCTCGCGTTCACAGAGGTCAGCGACGGCATGGGTCGGCCCGCCAGCTACGATGTTCGCGGCGCCCCGGGAACCACGCTCATCTGGGGCACGAACGCAACGAGCGTGAGCCAGGGAACTTGCGCGACGCCGCTCGTGGGCCACGCGACCGGCGCCAAGCGGACTTGCACAGTCCAGGGCCTCGCCGCGGGCACGACCTACAGCTTCGAGCTCGTCGCCTTCCGCGGTACGCTGAACGGGATTGCCGTGTTCGGAGAGCTGTCGAACATCGCCACCGGCGTGACCGCTGCGTCCACGGCGCCCGTCGCATCGGTCAGCATCGCCCCACACAATGGCTGGGTGCTCGTCGGCGGCACGCTGCAGCTCGTGGCAATTCTCAAAGATGCGAAAGGCAACCTGCTCACGGGTCGGACCGTGACCTGGACCTCGAGCGCGCCGGCCGTGGCCACGGTGGGCGGCAGCGGGCTGGTGACGGGAGTGACCGAGGGCATGACGACGATCACCGCCGCCAGTGAGGGAAAGAGCGATACGACACAGCTCAGTGTGGTGCCGGCCCCTCCCCCGGTGACCTACTACCGCACCAACTTCAATGACGGGACGACCGGGCCGCTCGACGTGTACGCCTACGGCGGCGGTAGCTGCGCGAAGAGCACGGATTATCGGGATCCCGGGAGCGCGTACTCCATCCAGTGCACCATTCCCCCGAGCGCGGGGGGCGCGGCAGCGCTGCAAGCCTGGTTCGGTCGCGGGAGCCTTACCGGCACGCCCAAAGACCCCAGCTTGGATGAAGACCTGTTCGAAGAAGTGCGATTCGTGCTGGCGCCTGGCGCCGCCGCGGCGATCGGTGGAACGACGTGCACGTCGGCGAATCCAGGTGCGCAATTCAAAGTGCACAAGTCGGTCTACGGACAGGCGGGGAGCGCGTGGAATGGCTGGGTGATGTCCGAGGTTGGACCCTGTTCGGATGGGAACGTCGGCCTGTTCTCGGAGCCGGAGATGTGGAACATCAACGGCAGTCGGTACGTCTGGCCGGGAACGTTCCCATCGTTACTCGAGGGAAGCGTCTACGATGTGGTGTATCGCTATCACCGCTATACTGCGCAGAACTGCGGGGCGATCGCGATCTGGGTGAACGGTGCCAAGGTGATGGACAGCCCGTGCTGGAGCTACATGGGGACCACGAACGGGTCGGCGCAGGGCCTGTTGTTCTGGGACGGCGCCACCTACTTGCAGCGCGGACTGGCGCCGTTTGTCGTCTACAACCTGTTCGCCCAGGCAACGAACTATCCGATCGGCGGCGCCACGTCCAGCCCATAGGTTGCTTGGGCAGCGATTCCCAATATTTGTTCAAAGACGAAACGATGGTCCTGCACAAAAACGCAGCACCCGCGACAGCTCCGACGGTCCAAGTGCAGCCGCTGCTGCTCCGGTAACTTGCACCACTTGCGGCGTTTTGCCCCCGTTGCTACCATGCCACGCCGAGAGGGGGCCACACAGCTGCAGGCCCCCTCCGATAACGTGATTCACGCTGCTCAGAGCAAAGCCGTCGAAAGACGGTGACGCAGAGCTACGGGACTACGGCGACCAAGGTCGCTACGTCCGCCGGGCCGCCAGCGACTCGAGAAGTCATCGAGCTGTTGGCGGCCATTTCGTTCAGGTAGCAGTCGATACACCGTAGTTCGGCAGGGCGCCGCCCTCTTCCAGAGGGAGCGCGAAAAGGCAAACCCGGCGAAAGCCGGGGACGCAAAGCCACGAGGCTACCGCACGCCACGCGCGTGTCAGGCCAGTCGGGCTGCCGAACCTCATTTGGGAGAGGGTTATGCACGTTCGGAGCTTCCTGGCGCTCGGCGCCGTGTTACTCGGTGTGGCTTGCGAGATACCCGTCGATACGGGTAGCAGCAATCCGGAGTTCGGCGTCGTTTCCGTCGCCATTCTGCCAAAGATCGCTTCGGTGCTCGTGGGCGACAGCCTGCAGCTGACCGCCAGCGTCATCATGTCGAACCAACGTCCGCCTAACTCCGTCACGTGGGCGAGTGCGAACACCAGCCTCGCGACCGTTAGCGGAGCCGGCGTGGTCCGTGGTCGCGCCGCCGGCAGCGTCTTCATTCGCGCCTCGAGCGGCAGCAAGCGGGACTCAGCGGCCGTTACCGTGGCCGATCCGTCTCCCCTCCCGGTGGCTTCCGTCAGCGTCGCGCCCGCCTCGACCACGGTCACGGTCGGCGGCACGGTTTCGCTGGTCGCCGCCCTCAAGGACGCTAATGGCAACGCGCTTGCCGGGCGTGCCGTCACGTGGGCGAGCAACAACACGTCAGTGGCAAGCGTGAGCGGCAGCGGACTCGTGACCGCCGCCGCCGCCGGCTCGGCCACGATCACCGCGACGAGCGAGGGGCAGAGCGGCTCGGCCACAGTTTCCGCGACGACGGTCCCCGTTGCATCAGTCGCCGTGAGCCCGGCGACGGCGAGCGTGCTGGCCGGGCAGACCGTCCAGCTCACTGCCACTCCCAAGGACGCCAACGGGACCGCGTTGAGCGGCCGGACGGTGACATGGGCGAGCAGCAACGTGGGTGTCGCCACCGTCAGTGGCGGCGTGGTGAGCGGCGTCGCCGCCGGTACGGTAACGATCACGGCGACGAGCGAAGGGCAGAGTGGCGCTGCCACCGTGTCCGTCACGAGCGTCCCCGTCGCATCGGTGACCGTGAGTCCGGCGACGGCGAGCGTACAGGCTGGGCAGACCGTCCAGCTCACCGCGACGCCCAAGGACGCGAGTGGGAACGCGTTGAGTGGGCGCACCGTGACTTGGGCGAGCAGCAACGCGGGCGTGGCGACGGTGAGCGGCGCCGGCCTGGTGACGGGCGTGGCTACCGGCTCCGCGACCATCACGGCCTCGAGCGAGGGGCAAAACGGCTCGACAACGATCACCGTGACGGCACCAGTTGCCGCCCCCGGGACAGTCGGCGATCTGGCCGTCGCCTCGACCACCGACAGCTCGGTGACGTTGCGGTTCACCGAGGTGGACGGCGGCACCGGTGCGCCGGCGAGCTACGATATCCGGTACGCCGTGGGAAGCACGCTCTCCTGGGGCCCGAATACCAGCAGCGTGAGCAGGGGAACGTGTGCCACGCCCGTGGCGGGGATCGCTATTGGCGCGAGCCGGACCTGCACGGTGCTGGGTCTCGCTGGATCGACGACCTACAGCTTCGAGCTCGTGGCGTTCCGCGGCACGTTGAGTGTGAACGCCGTATTTGGCGGGCTGTCCAACATCGCCACGGGCACGACCGCGGTCTCCACGGCACCGGTGGCGTCAGTGATGCTGAGCCCCTCGCCGGCGAGCGTTCGGGTCGGCGGGACGCTGCAAGTGACGGCGACTCTCAAGGACGCAAACGGGAATGTCCTCTCTGGCCGCACCGTCACGTGGGCGAGCGACAACACGGGCATGGCCACGGTGAGCAATAGCGGGCTCGTGAGCGGTGTCGCCGCGGGCTCCGCGACGGTCACGGCGACGAGCGAAGGGCATAGCGGCGGCGCGCCGGTCAGCGTGACGACGAGCCAGCCGGGCCAGGTGACGTACTACCGGACGAATTTCACGGATGGGACGACGGGGCCGTTGGACGTGTACGCGTACGGGGGCGGCAGTTGCGCCAGCAGCACCGATTATGTCGATCCCGGCAGCGCCCATTCGATCAAGTGCACG
>DATNOR010000031.1:0-4600 GCA_035601235.1 Gemmatimonadales bacterium
AAAGCCGGACTGTTTCAGGACATGAAACGGAAGCGCTTCTATGAGAGCCCGGGCGCTCTACGGCGACGGAAAGACAAGGCCGCGGCACGCCGCAAGGTGAAGTCCGCACGACGTCGCGAACACCATTAAGTCAGGAGTACCAGCAAGATGGCACGCATTACCGGTATCGTGAAGTGGTTCAACGACGCGAAGGGGTTCGGTTTCATCACGCCGGAGAACGGCGAGAAGGACTGCTTCGTGCACCACACCGCGATCCAAGCGCAGGGGTTCAAGTCGCTCGCCGAGGGCGAGCGGGTCGAGTTCGACGTCGTGCAGGGACAGAAGGGTCCGGCGGCGCAGAACGTGGTCAAGCTGTAAACCGGCCCCAGGTCGCAGCAATGAAAACGGCGCCGTCCTTCGGGACGGCGCCGTTGTCGTTCTACCGGTTCCGCTACCGCAACACGATCCGCATCGCGTGCGTCTCGAGGTCGATGTCCCACGTGTTGATCCGCGGCCGCAAGAACTCCTCGCAGTCGCGCGGCGTGAGCGACGCCGAATCGGCATCGAGGAACTCGAGCAGCCGCATCCGCGCCTGGAGGTAGGTGCAGCCGTCGCGCGTCGCGGCCATCCGCAGCCCCACCTCGTCTTCGAGCTTGCGGTTCACGAACCCCTGCGCCACGGACAAGAGCCGGCCCACGATCACGGTCTCGAGCGCGACACCATCGGCCCGGGCCAGGCGGCGCTGCACCACGCGCTGCCGCTCGGGCGCGCACAGCTCCAGCAGTTGGCGACTCACCCGCGGGTCGGGCCGTCCCGCCGCCGCCCCCGCGGCACGCTCGGCGCGGGCGCAGGTGGGCAGGTCGTTACGGTGCAGCCGCAGGAACTTCGTCATCGGCGTATACAGGTCGCTGCGGCTCGGCGCCGGAGGGCGGCGGCGACCCGCCACCAAGTCCGCCATGTAGTCCTCGGACACCTTCACCGCCTCCGCGAGCTCGCGCGGCGTGCGCTTGAGCTCTCGCAGACGGCGCCGGAGGAGCAAACTGACCTTCACAGGATTCTTGAGGGGCGAGGCTGCTGGCATCTCTTCGGGGCTCCTTTCGAACGGCACATGAAATGGCCCACGGAGTGCAATGCGGTTTGGGCACACCGCGGGCCAATACGCCTAAATATAGCTAGGACAGCGCGTTATTGGTACCCCTCGGACGCCCCCGAGCGTGGCGTTGGCGCAGCAGCACCAGAGAGCCCACCACGATGATTACCGCAAAGCTGAACCACTGGACGACATACGACAGGTGAGGGCCGTCGCTCAGCTCGAGCGCGGGCCAGCGGGTGAGACCGGGCGGTAGAGGGCGGTAAAGGGCGGCAGAGGGCGGCAGTTGCTGGATGACCACGGGCATGACCCGGTACGGTACTGAATCCTGCAGGGCCGCCGGGTCCACATCTCCCCTCCCCCGCGGTGCGGCCAGTCCGAGCCCGTGTACGTCAGCGCTGTCACCCTCGCGGTACGCCTGCTGATCCACGTGGTACCCGTCGGGCGAGGGGGCCCAGCCGCGATCGACCAGTACGGCGGTGCCGTCGGGCAAGCGCAACGGGGTGACGAGGTCCACGCCCGGCACGCCCTCGAAGCTCCGGCCGTGCCACGGGCGTTCGCGGGCGTAGTCGTATGCGCCGCAGGCGTGCAGCCGGCGGTCGCGGAGGGAATCGATCGGGAGGGGGAGCCACCCTGGGATTTCGAGCTCGGGACGGGCGCGGGCGGCGGCGACGAGCGCGTTGTGCGCCCGGCGTTGGTGCAACCGGTCGAGCTGCCAGATGCCGAGGCACACGCACCCCGCGGCGACGAGCAGCGCGCCGACCAGCGCGATGAGGTCACGCCGGTCGTGGGTCAGGGATGTCACCGGGGGCGTCGCACCAGCGCGAGCTTCGCGGCACGCGACAGCCGGCGCAACGCGGCCTCACGCCGCAGGGCCGCCGGACGATCCGGCTGGCGCTCGTGGTACACGAGCCGCACGGGCAGGCGGGTGCGCGTGTACGCGCTGGCGCGTCCCGCCCTATGGCGCCGCAGCCGTTTCGGAAGGTCGTTGGTGATGCCCGTGTAGAGCGAGCCGTCCCGACAGCGCAGCATGTACACGGTCCACACGTCCCCCGCCCGCTACTCCAACTTCGCGTCGAGCGTGATTTGCGGGATGCCGGCGAGCGCCTTCGACACGGGGCAGCCGCGCTTTGCCTCCTCCGCGGCCTTCTGAAATCCCGCCTGGTCGAGGCCAGGCACCTTGCCGCGCACGGTGAGCGCCATTTTGGTGATCTTGGGTGCGCCGTCGACCATGTCCATGGTGCAGGCGGCCGTGGTCTCGACACGGGTCACGGGCTTGCCGGCCTTTTCCAGTCCGGCCGAGAGGGCCATGCTCAGGCATGCCGCGTGGGCCGCGGCGATCAGCTCTTCGGGGTTCGTGCCTTTCGCCCCTTCGAACCGGGTGGCGAAGCTGTACGGCCCGCTGAACGCGCCGCTCGCGGCGCGGAAGTTTCCCTTGCCGTCCTTGAGCTTTCCTTCCCAGACGGCGGTGGCTTGACTCGTGGGCATCGCTCGACTCCTGGCGGATGGTGAGAGGCGTGAAATCTGGCGGAAGCGTGGGCCGGACGCTACGCTTGTGACTTCGCGCGAGAGAGGAGCGACCGATGGCCACGAAGAAAGCAACCCGGCGCCCGGCCAAGAAGCGGCCCGCGCCGCGGCGACCCGAGCGCCAGCAGCCCGAGTCGCTGCGGCTCCGCTCCCTGGCGGTGTCGCTCACCGTGAACGACCTGGTCCGAAGCCTCGCCTGGTATCGCGACGTGCTCCGCTTCACCGTGGGCGAGCGCTGGCAAGACGGCGGTCAGCTGCGCGGCGTGCAGCTGAAGGCGGGGAGTTGTGATCTCATGCTCAACCAGGATGATTTTGCCAAGGGACGCGACCGCAAGAAGGGCGACGGCATGCGCGTCTGGCTCGCCACCGCGCAGGACATCGAGGACCTGGCCGCGGGAATCACGGCGCGCGGCGGGCACCTGGATCATGCGCCGCAGGACATGCCATGGGGCGACCGCGCCTTCGCGATCACCGATCCGGACGGATTCAAGATCACGGTGATTCAGGAATGACAGTGCGGAGTGCGGAATTGAAAGGCACCGCATGCTGACGCTGTTGGCCGTACTCGCGCTTCAGGCCCAGGTTGCCGATACCTCACCCTTCCGCGCCCTCCCGCTGCCCGCGGCCAACCGGGTGCGGAGCGCGTCCGGCGCCCCCGGTCCCGACTACTGGCAGCAGCGCGCCGATTACGTGATCCGGGCGACGCTCGACACCGCGGGCTCAGTGATCCACGGGAGCGAGCGGATTCACTACGAGAACCACTCTCCCGATCCGCTCGCGTTCGTGTGGGTGCAGATCGAGCAGAACATTTTCGCCAAGAACAGCGTGACCTACGCGTTGAACCAGCCGCCGCTGCATTTCGCGGGCGGCGCGGTGTTCGACTTCACGGGCAAGGGGTTCATCGGCGGCATCACCATCGAGCGGTTTCGGGCGGCCGGACGCGAGCTCGCGCGCACGGAATACGGCACCATGATGCGGGTCGAGCTGCCGCGGCCGCTCGCCCCCCACGGCGCGATCGACTTCGAGGTCGCCTGGCACTTCCCGGTGCCGCCCTACGGGGGCGGCCGCATGGGACGGATCGGCACGCGCCTGTACGAGATCGGCCAGTGGTACCCCCGCATGGTCGTGTACGACGACGTGCACGGCTGGAATCCGCTGCCCTACATCGGGGCCGGCGAGTTTTACCTCGAGTACGGCGACTTCGACGTGACGCTCACGCTGCCCGCGGGGTTTGTCGTCGCGGCCACCGGAACTGTGCAGAACCCCCTGGCGGTGTGGAGCGCGACCGAACGGGCACGGCTGGCCCGCGCGCGAGCCTCCGCCGAGCGCGTCGAAGTCGTCACGAAAGCCGAGGCAACCGCGCACGGCGCACAGCGCACCCCGGGCACCAAGACCTGGCACTTTCGGGCGTCCAACGTGCGCGACTTCGCCTGGGCCGCCTCGCCCGACTTCCGGTGGGACGCCTCCAGCTGGCACGGCATCCTGATCCAGACGCTATACCGGCCGGATGCCACGCCGTGGGAAGAAGCCAACAAGATGGCGTGGTTCACGATCAAGCACTTCAGCGAGACCTGGGGCCGGTATCCCTGGCCCCACGCGACCACGGTCGAAGGCCTGATCGAGGGGATGGAGTACCCGATGCTCACCTTCGTGCCGTCGATCGAGAAGCGCGAGGACCAATACTGGGTGCTCACCCACGAATTCGGGCACGAGTGGTTCCCGATGATGGTAGGCTCGGACGAGCGCCGCTATCCCTGGATGGACGAAGGGTTCAACACGTTCATCGATTGCGGCTCGGCGGAGGGCTACTTCACGGGAACGGCGTACGGCGACACGGTGCGGCGCGAGCTGCTGACCGACTATCGCGTGTCGGCCGTCCCAGGGGCCGAGCAGCCGCTCATCACGAAACCGGTCGAGTCGCGCGACCTGGCGTGGACCGCGTACCAGAAACCGGCGCTGATGCTGACGATCCTGCGCGACGCCGTACTGGGCAAGGACACGTTC
>DATNOR010000032.1:0-7901 GCA_035601235.1 Gemmatimonadales bacterium
CCCGCGATCCGCGCGTCGCCCGCGAGCCGGAACCGGATCAAATGATCCGCCGTCGGCACAGGGCTGCCCGCGCGGTCCAGCACCGTCACGGTCACGAACGAGAGGTCGTTCCCGTCGGCGTGGAGGCGCGGGCGATCGGGAGCGAGCGCGATGCGCGCGGGCGCACCGGCCGTCCTCACATCCTCGGTCGCGATCACCTGCCCCGTCTTGCGCGCCACCGCCCGCAGTGTCCCCGGCGTGTACGCGACGCGCCACATCAGATGGAGGACCTCGCCCTCCTTCCGCTTCACGCCCAGCGAGACGCCGTTCAGGAACAGCTCCACCTCGTCGCCGTTGGTATAGGCCCACACGTCGATGGTGTCGCCCGCAGTCCAGTTCCAGTGCGGAAAGAGGTGCAGCATCGGCCGCTCGGTCCAGACGCTCTGATATAGGTAGAAGGGATCCTTCGGAAATCCGGCCAGATCCACCACGCCGAAATAGGAGCTGCGCGCCGGCCACTCGTACGGTGTGGGCTCGCCCAGGTAGTCGATCCCGGTCCAGATGAACATCCCCGAGAGGAATGGGTACCGCTCGAACAGGCGCAGCGATTCTTCGTGCAGCGAGCCCCAGAACGCCTTGCGGTCGTCGTACGACGACAGCCGGTAGTCCTTGTTGGGCTGCGGCCCGCTGTCCTTGACGTAGGGCGTCGCGTAGCTGGCGACCGAGTCGGAGGGCTGCTCGTAGACGCCGCGGCTGTTGAGCGCCGACATCGCCTCGGTGATGATGAATTTCTTTCCCGGGAACTGCGTCGGAAAACTCGCCCACGCCTCGTGATGGTAGTTGTGGCCCAGCAGGTCGAGGGCGCCCGATTGCAGCACCGGATTCCCGGAACTGCCGTTGTTGTTCGCCGACGTGATGGGCCGCGTGGGGTCGAGGCCTCGCACGATCCCGGCGAGCTCGCGCGCTATCGGGGCGGCCGTGGAGTCGCCGTTGGTCCACTGCTCCATCACCTCGTTCCCGATGCTCCACATGAAGACGCTCGGGTGGTTGCGGTCGCGCCGCACCATGTCCGACAGGTCGCGCACATGCCACGCGTCCCAGTCCAGGTGATAGTCGTACTTCGTTTTCTCCTTCTTCCACATGTCGAAGGCCTCGTCCAGCACGATGAAGCCTAAGCGATCAGTGAGATCGAGCAGCTCGGGGGCCGGCGGGTTGTGCGATGTGCGGAGCGCGTTGACGCCCATCGCCCGCATGATCTCGAGCTGGCGCTCGAGCGCGCGCGTGTTCACGGCGGCGCCCAGCGCCCCGAGATCATGGTGCAGGCACACGCCGCGGACTTTCAGGCGCGTCCCGTTGAGGATGAACCCCCGCTCGGGATCGAACGTGAAGGTCCGCACGCCGAACGGTGTGGCGTAGTCGTCGCAGGGCCTCCCACCGCACACCACCCGCGACACGGCACGGTACAGGTACGGCCGCTCGACCGACCAGAGAATCGGCTTCCTGATGACCAGGTCCTGCGCGATTTCGGTGACGGAGTCGCCCGGCACGCGGGCCGCCCCGGATGCCGTCGCAACCACGTTGCCGGCCGCGTCAGAGATCAGCGTCCGCAGCGTGATCGCGTGGTCCGCCGGCGACGCGTTGCGCACCGTCGTCCGGATCGTCACCCGGGCCGTAGCGGGAGTCACCTCCGGCGTAGAGACATAGGTCCCCCACTGGTCCACATGCACGGGGTTCGTGGTCACCAGACGGACGTGCCGGTAGATGCCGGAGCCCGAGTACCAACGGGAGTTGGGCTGCTGCGAGTTGTCCACCCGCACGGCGATCACGTTGCCCGCCTTGCCGTAACGCAGGTGCGGCGTCAGCTCGTAACTGAAGGAGCTGTACCCGTACGGCCGTTTTCCCAGGTACGTCCCGTTGATCCAGACTTCGCCGTTACGGTACACGCCGTCGAACTCGACGAACACCAGCCGGCCGCTCTCCCGTGCGGCTACGGAGAAGGTCTTGCGGTACCAGCCGACCCCGCCGGGCAGCGCCCCACCGCTCGCTCCGGCGGGGTTCGTGTCGCTGAACTCCCCCTCGATGCTCCAGTCGTGCGGCAGATCCAGGGTGCGCCAGCCGGAATCGTCGAACGTCGGGTTCTGAGCCGCCGCGACGTCGCCCAAGTGGAATCGCCAGCCGCGGTCGAAGGCGAGAGTCGCTCGCTGTCCCTGCGCCGCCACTGTGAACGGGGCGGCGAGCACCGCGAGCAGGGTACCACGACCGAGCCATTTCACGGCTGCACCGTGAACCGGTAGATGGTGCGCGAGCGGTATTGCTCCCCCGGACGCAAGATCGTCGACGGGAACGCCGGCTTGTTGGGGGAGTCGGGAAAGTGCTGCGTCTCCATGGCGAAGCCGTAGCGGTGCCGGTAGACGACGCCGTGTTTGCCGCGCAGTGTGCCGTCGAGAAAGTTGCCGGAATAGAACTGCAGTCCCGGCTCCGTGGTGGAGATCTCCATCACGCGACCACTCGTCGGCTCGTACACCCGCGCGGCAAGCGTCGGTTCACCTGCTGTGCCGCCCTTATTCAGCACGAAGTTGTGATCATAGCCCGGCCCGTAGCGGAGCTGCGGGTCGTGCTGCTCGATGCGGGCGCCGATCGGCGTCGGCGTGCGGAAGTCGAACGGCGTGCCCGCGACGCTGCGGAGCTCGCCCGTCGGAATCAGCGTCGAGTCCACCGGCGTGAAGCGGTCGGCGTTGAGCGTGACGACGTGGCCGAGGATGTCGCCCTTGCCGTCGCCCGCCAGGTTGAAGTAGCTGTGCTGCGTGAGGTTCACGGGTGTGGCGCGGTCGGTGGTCGCGTGGTAGTCGAAGATCAGCTGGTTGCCGTCGGTCAACGTGTAGGTGACGGTGGCTTGCAGCGTCCCGGGGTAGCCCTCCTCGCCGTCCGGGCTCGTGTACGTGAGGACCAGACCGACCGAGTCCGCGTGCTGGAACGGCGCGACCTTCCAGACCACCTTGTCGAACCCCCGCACGCCGCCGTGCAGGTGGTTGGGACCGTTGTTCGTCGCCAAGGGGTACGTCCGGCCGTCCAGGGTGAACCGGCCCCGGGCGATGCGGTTGCCGTAGCGACCGATGACGGCGCCGAAGTACGGCGACCCCCGCTGATAGTCGGCCAGGGAATCGAAGCCGAGGACCACGTCGTCGAGCCGGCCGTTCCGGTCGGGCACGCGGAGCGACACGATGATGCCGCCGTAATCGAGCACCCTCGCCTCCGTCCCGTGGGCGTTCTTGAGTGTGTACAGGCTGACGGCCTCCCCGCGATCGGTTGTTCCGAACGGCTGCGGACCGGGCGCGCCACGGGCACACGCGGCGCTCCCCGCCAGGATGATGGACCAGCCCCGTACCGTCGACTTCATCGGGTGCGAAACTGACACACACGGGCCTGGCGCGCTACCCCGGCAACGCGTCAGTATCTTCAATCATGGCGAGACTCTCGCTGTCCACGATCGCCGTTGTCGTCTCGTTTCTCGTTACCCCTCGGTCCTCACCCCCTGACCCCCTCGCCGTTCCGGAGAGGGGGAACTCAGAGGATGGCCTTAGTTCCCCCTCTCCCGAAGGGAGAGGGGGTCAGGGGGTGAGGACTAACGGGGGAAAGAGGGGTCGCGGGGTGAGGACTGGGGGAAACCAGGGGGCCGGCATCCCCCTCCCCGAGCATCCCCGGCCCGACTTCCAACGGGATCTGTGGCAGAACCTCAACGGGCCCTGGCAATTCCAGTTCGATGCCCCGGATTCGGGAGAAGCCCGCGGCTGGTCTCGAGACGACCTGCCGGCGCCACGCCAGATCATCGTGCCCTTCCCCTGGGGCAGCCCGCTGTCGGGCGTGCCCGACAGCGCGGTGATCGGCTGGTACTCCCGCGCGATCACCGTTCCCGTGGCGTGGGCCGGGCGCCGGGTGTTCCTCGTTATCGGGGCGGCCGACTGGCGCACCACCGCCTGGCTCGACGGCCAGCAGCTGGGCACGCACGACGGCGGCTACATCCCGTTCGAGTTCGAGCTGACCAAGTACGTGACGGCAGGGCACGAGCAGCGGCTCGTGCTCCGGATCGATGACGCGCCGCGCGCCTTCAAGCTCGAGGGCAAGCAGGGCTACGGCAACGCGCGCGGCATCTGGCAGACGCCGTACCTGGAAGCGCGTGGCCGCACCCCGCTCAGAACGCTGCACTTTTCACCCGACGTCGACCGCGGGCGCGTGGTGGTGGCGGCTCAGCTGCTCGAGAAGGCCGCGCGCGACCTCACGCTGACCCTGCGCTTCCGGAACGCCGAGCTCCCGGCCGTGAGCTGGCGGATTCCGACGGGGACAGACCGCGTGACGTTCGACGTGCCGATCCCGCACGCTCACCTGTGGTCGCTCGACGATCCGTTTCTCTACGAAGTGGACGCCTCCGTGGGCGACGACCGGGTACGGAGCTACTTCGGGATGCGCAAGATCTCGATCGTCGACCTTCCGGGAACGGCGTACCGTTACGTCGCCCTGAATGGCCGGCCGCTGTTCCTGCAGCTGACGCTGGACCAGGCGTTTCATCCGGGCGGGTTCTATACCTATCCGAGCGACTCGTTCGTGCGCGCCGAGATCCTGCGCGCCAAGAGTATCGGTCTCAACGGGCTGCGCGAGCACGTCAAGGTCGAGTCGCCACGCAAGCTCTATTGGGCCGACCGGCTGGGGATGTTGATCATGGCGGACGTCCCCAATTCGTGGGGCGAGCCCGACTCCGCCATGCGTCGGGAGGCCGAATCGACCTTCAGAGGAATGGTAGCGCGTGATTACAACCACCCCGCCATCTTCGCCTGGGTGCTGTTCAACGAGACGTGGGGGCTGTTCACGAAGGTCGCGGGAAAACAGGTGTACCGTCCCGAGACGCAAAAATGGGTCGCGTCTGTTTACCGGGCCGCGAAAGCGCTCGACCCGACGCGTCTGGTGGAAGACAACTCCCCCTGCTGCGGTCGCGGCCACACCGAGACCGACCTGAACTCGTGGCACTCCTACCTGCCGGGCTGGGCGTGGGAGGAGCACGACCGGCTGGTGAGCGACAGTACCTACCCGGGCTCGCCCTGGAACTTCGAGGCTGGTTTCCGACAGGCGCGGCAACCCAACATCAACAGCGAGTTCGGCAACGTCTGGGGCTACGAGGGGAGCACCGGCGACGTCGACTGGAGCTGGGACTACCACCGCGCGGTGAACGCGTTCCGGCGCCACCCCAAGATCGCCGGCTGGCTCTACACCGAGCTGCACGACGTGGTGAACGAATGGAACGGCTACTGGCGCTACGACCGCTCCGGCAAGGAGACCGGGTTGGGCGAGCTGGTGGACGGGATGTCGCTGCGCGATCTCCATTCCCCCCTGTACGTCGTGGTGGGCGACTCGCTCAGCCAGACCGCGCCCGCCGGCGCCGAGCTGCGGGTGCCGCTGTACGCATCGTTCCTCACGCCCAACAAGGCCCGGGGCGACAGCCTGACGCTGCGCGCACAGCTCTACGGCTGGGACGCACTCGGCCAGCGACGGGCCTACTTCGAGACGACGCGTCACGTCCCCTACCATCCGTGGGTGACCGGGCCGCTCGAGCCGCTCTCCGTCACCATGCCCGCCGGGCCAGCCGTCCTGGTGCTCGCCGTGCGCCTCGAGGATGGAACGGGGACGGTGCTGCATCGCAACTTCTGCACGTTCGTGGTCGAGGGCGAGCCGCCACCCGAGGTCCGATTGGACGACGGCCGGCGCGCGCGTCTCGTGGCGATCGATCCGGCCCATTTCGATTCCGCGGCGTGGTCGCTCAAGCAATGGAATGTGATGGACAGCCTGAAGGTGAACGGCGCGGGGTCGGGATTCTTCGAGTATCGGGTGGCATGGCCGTCGGGAATCGCGCTGGCCGATGTCGACAGTGCGG
The DNA here is from genome assembly GCA_035601235.1 of Gemmatimonadales bacterium. Lineage (GTDB taxonomy): Bacteria > Gemmatimonadota > Gemmatimonadetes > Gemmatimonadales > GWC2-71-9 > AG41. The sequence continues at coordinate 5,900 of DATNOR010000032.1, forward strand.
TGTTCGCCGCGGAAGTCTCGTCCAAGCAGCTGTTCGGCAAGGACCGCGCAGGCAGCGGCCGAATCGAAGGGGACTTCATGCGGGGACGAGGCACGCTCGACCCCAGCCTGAACCCGAACGCATACCCGATGACCGACGAGCAGCGATTCCCCAGCGCCGTGACGCTGCGCGTCAACGGCGTGATCGCGGGACGCGCCACGCTCGCCGACGACCCCGCCGACCATCGGGGCATCCTGTCGTGGCACTATCAGATGCACGACCGGCGGCTGCGCGAGGCCGGCTCATACGGCACGCTCGAGCGCATGGCGATCCCGCGCGAGGCGCTCGAGCGCGCGGCGGCGCAGGGACAGCTCGTGATCCGGTTGGAAGTCGATCCTGAGCTGCCCGGGGGACTCGCGATCTACGGCCGGCGCTTCGGGCGCTATCCGCTCGATCCGACCGTGATCTTCCTACTGCGTCGGTAGCTCCGCCACGCCGGCCTGCCGCAGATATCCACCGACCACGGTGGCGAACTGCGCGAACGCCACCTCCGGCTCCTCGATGTCGGGGTGCCAGCGCTTCTCCCACTCGAAGTTGTAGAAGCCGCGGTAGCCCGAGTGCGCGAGGGCCTCGATCTGGCGCCGCACCGGCACCTCGCCCTTGCCGGTGAGCACGTAGCGCCGATCCTTGCCATCAGGCCCCGCCGGCACCGAGTCCTTCAAGTGTGTGTGCCGGATGTAGCGCCCGAGCTGGCGGACAGTGTCTTCCGGCTGCTCCTTGCCCGACACGAACGTATGATGCGCGTCCCACAGCAGGGCGACGGAGGGGGATGCCGCCTGCTCGAGCAGCGCGAGCAGGGAGGGCGAGTCGGTGAAATCGCCGTGCGATTCGATCAACACGGTGACGCCCTTGGGCCGGGCGTAGTCGCCCAGCTCGCGCAATCCGCGGGCGATGTGGGCGAGCATCATGTCGCGCGGCACGCCCTTGACGTAGTTGTTACCGAATACGCGCACGTAGGGGACGCGCAGCGCTTCGGCGAGGTCGATGAAGCGGCGCGCCTCGTCGAGCTGGGCCGTGCGCTTGGCGGGGTCCTGCTCGTGCAGTTGCGCCGAGGCGCCGAGGTCGGATATCCGCAGGCCGCGCTCGCGCAGCTCCCGCTTCGACGCTTCGATCCGGCCGCCCTCGCGCGACAGCTCGGGCGCCATGGTCAGATCCATGTTCTTCTGGAGCCCGCGCAGCTCGACCGCCGCGTAGTCGTGCGACCGGGCGAAGTCGAGAATCTGCTTCCAGGTCCAGGCCGGACAGCCGAGAGTGGAGAATCCGATCGGGAAGCGGGGAGAACGCCCGACGTCCCCCCTCTCCTGAAAGGAGAGGGGGAAAGGGGGTGAGGACACGAGGGCGACCGATGCTGCGAGGAATTCGCGACGCGTGATCATGGAGCAGCTCCTCCCGGGAGCCACAACAGGGGTTGGCGGATCGGGTAGTTGCGGATCACTTCATCTAACGTGGGATCGGGGTCGAGCGTCTTCCAGAGATCTATGTAGCGCGACTCGTGCAGCGCCAGACCGCCGAAGAGTAAAGCCGGGTGACGGACGGGCCACGCATCGAAATACATCACGTCCGGCGGCCTGGGCCAGGTCCGTTTGTCCTTGATGAACGGGTACATGAAGCCGAGCGCGGCCCGCATGCCGCGCCCGTCGGGAGTCGCAAAGGTCCACGTGCCGAGCACCCACGCCAGCGCCGCCATGACGTCCAGCTGAAACAGCGAGTACCCGTACGGCTTGGTGCGCCCGAGCTCGCGCGGGAAGCTGCCGTCCGCGGCCATCTGCCCGGCGACGAGCGTGTCCTCGAAGAAGCGCCGCATGCGAGACAGCTGTGCCCTGTCGCCCACCAGGTGCGCGAACTCGGCGACCTGCAGCGCCCAGGCCGCCGCGTGGTTGTTGCCGCTGGTCCGCTCGTCGTTGCCGTACGGGTGGGTCGTCATCCAGAGGAGGTACTGCCGGAACCATTCCCTCGTCCCGGC
>DATNOR010000033.1:0-2752 GCA_035601235.1 Gemmatimonadales bacterium
GATCCCCGATCCGTCCAGAGCGAATCCACGCCGGCCGCTTCCAGGGCGCTGGCATCGGCGAAATACTCCCCGACGTCGGCGACGGGACGGAGCAGCTGCACGCCGATTTTGAGCACGCCTAGGCCTGCGCGCCGAAGATGACGACGGCGCGCAGCGCGATGTTGCCGATCAGCACGAGGCCCGGCGCGAGGAGCGGCGAGCGCCCCTGGACCAACGTCGGGCGCAGGTGGAGCACGAGCGGGAGTACCGTGCCGGCGAGCACGATGAGCCAGAGGAGCAACCACGCCCCCAGGACTTTCGACGCCGCTGCGCCGAGCGTCAGGAAGAACACCACCAGCAGGACGAGCTCCAGAATAATGAAGTATCGGTCCGCCGCGAAGAGTTTGGGCGTGCTGACCTGCGCATCGCCGCCGCGCCGCAGGGCGATAAACGCGATCGCGGCGGCGGCCGAGGAGAGCGCGGACGCCAGAAACAGGCCGCCCAGGGCCCAGGTGTCGCTCCACACCGGCTGGTTGCTCACGCTGAGGAGCACGCCGGTGTACCCGGCGATAAAGAGGCCGAGCGCCGAACCCAGGATCATGAACGGGCGCCCCACCGGGCCGCCGAGCACGCGGCCGACCACGCTGTGGGGCCAGCGCGCCTCCGCAAACGAGCCGGCCGCGAAGACGCCGAAGGCCATCAGGGCCCAGGCGCCCACCGACATGGGTGACCAGTACTTGAACGACAGGCTCCCGCTGCGTGCATCGACCAGCATGTGCCAAAAGCGCAACGGCCGGCCGAGGTCGAACGTCAACAGGATGGGACAAATCAAGAGCACGATAAAGCTGATCAGAAAGGCGAGACGCGCCGCGCTTGCGTCGCGCGGCTCTCCCCAGAGGCGCAGCATCGTCCCCAGCACATACGCGCCCCCGGCGATGCCGCCGAAGAAGAAGTAGCCGAGGATGTACCAGCCCCAGTCCGGCGGCGCGACAAAGTGCTCTGGCATGGTGTCTATCCCTCTTTGACCGCTGCCGCGCGTTGGCCGCGGAACGCCACCAGCGCGCCGGCAATACCCAGCAACGCCGTCGCGAGCGAGCCGAGATAGCCCGCGCGGTTGTTGCGGCGGGGGCCGACGGCGTTCTCCGCGCTCGGCAACTGGTACACTTCCGGCTTGTCCGTCAGCAGGAACAGCGTGTGCAGCCCGCCATACTCCTTGTCCCCATAGACGTGCGCCTCGGACATGCCCTGGGCGTGGAGCTGCTCGACCCGCGCCGCGGCGAGCTGGCGCATCTCGTCCAAGGGGCCGAACCGGATCGATTGGGTCGGACACGCCGTCGCGCACGCGGGCATCAGGTTGTTCTGGAGGCGGTCGTAGCAGAACGTGCATTTCTGCGCGAGCCCGCGGTCCGCGTCGAACCCGATGACGTGGTAGGGGCACGCCGCGATGCAGTCCCGGCAGCCGTTACAGACGTCCGGCTGGATGTAGACCGTGTCGAACTCGGTTCTGATGATGGCGTTGGTCGGGCACACGTCCATGCAGCTCGCATGGGTGCAATGCTTGCAGACGTCGCTCATCATCGTCCACGCGACGCCACCCGGCGCCGCGGGGCGCGTCTTCTCGATGAACTTGACGTGGCGCCAGTTCTGCCCGTCGAGTTGACCCGTGTTGTCGAAGCTGTCCAGGAATTCCGGCGCGTTGCCCGGGAGCTGATTCCACTCCTTGCAGGCGACCTCGCACGCCTTGCACCCGATGCAGACGCTCACGTCCGTGAAAAACCCCACCGCGTTCGCCATGGTGATTCTCCTTACCCCATGCCCATCATATTCGCCGTGATCTTGACCATGCCGCGCTCCTGCGCGTACAGATCGAGCGGGAGCGCCGCCAATTCATCGACGATCGGCACGGCGTCAGGGTCCTTCCGGAGATCCACAGTCAGGAGATAGCGATCGCAGGTCCCGCACCCGTCGACCCGGATGTGGGGGAAGCGCTCGGTCTCCGCAAAAATGACCAATCGGCTCACCGCCGTTTCGCCGCAACCGGCGCACGCCAGGCGGGGGAAGACCCACGCGGACCCGCACCGCGAGCACAGCAGCCGGCGCGGCGCGGTCACGAGGTCGTCGCCGCTCGGCTCGACATACGCGAGCTGTGGGAGCCCGCCGCACACGGGGCAGTGCGCCCCCCGCTTGTCGCGCGGGCCGCGACACGCCTGACCCGCCGCGGCACCCAGCGCCTCGAGCACCGGTGCTGCGGAAACCCGAGCCAGGTAGCGCTCGATCGCCGGCTGGTTCTCGCCTCCCAGCCAGCGGGCCACCAAGTCCGCGAGCCGGCCTGCGGCAAACCGCTCGCGCACTGCCTCTCGCAGACGCTGAGGGCCGTGCGCGGCCGTGACGTCGACGACGGGCGGCAGCACCCGCTCGGCGATGTACGACGCCAGCTGCGGAGCGTCCGACGGCGGGGCGTCGTCGCGTGCGCTGCGAAACGCGCGCTCCTGAACGGGCACGACGGCCGCATACAACCGCAACACGTCGCCGGCGAACGGATAGCGAGGGAGCAGCGCCGCCGCGCGCTCGCGTCGTTCCGTCCAGGGATCGACCGCCACGAGGCCGGCGGGCGTCATACCTTCTCGATGTTCACGAGAAACGCCTTGAACTCGGGCGTCCGCGCATTGGCATCGCCGACGAAGGGGGTGAGGGCGTTGGCCAGCCAGTTCGCGCCCTTGCCGGGGTCGCGCTCCGCCGCCAGGCCGACGAATCCCCAATGGATCGGAATCCC
>DATNOR010000034.1:0-22167 GCA_035601235.1 Gemmatimonadales bacterium
CGTACGCCAGGCCACACGCGCGGAACAGCTCCGTCTCGGCGATCTCGAAGAAGCGGACGTAGGAGCCGTAGAAGATGATCCCGGCGAAGTCGACGTCGGACCAGCGGACGTATTCCTCGATGACGTAGGGCGTGGCCGGCAATCGCGTCCCGCACGGTGGGAGCCGAGCGGGAAGCTAGACGCCGCGAAACGCCGACGCCAGGATCGAACGGAGGGGCGGCGCGCTCTAGGCGCGCGCGCCCGTCACGTGGCCAGCCTGCCCGGTGGGTCGCAACCCGTAGGCGCGCAACCGGCGCCACAGGGTGGTACGGCTGATCCCGAGCCGACGGGCGGTCTCGGCCAGCTTGCCGTGCGTGACCTCGAGGGTATCGAGGATGGCCTGCCGCTCGCGCTCGGCCAGGGTGTGGCCGTGATCGCCCTCCGGCAGGAACACCGCCTCGCCGAGCTCCATGGAGCCCTGCTTCAAGGTGCGCGCGCGGCCGCCGAACGCCATGAGCCGCTCGCGCAGGTGATCACCGCGATGTGCGGCGCCATCTCCGAGCCCTTCGATCACCCGACGGGCCCGCTGGTTCGCGTACAGCATCCGACCGTACGGGTCGAACACCACGACCCCCTCGCCGAACGTTTCCAGCACCGCCTGACCGAGCGGTGCGAACGCCGGCTGGGGTGGGAGACTGGGATTCTTCTCTCTCGCTGACATACGTCCTTGCATAGCCGTGGTCCCGGGTCAAAGTTCCAGAGAGCACCGACCCCAAAAGAAGTGACCCGCGACACGCGGCGACGTCACACCCCCGGGGCCGGCGCTGCGCGCCTCATTCGAGGAATGTCCCCCGCCCGGAATACGACCGAGAGGGTTGTGGCGTTGCTGTGACACCCGGGTAGGGCGTTAACTCGGGTGCTAGCGCCGCCGTCCCCGCCTGCCCCCTCGCACCAGACGCTGCCGCTCCCCGCGCGACAGTCCGCTCAACCCGCGACGCAGCTCATCGAGCGAGTCCGAGCGCAGCGCCTCGCGCTTGCCCCGCAGCACGGTAAACCGCAGCGGGCGATCGAACGGCGGCACGTCGGCCGGCTGAAGTCTCCTAGCCTGGCCTTCCTTGAGGCGCAGGCGAACGACCCCCACGCCCCGCTCGACCTCGTAGTCTACGGGGACCCGGTCGCCGTACAGGTGCACGGACGATGGCAGCGCCTCGAGCGTGCGCCGGTCGTCTGCGGGAATCATGGCGTCGACGTCGAGCGTGAGCCGGGTGCCGAGAAACTCCTCCCACGACGCGACGCGCGCGACCTGCGCGGCGAGCCCGGCCGCGACCTGCTCGGTGGCGGCCGCGGCGAGCCGGCCGCCCGAGCGGCGCCAGTAGAACCCCAGGCGCTCGAGCGCCCGCCGCAGCCGCCCCTGGTCGGGGTGCGGGGTCTCGCCGCCGAGCAGCGCCTCGACCAGGGCGGTCCGCGCGGCGTCCGCGAGCTCGGCAGGGAACGGGTTGGCCAGGGGCTCGACATCGCGCTCGAGCACGAAGCCGAAGTACTCGACGGTGCGGACCACCATGAGGCCCTCGCGCCGCCGCAGCCGTTCGAACACCACCGTGGGGGTGCCGCGGCGCGCATAGCGCCGGATGGCGCGCTCGGGAAGCGCCGTGCCCTCGATGCTCGCGCGTGGCACGCCGAACCGGTCCGCGAAGTACCGCAGCGTGCCTGCGACCGCCCCCCAGCTGCCGCACACCGAGCTGCGGCTCACGCGCGCCTCGCGCCCGTCCGCCGTCTCTTCGTCGATCACCAGGTCGAACGGCATGATCTTGGCCACGACGTCCGCGAACGCCCCGAGCGTCTTGTCGCCGGCGTAGGGCAGCCGCTCGGGAAGCGGGAGCTCGAGCTGGCGATACACGGACGCCGTGCCGAGCGCCACGTCTTCGATCGCCTTGACGAGCACGCCGCGCCCCTCCGCCCACGTGTCGACGCTGTCGCGGAACAGATGGCGCGGCAATCCATAGACTTCGCCGGGGTAGCCGTGCTTGTTGACCGCCTCGGCGTACACGTTGTAGGCGGTGAGATGATCGCTGCCCGAGAGCACCAACCCGCGCAGATCCCGTTCCTCCCGCGTCATGCGGTGCAGCGACTCGATGTTGGCGGCGACCGCCACCATGGGAATGAGCTCGGCGTCGGCATGGTACAACAGCTCGCCCCACGGCCGCTCCACCGGCATCGCCTCCACCTCGCGGCCGTAGCGCGTGAGCCGACCGTGCTCGATCAGGCCGCGTCGGGTGAGGAGCTCCACCGCGTCGCGATACGCCTTGCGGTCGAGCGGCACCGGCAGGTCCAGGTCGCCCGCGTCGACGCCCAGCGCCGCGCAGGTGATGGCCACGCGCTCCGCATCGCCGGCGAGCTGGAACTCGGGAGGCGTCGGCTCGAGCTGCTCGAACACCACGTCCCGATCGCTCAGGATATAGACCTCGCCCGCGTCCACTCGCCCGTGCACCCGGCCCGCCATTTGGAGGATTTCGTTGGCGCCGAGGTAGAGACGGGTGAGCACATTGCGGCCGCGCTCCACCACGTTGGCGTAGCGCGCGTCGTAGATCACTACTGTGTCGAGGCCGCGGATGTTGAGCGCCGACTGCCCGGCCGCCGTCATCGCCAGGAGAAACGGCCGTCGCACCTGACCATCGAGGAAGGGCCGGATCACCCGGATCGGCTCGCCGCCGTGGTAGAAGGCCGTCGGGAGTCGCTGCCAGCGGCTGCCGAGCTCCTTCGCGATCTGCTCGACCTCGGCACGAGTGGGCACGAACACCGCTACGCCGCGCCGCTCGTGCAGCACCCGCTTCATGAAGCGGTCGTCGAGAAACTCGAGCGGCTGCTGCGCCAGCACGCGCACGCGGGCGGCCTTGGCGGGGTCGAAGGCACGGGTTTCGAGCACCTCCACCGAGCCGAGGTAGCGGGCGTAAAACGAGGGGTCGACCGTCGCCGACAGCCACACGAAGCGGCAGCCGGCCCGCTTCCCCAGCGCCAGGCACAGCTCCAGCTCCGCGGAGGTCTGATGGATCTCGTCCACCACCAGGGTGTCGCGCGTCGTGATCAGCCCGTCCTCGAACCAGCGGCGCGCGATGCCCGTGGTGACGATCACGACGTTCCAGGTCGGGGTTTCGGGCGTCGCCTCGCGCTCGCGATTCACCACGCCGACCTTGAGCGGCGCGCCCAGCACGGTGGCGGCGATCGGCCGGATGGCGAGCGTCTTACCCGTGCCCGTCCCCGCGACGATGCCGAACCCGCGTCCCGAGGCCGCGAGGCGGCCGATATCGTCGCCGTGCTCGCGCGCGAGCAGCGTGTCGATCTCGAGGCCCATGGCCAGCTCGATCGTCTCGCACGCGGCGCGCGTCGGCGCGATCACGATGACCCGCCCGGTCGCGGGCTCGGCGGCAAGGAAGGCGGACGGATCGGGGGGAAGGAAGTGATCGCGAGACAGGCGCACGGTCGCAATATAGAAAGACGCGAAACGAAAAGCGGGAGGCGTGCGCGCCTCCCGCTGATCCATGGCTGCCCTGTCCCTTCAGTTACTCGTCGTCCCAGCGGTGCCGACGATGGTAGCGTCCTGTGTAGAGGCGCCGCACGAACAGCAGCGGCCGCCGGTGCCGGTAGAAGTAGGGGCGCCGCACGACGATGTACGCGGGGGGATAGTACGCGAACGGCCGGCCCACGACGATGATGCCGTGCACGAACGGTCGCGGGAGGCCGAACCCGACGGCCACGCTCACTCGCGTCTGCGCCATGGCCGGCGTGACGCCGAGTGCCAGCGCCAATCCGATCGCCCAGATCATGTGTTTCATAGGTCACCTCCGTGGCTGCGGCCTCCGCTTGGAAAGGCCGTGCCACGGCTCGAGCCGTCGCGCTAACGGCTGCTGCCGACGGCAGTTGGGGCTTGCGGCGCGGCAGTGTCGCGGGCCAGCGGCATGTCCCCTCCCGCGGTCAGCAGCGTCCCCGACGCTCAGCGCGCCGGCGGCGCGACCTGCTGCATCAGGCGCAGCACTTCTCCCGGCTCGGCGTGGCGGCCCAGCGTTTTTTTTGAGAAGATGCGGCGCCCATCCACCTCCACCTCGAACACGCCGCCCGATGACTGGATCAACTTCACGTCGGCGTGCGGATAGGTCTTACGGATTTCGGCCGCCAGACCGGCAGCCCGCGGCTCGTAATTTCAGACGACGCAGTATTCAATGGTGACACGCATGTCGTAAACGATAGTCGCGCTTGACACGCCACGCCAAGGGGCCGACCTTGCTCGGGGCTTGCCATGAGTTCCCTCTCCCGCCTCAAGGCGTCGCCGGCTCTGCTGATACGCGCGCTGGTCGGGCTCGGCGCCGCCGCGGCGATCGCCGCCGCCGTGGCGAGTTTCGCGGCGGGACGTCCGGCGCTCGGAGCGGATGTCGCCGAAGAGCTGGTCGTGCTCGTGATCGTCGGCGCGCTGGCGCGGCGGTTCGGCATCGCCCTCCCCGGAAACGGCTTTACCTCCTATATCCTCGGCGTGATGGCGTATGCCACGCTCGACCGTGGCTGGCCGTTCGGCGTCATGGTCGGCCCGGTGGCGATGCTCCTGGGCGACGTGGCGTTGCGCCGGCTGCCGCTCGCCGCCGCGCTCGGTAATGCGGCCCACCTCACGGCGGGGGGAGCCGTGGCGGGGCTCGTGTACGAACGGCTCGGGGGGGCGACGGGGGCCGCGGCCATCGCGGCGGTGAATCTCCCTCCGCTCGTGATATTCCTGGTGCTGCTCCCTCTGGTCGTGAACGCGACGTTCTACGTGGAGCTCGCGCTGGGACGCTCGCTCGCCTGGGTCGATCCCCGACTGACGGCGCGCTGGGAGGCGGTCGTGTACGCCTGCTCCGCGGGCCTCGCGCTCGGCTGGCTCGCGCTGCTGCACGCCGGCGTCGACACCGCCGTCTTCGCGGCGATCGGCGTGGGGCTCGCGGGCGCCACGGCGGCGACGCTCTCGGTCGTCCGCCGCGGTGTCCGGGCGGACGAGCTGGCCCTGATCCAGGGGCTGGGCCAGGCGATCGCGCGGGACATCAGCCTCGCGAAGAGCTTTCCGCGGATCCAGGAGCTGGCCCGCCGGCTGGTGGCGTGGGAGCGCATGGGGTTCGCCCGCTACGACGCCACGACCAACGAGATGGAGATCATCGCCGACACCGCCGCCACGCCCGGGGGCACGTTTCGTTACGACGCCGACGCCGGGCTCACGGGTGAAGTGCGCCGGCTGCGGCGTCCGGTGGTGGCGCGTGCGCTCGCACGTCAGCAAGTGGTGACGACCGGGCGGGAGCAACCGGGATCGGAGGTGCTGGTGCCGCTGTATCACGCCGCGCAACTCGTCGGCGTGTGGAGCGTGCGTCACTCGGATCCGGCCATGTACCGCGATTCCGACGGCGACTTGCTGGCCCTGCTGGCGCCGCAGCTCGCGCTCATGCTCGCCATCGAGGGCTCGGTCCAGCCCGTCGTGGGCGCGTCCGACCGCACCAGCGCCTACATGCAGACCCTCACCGCGACGACCCAGCAGATTCATGCGTCGAGCGAGGAGGTGGCTGCCACCGCCCGCCGCGCCAGCCAGGGCGCGGCGCAGGCCGCCGGCCTGGTGAGCGCGCTCGCCCGCGAGGCGACGGAACTGGCGCAGCACGCCGGTGAGGTCGCCGCCGCGGGCGACGAGACCCGCGCATCGGGCGCGCAGATGGAGCAGACGACGGAGAAGATCCGGCTCGCCACCCAGGCGGCGGTGCGCCGGCTCTCGGACCTCGGCGTGACCACCGAAGAAAGCGCGCGCGAAGTGCTCCGCTTGCGCGACGTGGCCGAGCAGGTCGAGAAGTTCTCGGAAACGATCGGGTTCATCGCGAATCAAACGAACCTGCTGGCGCTCAACGCGACGATCGAAGCGGCCCGCGCCGGTGTGCACGGCCGCGGCTTCGCGGTCGTGGCCGACGAGGTCCACAAGCTCGCCGAGGAAAGCGGTCGCGAGGCCCGCAACGTCGGCAAGTCGGCGCAGGGCACGCGCCGCGCGCTGGACCGCGCGGCACAGCTGCTCGAGCGCCTCCGGGGCGACCTGGGAGAGGTGGTTCAGGGATCGACGGACTGGGTCCACGACCTGACCCGGATCGCCGAAGCGGCAGCCGGTACGGCGCGCGCGGGCAAGCGGGTGGCGGAACTGGCGCACGGTATCCGCGAGCGGGCGAGCACGATCGGCCGGTCGCTCGAGCAGGCGAAGGGCGGTGCGCACTCGTCCACGCAGGAAGCGGAAGCGGTCGCCGCCGCCGCCGCCGAGCAGCTCCAGGCGATCGAAGGACTGGCGCGCGGGGCCGCCGAGCTGGCGGCCCTCGGCGACCAGCTCGCCAAGGCCGTGCGGTTCGTCCGCGGGGAAAACGGACGCTAGGGGAAAACGGGCGCTAGTAGAGCGTGATGCGCGTCACGCTGAAACGGCCTCCGGGGTTTCAAACCGGAGGCCGAATTGTTACCGTAGTGCGACCTCAGGGAGGGATCGGCCGCCGATGCGCACGCTGGGGATCGTCCTCGTCTCGGCAACAGTGCTGGCCGGCGCTCCGGCCAGCCTCGCCGCGCAGCGCGCGCATCAGTTCGAGCTCGGGGCGTTCGCGTCGCTGACGCGCTACGACAACCTGTTCGATCTCGACAACCAGGTCGGCGGTGGCGGCCGCCTCGCGTACTTCTTCAACAACGTCGTGAGCGCCGAGCTGGACGGCGGCTATCAGAGTCTCACGCCGCGGATCGGCGGCACATCCCCCACGCTCGCCGTCGGCGCGGCGAGCCTCGTGCTGAATTTCGGCGGCGCGCGGAATCTCTTCTACATCCTGGGCGGCTATTCCCGCCTCGACTACGAGCAGGCCGCACCCTACCGCTTTACCGACAACGCGATCCACGGCGCGCTGGGCGACCGGGTGTTCCTGGGCGACCGTGCCGCGCTGCGGGTGGAAGTGCGGGGGATCTATGCCCCCAACACGGGCTTGCCCGGCGCCGATTGGGCCGGACATGTCGTCGGGTCGGTGGGGCTATCGGTCTTCGCCGGCGGCGGCCCGGCCACCGACTCCGACGGGGACGGCGTGCCCGACCGGCGCGACGCCTGCCCCAACACTCCCGCCGGGGCGACGGTCGACGCGCGCGGCTGCCCGTCCGACTCCGACGGCGACGGCGTGCTCGATGGTCTGGACCGCTGCGCCAACACGCCGCGCGGCGCGCACGTCGATGCCTCCGGCTGCCCCCTCGACTCGGACCACGACGGTGTGCTCGACGGCATCGACCAGTGCCCCGACACGCCCGCCGGCGCCACGGTCGACGCGCGGGGCTGCCCAGCGGACGCGGACCGCGACGGCGTGTTCGACGGCATCGATCAATGCCCCAATACGCCGGCGGGCGCCATGGTGGACAAGGCCGGCTGCCCCCTCGACTCGGACCTGGACGGCGTCCCGGACGGCATCGACAAGTGCCCCAACACGCCGCCCGGTGTGGAAGTCGACAGCGTGGGCTGCCAGCGGTTCAAGGACTCGGACGGCGACGGCGTCGACGACACCAAAGACAAGTGCCCCAACACGCCGCACGGCACGCGCGTGGACGCCGCCGGGTGCCCGATTCTGTTCACGCCCGAGCGCACGCCGGTCATCCTGCGCGGCGTGATCTTCGAAACGGGCAAATCGGCGCTCAAGCCGGAGTCGTTCACGGTCCTCGACATCGTCGCGCAGTCGCTCCAGGCGAATCCCGACATCCGCATCGAGATCGCCGGGTACACGGACAACACCGGATCCGCCACGACCAACGCCCGGCTGTCGCAGGCGCGCGCCGAGGCGGTGCGGGCGTATCTCGCGACGCGCGGCGTCGCACCCAGTCGCATGGTCGCCAAGGGCTACGGGCCGGCGAATCCGATCGCGCCCAACACGACCGCGGCGGGACGTACGCAGAACCGGCGCGTCGAGCTGCACCAGCTGCCATGAGACGGATCGCGCTGCTGGCGGGCGCGCTCGCGCTCGGCGCGCGCCCCCTCGCAGGGCAGCGCGCCGGGCAGTTCGAAGCCGGCGCGTTCGCCTCCTATACGCGCTACGATCCGGCGTTCGGCCTCGGGCAGAAGCCGGGCGGCGGTGTCCGGCTGGGCTATTTGCTGAACAACGTCGTCGGCATCGAAGCGGACGTGCTGTTCCAGCCCGAGTACACGGTGACCCCGCCGGGCGGGACCGCCAACACGCTGCAGCCCCTGATCGCCGGTGCGTCGCTCGTGGTCAACGCGCTGCACGCCCCCCGGCTCACCGTCTATGCGCTGGGCGGCTATACATTGCTCGACTTCGGAACGCGCGCGCCGTACCATTTCACCGACAATGCCGTGCACGCCGGCGCCGGCATCCGTCTGTTTCTCACCAATCGCATCGCCCTGCGCCTCGAGGGCCGGGCGATCGTCACCCCGAGCACCCAGTCGAACTTCGGCTTCAACTCGGTGACCCACTATCTCGGCACCGCCGGTCTCTCGGTGCTGCATCTCGGTACCGTGCGCAAGGACTCCGACGGCGACGGCGTGCCCGACGACAAGGACGCCTGCCCCGGCACACCGGCCGGCGCCGTCGTCGATCAGCGCGGCTGCCCCCTGGACGCCGACCAGGACGGGGTGCCCGACGGGCTCGACAAGTGCCCGGGCACGCCCGCCGGCGCCCACGTCGACGCCACCGGCTGCCCCACCGACGCCGACGGCGACGGAGTTCCCGACGGGCTCGACCAGTGCCCCAACACCCCGGCCGGCGTCAAGGTCGACGCGAAGGGCTGTCCTATCGATTCCGACGCCGACGGCGTCCCCGACGGCGTCGATCAGTGTCCCAACACGCCCGCGGGCGTCGCGGTGGACGCCAACGGGTGCCCCATGGACGCCGATGCCGACGGCGTGCCGGACGGCCTCGACAAGTGTCCCAACACCCCCAAGGGCGCCACGGTGGACGCCAACGGGTGCCCGCTCGATTCCGACTTGGACGGCGTGCCGGACGGCATCGACCAGTGCCCCAATACGCCCGCCGGCACCAAGGTCGACGCCACCGGCTGTCCTCTCCCCGTCGAGGCCGTCAGGGCCCCGACCGCTCAGGCCGCGCCCGCCGCGCCCGCCAAGTGCCCGCCGGCGCCGCCGGGAAGTCAGGTGGATGCGAACGGCTGCCTGGTGCTGTTTGCGCCCGAGCCAGCGCGACCGACCGCGCCGGGGGCGCCCGCGCCGCGGCCCACGCTCATCCTGCGGGGCGTGAACTTCGAGACCGGCCGGTCGGTGCTGACGCGCGACTCGTACCTGGTGCTCGACGCCGTTGCGGCGTCGCTGGTGGCGAATCCAGAGATCCGCATCGAGGTGGGGGGCTACACGGACAGCACCGGGACGAAGTTCTCGAACCTGCGCCTGTCGCAGGCGCGCGCGGCCGCCGTGCGGTTCTACCTTGCGCGCAAGGGGGTAGCGCCGGTGCGCATGGTGGCCAAGGGATACGGCGCGTCCGGCTACGTCGCGCCCAACAGTACCGCGGCGGGGCGGGCGCAAAACCGTCGCGTGGAGCTGCACAAGCTGCCCTGACGGCGGTGGTCAGACGGGGCGCGCCTCGATATCTTGGCCCCCCCATGAGGCACGTTCCGCTGCTCGCGTTGTGCGCGCTCGCCGCCATTTCGCTGCCCGCGCCGTGCTGGGCGCAACACCGCCCGTCCCCTGCCCGACGACCGGCCCCGGCCGGCCGCCGGCCCGCGCCCGCCGCCGCGCCCCGCATCCCACCGCCGCGGGCGGTACTCGGGTTCGAGCCGGGCGACGATCGCAAGCTCGCCGACTGGCCGACGCTGGTGCGCTATTACCAGGCGCTCGCCAAGGCGAGCGACCGCGTCCGCTACCACGAGCTGGGGCACACCACGCTGGGCGCGCCGTTCGTCGCGCTCGCAATCTCGAGCCCCCAGAATCTGCTGCAGCTGGATCGGTATCGGGAGCTCAACGCGAGGCTCGCCGACCCCCGCGGTGCCAAACGCCCGCAGGACCTCGAGGAGGCGTTGCGGACCGGGAAGACCATCGTCCTCATCACGTCGGGGATTCACTCCAACGAAGTCGGCGGGCACCTGACGCCGGCGCTCCTCGCCTACCGGCTCGCGAGCGACACCGGCGCCGCCACCCGGGCGATCCTCGACAACGTGATTCTGTGGCTCGTGCCGTCGCTCAATCCCGACGGCGTCACGATCGTGGCCCGCTGGTACGGCCGCACGCTCGGGACCCCGGCCGAGGGCAGCGACCCGCCCGAGCTGTATCACGCCTACGTCGGACACGACAACAACCGCGACTGGTACGCGTTCACGCAGATCGAGACGCAGCTGGTCGTGGACTCGATCCACAACGCGTGGCATCCACAGATCGTCCACGACATCCACCAGCAGGACAGCGATGGATCGCGCCTCTTCCTGCCGCCCTACCTCGACCCGATCGAGCCCAACGTCGATCCCCTGCTGGTGGACGGCGTGAATGCCCTCGGCACGGCGATGGCGTGGGAGCTGGCGGGTGAGGGGAAGACGGGCATCGCCGTCAACGCGATTTACGACGCCTGGACGCCGGCCCGCGCCTATCAGCATTACCACGGCGGCGTGCGCATCCTGTCCGAGGCGGCCAGCGCAAACCTCGCATCACCCATCGAGGTGCCCTTCGAGCAGCTGGCCACTCGCGCGCGCGGCTTCAATCCGCGGGAGCGCAGCTGGAATTTCAGCCATCCCTGGCCGGGCGGACGCTGGACGCTGCGCGACATCGTGAGCTACCAAACCGACGGAGCCTACGCCCTGCTCCAGAACGCGGCGCGCTACCGGGACCGATGGCTCGCCAACTTCCTCACGGTCGGGACACGAGCCGTGCGCGGCTGGCGCGGCTGGCCCTACGCGTACGTCATTCCCCGCCAGCATCAGGACTCGATCGGGCTCGTGACCCTGCTCGGCATTCTGCACCGCGGCCAGGTAGAGATCCGCACCGCGTTGCACCCCATCGCACTCGGCGGGCAGCGGTTTCCCGCCGGGAGCTACGTCGTGGTGCTGCGGCAGCCTTATGCCGCATTCGCGAAGACGCTGCTCGAACCGCAGCGCTATCCCGACCTGCGGCTCTATCCCGGCGGCCCGCCGCTCCCGCCGTACGACGTCACCGCCCATACGCTGCCGCTCCTGATGGGCGTGATCGCCGTCCCGGCCCACGACTCGCTCCGCATCGGCCTCTCGGCCCCCGTCGAGCCGCCGACCGCGAGCCCCAACTACGCTGGCTTCGCCGGCCCGGATGCCCCCCGTGTGGGACTGTACCGCTCGTACACCGCGCCGATCGACGAGGGGTGGACGCGCTGGGTGTTCGACACCTGGAAGGTGCCATATACCGCGCTGGTCGATTCGGTCGTACGGGCGGGCAAGCTGCGGGTGGCGTTCGATGTCATCGTGCTGCCCGATCAGTCGCCCCACGAGCTGCTGGAGGGCGTCCCGCACGAGTATCCCGCCCCGTATCCGGGCGGCCTGGGCGAAGACGGCGTGAAGGCGCTGCGCCAGTTCGCGGAGGAGGGGGGCACCCTGGTCGCCCTGAACGACGCGGGTCGCTTCGCCGTGCAACAGCTGCTGCTGCCGGTGCGCAACGTGCTGGAAGGTGTGGCCGATGACGAGTTCTACGCGCCCGGGTCGATCTTCCGGCTGGAGCTCGACCCGAGCGATCCCATCGCCCGGGGCATGCCGGCCCAGAGCATCGCCTGGTACGAGGGCGGCCCCGCGTTCGAGGTGCTCGACTCGAGCGCCGTCCGCGTGGTCGGCCGGTACCCGACCGATCCGGAGAAGGTGCTCTTGTCGGGGTGGGCATTGCACCCCGACCGCGTGGCGGGGCGGGGGGCGCTGGTGCAAGTCAGGGTGGGACAGGGCCGCGTCGTGCTGTTCGGCTTCCGACCGCAATACCGTGGCCAGAGCATCGCCACTTATCCGTTGCTGTTCAACAGCTTACAGCTGACCCCCAAGTGATGTGACTCACGTCTCTTGTTTGATTCCCACGCCGTTCCTATCGTGTAGCCCCTTATGGTTGTGGTCCGGCAGGCAGGCGTTCTCTTGCTGGCCGCGCTCATCTCGAGTCGCGGCCTTTTTGCGCAGGATGGCGCCGCACGGGACTCGCTCGACCAGGCCCCGGCGGTCGTGACCACCACGGCGGCGGACGAAGTGCAGGTGCTGCTCCGCCCCGTCGAAATCCGCTATATGCAGCAGGAAGACGTGCTGCTTCCGCGCGCCGCCAACATCAAGGGTTTGTACGTGAACGCCTGGGCGTTCGGGTCGTCCAAGCTGTGGCAGCTGGTCCGGCTGGCGGATGAGACCGAGGTGAACGCCTTCGTGATCGATGTGAAGGACGACACCGGGTGCCTCTTGTACCCATCGTCCGTGCCGACCGCCCAGCAGATCGGCGCCAACAAGTGTGTGCGTGCCAAAGACGCGCGCGCCCGGCTCGACACGCTCGCGGCGCACGGCATCTACGCGATCGCGCGTATCGTCGTGGCCAAGGACCCGCTGCTCGCCGAGCGCAAGCCGGCATGGTCGGTCAAGGAGCGCGACACGGGTGGCCTGTGGCGCGACCGGATCAACATCGCGTGGGTCGACGCCTACAACGATTCGGTGTGGATCTACTCCGCGGAGCTCGCCCGCGAAGCGGTGCGGCTCGGGTTCCAGGAGGTGCAGTTCGATTACGTGCGCTTCCCCGACGAGCCGCGCGAGCGCATGGCCACCGCGGTTTTCCCCTCCCACCGCCCGGGTGAGACCCAGCGGGAGGCGGTGCGTGCCCACGTGGCGCTCCTCAAGGATCGGCTGCGCCCGCTCGGGGTGCCGGTCACGTTCGACATCTTCGGGCTCACCGCGTCGGTGACGACGGGCGACTTGGGGATCGGGCAAGTGTGGGAGGATTTCGTGCGCGTGGCCGACGTGGTGCTGCCGATGGTGTATCCCAGCCATTACTATCGCGGGGCCTTCGGGTACGCGTGGCCCAACGGCCAGCCGTATCACATCGTGCGCAGCGCTCTCACCGACGCGCTGCAGCGCTCGCGCCCCCTGCCCGGCTCGGCGGAGATCCGGCCGTTCCTGCAAGCGTTCACACTCGGACGCCGGCTGCCGCGCTACACGGCGTTCGAGATCCGCGAACAGATCCGCGCGGCCGAAGACCTGGGGATTACGTCGTGGGTGCTGTGGAACCCTCGCAGCGTGTATCAGCGCGGCTCGCTGCGGCCGAAGAACGGCGCCGGCCCGACCGCCACGCCCGGTCTAACGGGGACCAGCGGGGGTCGCTAACGCGGGGGCTCGGCGAGTGCCATGCCCTCCTGCCATTCAGTGATGTAACCGGCGATCGCAGACGCGGCGACAGTATAGGGATTGGCGAGGTACAGCTGGCCCGGACCGGAGCGGCCGGGGAAGTTGCGGTTGATCGCGCTGATCGTCACCTCGTCCCGCGTCTTTGACACACCGGGACCCGCGTTGATGCAGGCGCCGCATGAGGGCTCGAGGAACGTCGCCCCCACCGTGCGGAACAACTCGAGGTAGCCCCGCTCCTCACAGTAGCGTTTGACGTCCTGCGAGCCGCACTGGATGTAGAACCGCACCCACGGCGCCACGCGCTCGCCGCGGGCCGCCGCCTGCCCGAGCACGCGCGCGTACATGTCCATGTCTTCCTTCTTCCCGGCAGTGCACGACCCCGCGTAGGCGATGTCCACGCGCACGCGCTCCGACTGCTCGATGGCACGACCGTTTCCCGGATCGCCGGGCAGCGCGATCATAGGCCGGATCGCGCTCGCGTCGATCTCGATCACTTCGCAGTACTCGGCGTCCGGATCACTGCAACCGCCGGCGCACAGCCGCTCCGCTTGAGCACGTGCCATGCTCCGGTACGCCATCAAGTACTCGACGGTCTTCTCGTCGGGCGCGACGTAGCCGGTGAACCCCCCCACCTCGGCGGTCATGTTGGTCATCGTGGCGCGCTCGTCGACCGACAGCGACTCGACAGCATCGCCACAGTATTCCACCAGTTTACCGATCGCCTGGCCGCTCTTCACATAGGGATGGCGCAGGATCTCGAGCATGAAGTCCTTCGCCGTGACGTTATCGGGTTTCCGCCCCCGCACCACTACTTTCACGGTCTCCGGAACCGTGAGGCGCACGTCCCTGGTGATCCAGGAGTTGAAGATCGCTGTCGTGCCGACGCCGAACGCGACGCACCCGACGGCACCGGCGTGCGGCGTATGCGAATCGCTGCCGATGATGATCATGCCGGGCTCGGCGTGACCCTCGAGGATTTTCGAGTGACAGATTGCCTCCGAGCCGTGGTGGCCGAGGCGTAGCTCGCCGTACAGCTTGATCCCCTGTTTTTCCGCGAAGGCCCGTTGTTTTTTTTCGAGCTGCAGGGCCACGTCGAGCAGGCCCTCCTTCACGCGCTCCGGCGTCATCGCCTCGCCCAGGAAGGTGAGGTGGTCGCGGAACATGAGGATGGAGCCGGGATCGTTCACGTTCTCGTCCGGGCCCACGAGCTGCTCGAAGAAGATGGCGGCCATGGGCGTGACGTACTCGTGGCTGAAGCGGATGTCGGTGACGACGAATCCTTCGTCGCCCGGCTTCACGGCCGGTACACCCACCTTGCCGCGCGAGGGGTCCACCACCCAGTGCCGGGCGAGGATCTTCTCGCCCAGGGTCATCGGGCGCGGCGGTGTGGCGGGGGGCGTGAGCACCACTGCCCCCTGCAGACGGGCGACGTTGAAGTTGAACAGGCCGCCATATTCAATGATGCCCCGCGTGATCTCACCCTCACCCGCGGTGAAGGCGCTGAGCGGGATCGCAGCGCCGCGCCGTACCTTGTCGAGCAGCGAAAAGTCGGTCGTGGTGAGCACACCCAGGTTCTGGCAGTTTTCCTTGTAGATGCGCTCGATGTTCTCCGCGACCACGAGCTTGATCCCGGCGCACATCTCCGCATAGGGGGACTGCTCGCGGGAGGACCCCTTCCCGCGCCGCTTGCCGCTCACCGAGGCGATGAACCCCCCGCGCTTTACCGCGCCGCGGCCGACCGGAAACTGCTCGCCGCACTTGAGCCCCAGGTAGGGGAAATCGCCCAGCGTCTCGTCGTAGTAGTAACAGATGTAGGCAGGAGTGATTTCGTCGGTGGAGATGTCGTCGCGCAGCGCGATCTCGGGACGCCAGGCGAGATCCTCGCCCTCGAGCTGACGCCGCACCAGGTCGGGATCCACCGTGAGGAACAACACCCGTCCGGCGAGCCGCACATGATCGGGCCGCTTCTCGACTCGCCGGGAGCGCAACAGCTGCAGCATGCGCGAAAGATGACCCCTTGCCGAAGGTGGATCAAGCGGATTTTCTTCCCGACCCCCATCACGAGGATCGCACCCGATGCGCAGCGTCACTCTCGTCGCCGCCGCGGCCGCCGCCTGCGCCACCACGGCCCCCGCCCCCGCCCCTACTCCCACCGCGGTCACGTTTGCCCCGAGCGCGGCCGCGATGGACGCGCACCTCAAGTATCTCGGGGACGACCAGCTCGAAGGACGGGCGCCGGCCACGCGGGGCGGACGCCTGGCCGTCAAGTACATAGCAGCGCAGTTCGAGGCGATGGGCCTCGAGCCCGGGGCCGCCGACGGATCGTACTTCCAACCGGTGGCGCTGGTCGGGATGACGCCGCATCCGTCGCTGGTGTGGGGCAGGGGCGGCACGCCGCGCGCGCTCAAGTACCTCGACGACTTCGTTGCCTGGGCGGAGCGCCCGGAGAGCCACATCGTGGCGGACGACGAAGTCGTCTTCGTGGGTTATGGCATCCAGGCCGTGGAGTGGCACTGGGACGACTTCAAGGACACGGACGTGCGGGGCAAAGTGCTGCTCATGCTCGTCAACGATCCCGGTCTTCAGGACTCGACGATTTTCAACGGCCGCGCCCTGACCTACTACGGGCGCTGGACTTACAAACTGGAAGAGGCGGCGCGCCGCGGTGCGGTGGGAGCGCTGCTGGTGCACACGACCGAAAGCGCCACCTATGGATGGGACGTGGTGCGCGGCTCGTGGTCGGTGGAGCAGTTCAAGCTCGATCGTCCGGCCGCGCAGAGCATCGCGTTCGCCGGGTGGGTGACGCACGACGCCGCTCAGGCGGCCCTCGGGCAGGCGGGCCTAAGCCTAGACTCGCTGACGCGGGCGGCCGCCCGGCGTGACTTCCGCCCGGTGTCGACCGGGTTGCACGTCGCGCTCGACCTCACAAGTGCCGTGCGTCACGTGCAGTCGGAGAACGTCGTCGCGAAGCTCCCCGGAAGCGACCCCACTCGGAGTCGCGAGGTGGTGGTGTTCACGGCGCACTGGGACCACAAGGGCATCGGACCGGCGGTAAACGGCGACTCGATCTACAACGGCGCGGAGGACAACGCCTCCGGGGTGGCGGCCATGCTCGGTGCCGCCGGAGCGCTGATGCAGAGCCAGTCCCGGCCGCTGCGCACGCTGTTGTTCGTCGCCACCACCGCCGAGGAGAGCGGCCTGCTCGGCAGTGAGGGGTACGTGCGCGACCCGCTCGTCCCGCTCGAGCGCACCGCCGCCGTACTCAACCTGGACGTGGTGAACGTGCGGGGCGCGACGCGGGACATCGACGCGCTGGGGATCGACCGCTCGACGTTGGGGAGCGTGTTCGAGCAGGCCGCGCGAGCGGAGTCGTTGAGCGTGGTGCACCAGCCCGACGTCCGCGGATCGTTCTACCGGTCCGACCACTTCCCGTTTGCCCGCGCCGGTGTGCCGGCGCTGTCGATCGAGCCGGGGGTGGACTTCGTGGGCCGGCCCGCTGGCTGGGGCAAGGACCAAGCGGAACGCTACAACCGAGAGCGCTATCACCAGCCGAGTGATGAGTACCGGCCCACGTTCCGCTACGAGGGCATGGCGCAGGAGGTACGGGTGGCGCTGCGCGTGGCCCTGGCCGTCGCGAACGCGCCCACGCTGCCGCAATGGCTCCCGCACTCGGAATTCCAGCGGCCGCAGGCCGGAGGGCCCTGAGAGTGCATGTTGTTGCACTCTGTGTAATATATTTAGGCGCAAGAGCATACGAAGTTGGCGCGCTCCGAAAGCGGCGTGCCTCTGGCCTATTGGTACGTCCCTGCATAAGTTTGCGCCCGCCGTCGCACCCCCCGCACCGCGGAGCTAGCGCCTGGAAATCCCCGCGTCCCATCGGCTGCCGCTGTCCTGGTTGGTGGAGGCGGCGAGCCCGCCGCTCGTGTACCGGGCCTATGCGGAGGTGGTGCCCGAAGCGGAGCGGGATCCTGAGCGGCTGGCGTCGCTGCGCCAGGCCGTGGTGGAGCACAAGCCCGCCCAGGCGATCGCCCGGAAGCAGAAGGCTAACGGCTTGTGGGGCGGCAATTTGCTGGCGCCGGTCGCGTCCAAGGCGTACGGCTGGAGCGAGCCAGGCACGGTATATCAGTACCGCCGGCTGATCGAGCTGGGGTGGCCGCCGGGCGAGCGGCTGTTTCGCGACGCGGACCGGTTCCTCTTCCAGCTGCTCTCGCGCATCGAGCCGGACGATGCCGACAAGAGCGTGGCGCAGCGGGCGCTGGAGCTGCTGGTGGAGTTTCACAAGCCGGCCCGCACCGACGTCGGGCTGGCGCGCTGGGCGCGGCGGCTAGGCCGGGAGGCCGCGGCGTGCACGCTGGCGCGGGGCGGCCACAGCGACGATCCGCGCGTGCGCGGCACGGCCCACACGATCGCCAGCAGCATCTCGCAGTACCTGCGCAGCGAGCTCGCCGAGAAGCCATTCAAGAAGGCGCAGGGCAAGACGGTGCTCGACCCGCTCACCCATCCCCCAAGCATCTTCGCCGTCGAGATGCTCGCGTTCCTGCCGCCGGTGCAGCGGGAGCGGGCGGGGTTCATCGAGCGGCTGGGTCACTATTTCTCGGTGCCCGCGCCGCGCCGAGCCTTCTTCGTGCTCGCCGGCCGCAAGCCCCTGAAGCCCGTGTTCGAGCTGCTGGGTGACCCGCTGCGCTCGGACGCCCAGGGCCACGTCAGCGACATTCCGTTTGCGCTCTACTGGCTCGAACTGCTGGCGCGACTCGGGCTGGTGCGCCAGATCCCGAGCGCGAACCGCGTGCTGGCGCGACTGTTCAGCGAGTGCGACGACCGTGGCATCTGGAGTCCCAAGAGCCTGCGCACCATGCCCAAGCCGTCCAGTCCACTCACGGCGCACTACTTCCCACTCGAAGGCCCCGGCAAGAGTCCGGCACAGCGCCAAACCGACGCCACCTTCCGGCTGGGGCTGATCGCCCGGCTGCTCGGCATTCCGGTCGAGATTGTCTAGGCATCAGTAGTAGCATATACTACTACTTATGCCTGGCTCCGTCGATCTCACCCCTTTCGGCTTCACTCCCACCGAGTCGCAGGTGTACGGCGCCCTGCTCCGGCTGGGACCTTCCACGGGCTACGCGGTCGCCCATGCCACCCGCGTGGCGCGCGCGAACACGTATGGAGCGCTCGAGGGCCTGGCCGGGCGCGCCGCCGCGATCCGCCTCCCCGGTCGACCGGCGCGCTACCGCGCAGTCGATCCCCGGGCACTCATCGCCCAGCTCGCCGCCGAGCAGGGTCAGGCGCTCGACCGCTTGAGCCACGCGCTGCGGGATGCCGGCGAGCCGGTCGAGCCCGAGAGCCGGGCGGTCGCCGGGGCCCGCGCGGCGGCCAATCTGGTCATGCAGCTGGTCGCGCGGGCGGGGCAGCGGGTGGAGGGTGTGCTCGCGGCTGAGCTGTTGCGGCCGTCGCTGCCCGCCTGGCGCCGCGCCCGCGAGCGCACCGCCGTCGAGCTCCGGGTCGCGGGCGACGTGCCCGTCGAGGCGAGCAGCCTCGTCGCGGGGGTCGTTCCCCCGGAGACGCCCACGATCCTGCTGATCGACGACGCACACGCGGTCGTGGCCAGCGGGGCGGGGGAGGGAGTGGCCGCCCTTTGGAGCTCGCATCCGGCGATGCTGGCGGTGGTGCGCGTGGCGCTGCGGAGTCTCCCGTGAAGCGGCTCGCGTGGTGCTGCCTTCTCGCCGTCGCGGCGTGCCGGTCCCCCGCCATCCCCGAGGCCAGCCGGTTTCCCGCGCGGACCGGATTCACCGCCCGGCACATCACGGTCGACGGCACGGCACTGCGTTACATCGACGAGGGGCGAGGGCCCCCCGTCGTCTTCCTCCACGGGCTCGGGGCCTCTATGTACGCCTGGCGCAAGAACCTCGCACCCGTCGCGGCCGCAGGCTACCGGGTGATCGCCTTCGACAACCGCGGCTTCGGCTTCTCGGACAAACCCGCCACCGGCTACGACAACGCCTCCTACGCCCGTCTCACCATGGCCCTGCTCGACTCCCTCCATCTCCCGGACGCCGTGCTCATCGGGCATTCGATGGGCGGGGCCATCGCCGCTGAAGTCGCCATCGCGCACCCCGAGCGGGTGCGCGGCCTGGTACTCATCGGCTCGGCCGGGCTCGGCGCCCGCGAGCCGCCACTGTTCCGCGTGGGGCGCTGGCCTCTCGTTGGACCGCTGCTGTTCGCGTTCCGGGGCCGGGGGCTCACCGAGCGGTTGCTCAAGGCCACCTACGCCGACCCGCGCAAGGTCAGCGATGCGGACGTAGACCAGTCCTACGCGCCGGTCGCGGAGCCCGAGTACGGGCGCTCGCTGCGTGCCGTGTTGCGTGAGTTCCGATTCGATGGGCTCGCGGGCCGACTCGACCACATCGCTGCACCCACACTGGTGCTGTGGGGAGAAGCCGATCGCCTGATCCCGATCACCCTGGGACGCGCGCTCGCGGCGGGGATCCCTCGCGCGGCGTTCCTGAGCGTGCCCCGCGCCGGTCATGCGGTGCAGGAAGAAGCGCCCGATGAAGTCAACCGGCTATTGAACCGATTCCTCAAGGACGGGCTGGCGCGGATTCCTGCTGACCTGGCGCTGGCAGGTTGGGACGGTATATTTCATCAACCATCCGGTTGATAAAATAGGCCCGTGAAGCCAAAGCTGAGCAACAGCAGAGCGTTACGGATCATCACCGCAGCCAGCGACGAGTTCTCGCGGCACGGGTTCGACGGTGCGCGGATGGCCCGGATCGCCCGCCGGGCCGGTGTGAACAAGCAGCTGCTGTTTTACTACTTCCACTCGAAGCGCGGGCTGTTTTCAGCCGTAGTTGGCCAGGGCGCCGCCGAGCTCGAGCGGGCGCTGAGCGAGCTACCAGTCCCCGGCCGCGATCCCTTGGACCGGATCCGGGCCGCGCTCGCGCAGCAGTTCGACTTCCTCGCTCACCATCCCGACCTGGTCCAGTTGCTCACGTCGGCCGGGCGCTCGGACGCGCGTCCCTTTGCGCCGGCCATCAAGCAGCTCGTCGTGTTGTTGGCGGAGGGGCAGGGCCGGGGAAGGGTGCGCGACGACGTCGACCCTCACCTCGCGGCCGCCCAGGCCCTCGTCTTGATGGTCGCCTACCTCGGCCTCGAGTCGCTGATCGCGACGAGCGCCCCGCCGCTCGGTGCCGACGAACCGGCGCTACGCGAGCGCTGGAAGGACGCCGCGGTGAGGTTGGTGCTGGACGGCGTGGCGGCGCACTGATGCCCTACCAGTTGATCCAGTAGGACGCCTTCACGAGAAACGTGTTGTTGGGATGCAGCCCGAACAGGTCCTCGAAATCACCCTTGAGCGAGCGTGGGCCCATGGCCGGGGCGAAGTCCCCGCGTCCCTGCGTCCACACGACGAACAGGGTCGAGCCGGGACGGTACTCCCAGCGCAACACCGTGGTCGAGTGGAACTCCTTGTCGTTGAATCCGCCGGGCGAGAATGCGAACGGTTTGTAGCGATCGTCGAATGCTGCGGCGTGCGGGTCCGCGAGCTCGCGCGGGTTGGAGTAGGTTCCCTTGCTGACGAACGGCTGGGCATACAGCTGGAAGGTGAGCGTGGTCGAAAGGGTGTAGTCGACTCGGCCGGTGAGCGAGACCTCCTTCTGATTCAAGTGCGCGAACCGGTAGTGTGTGCCGGTCGAGTCCGGGCCCCGGGGCTGCACATCGTTCACGTTGTGCGTTGCCCGCAGGGTCAGCGACGTGTTGACCTGAGAGGCGATGCGGTAAGTGACTTGCACGTTGCCGTTGAACCGTTCCGACCGACCGCCGTCGCTACGCCGGTAGTTGAACCAGATGTATGGGACGAACGCGGGGCGTCCGTCTCCGTCCGCCTCTCCCTGCACGGAGAGATAGGGATCGACCCGTACGGCCGGTCCCCCCCGCGAGCAGTTACGATCGCAGAACGTGGTGCCGAGCTGGCCCACGGTGACGCCGCCGTGGAGCCACCAGCGGTTCTTCAGCATGACATGGCCATTGGTGTTGGCCGCGCGATCGACGGGAGTGCCTGCCGCCGTCCAGTATTGCCACCAGTTGAAGTTCCAGAACGCGATCTGGTAAATAGACGCCGGGTGCTGCGCCTGCACGCCGAACCAAGTGTTCCAGCTCTGTTGGTCCGCCTGCAAGAGGAACCCGAGGTCGTTGGCCTCGAACCCCTGGGAGCGACGCAGGTAGCTCGTCTCGAACCGGGTAATGCCGCCGCCCACCTTGCCGAACAGCAGCTCCTCGGCGTTGCCCGAGAGGCTGGTACGGGTCGAATCGAAGCTTCCGGTCCGCTGGTAGAAGTGCACCGGATCCCGTTGCGTGCGGGCGATCGCGGACTCGGTTCCCGCGACCCGGCTGAGGTCGACCGACCCCGAAATCTGGTAGCGCCCCTGGAGGAAGCGGTGCCGGAAGTCGACCGCGCCTACGTAGGCGCTGCGGCGCAGCACGTTCTCGGTCTGCGGGTCGAGGCTGCGATTCACCGCCGTGAGCATCATGCCGACGCCGCTCTCCCCGTTGCGAAAATCCTGCTGTGTCCGCACCACTGCGTAGTTGGTGGTGGGCTCCGTGGTGCTGCCCAGCGTCCCGGTGGCCCGCTCGGTGACCGCATCGAACACCCCGATCGTCTGCCCACCCGGAAGGCGGCCGGTCAGCTTCGCCGCGCCGTCGATCGTGGTTGCGGTCGGGGACTCGGGGTCGCCAAACCCGAGCTGGGGCGCGCGACCGATGCGCCGAGAGTAAAACAGCCCCTCGCCGTTGCAGTTCACCTGGCTGCAATTCACATCAAAGCGGAAGATGCCCGCGCCCTGGACGAAAAATGGCCGTCGTTCCTGAAAGAAC